>JBILKP010000058.1:0-13972 GCA_044376625.1 Gemmatimonas sp. | reverse complement strand
GAGGACGACGAATGACCGGGGGAGCGCCGATGCCTGACCGCCGCCACGCCGCCGCCGGGGAGGCTCGCGCCTGATGGGCCGCCTCCTCTATCCGCTGTGGGCGCTGCTGGTGTTCGCCGTGCTGGGGTGGGTCCAGGTCACCGACCAGGCGTCGCCACAGGGGAACGTCGAGCCCCGCACCAACCCCACGTCAATGCGCGACAACCCCGGCGCGTACCGCTCCGCCTACACCACCTCCGGCCGCATCCTGCGCGGCAAGTGACCCCAACCCTCCCCGCCATGGACTCCCTGCTCAGCAACGTCGGCGCCGCCGCCGCCTTCGCCCTCCTGGGCGCCGTCCTTTTCGTGGTGGCCTTCATCGTCTTCGACCTGCTCACCCCCGGCAAGCTCTGGGAGGAGATCAGCGAGAAGCGCAACCAGGCCGCCGCCACCCTCATGGGGTGCGTCGCCATCGCCCTGGGGATCATCGTCGCCGCGGCCATCCACTAGGGCGCCGGTGCGCCGCCCCACCCCGCCGCCCACCCACCGGTGACCGCGGCGCTCTTCGCCTCGGTCTGCCTCATCGCCGCCTGCGGGCTCATCTACGAGCTCGTCGCCGGCGCCCTCGCGTCGTACCTGCTGGGCGACTCCGTCACCCAGTTCTCCACCGTCATCGGCACCTACCTCTTTGCCATGGGCGTGGGGAGCTGGCTCTCCCGCTACATCGTGCGCGGTGTCGTCGCGCGCTTCGTGGCCATCGAGCTGCTGGTGGGGGTCATCGGGGGGAGCTCCTCGCTGCTGCTGTTCCTGGCGTTCGCCTACACCGACGCCTTCCGCCCGGTGCTGTACGCGCTGGTGCTGGTCATCGGCACGCTGGTGGGGCTGGAGATCCCGCTGCTCATGCGCATCCTGCGCGAGCGGTTCTCCTTCAAGGACGTGGTCGCCAACGTCCTCACCTTCGACTACATCGGCGCGCTGGGCGCCTCGCTCCTCTTCCCGCTGGTCCTCGTGCCGCGCCTCGGGCTGGTGCGCTCGGCGATGGCCTTCGGGCTCCTCAACGTGCTGGTGGGGCTGTGGAGCACGCACCTCTTCCGCGACCTCCTCCCCCGGCGGCGGGGGCTGCAGGTGGGCGGGGTGCTGGCGCTGCTGCTGCTGGGCGCGGGGCTGTGGCAGGGGCAGCGCCTCACCACGCTGGCCGAGGAGGGGCTGTACGCCGATCCCGTCATCCTGGCGCGCGACACGCGCTACCAGCGGCTGGTGCTCACCAGCTGGAAGGACGACCTGCGGCTGTACCTCAACGGGCACCTGCAGTTCGCCTCGCGCGACGAGTACCGCTACCACGAGGCGCTGGTGCACCCCGGGCTGGCGGCGGCGCGGGCGCGGGGGCGCGTGCTGGTGCTGGGGGGCGGTGACGGGCTGGCCGTGCGCGAGGTGCTGCGCTACCCCGACGTGCGCGAGGTCACGCTGGTGGACCTGGACGGCGAGATGACGGGGCTGTTTGCCTCGCACCCGCGCCTCACCGCGCTCAACGAAGGCGCGCTGCGCGACCCGCGCGTGCGCGTGGTCAACGCCGACGCCTTTACCTGGCTGGACGCGCAGGAGGGCGCGACGGGTGAAGCGGGGGGTGACGCGTACGACTTCGCCATCATCGACTTCCCCGACCCCTCCAACTACCACGTGGGGAAGCTGTACACGGCCCCTTTCTACCGGCTGGTGCGGCGGCACCTGAGGCCCGACGGGTTCCTGGTGGTGCAGGCCACCTCGCCGCTGTTCGCGCGGCAGTCGTTCTGGAGCATCGTGACCACGCTGGAGGCGGCGGGGCTGGTGGCGGCCCCCTACCACGCGTACGTGCCCAGCTTTGGCGAATGGGGGTTCGTGCTCGCGGGGCCCGCGCCCTACCTGCCGCCGCGCACGCTCCCCGCGGGGCTGCGCTACCTCACCGCGGCCACCATCCCGCCGCTGTTCGACTTCCCGGCCGACCAGGCGCGGGTGGACGCGCTCCCCAACCGCCTGGCCGACCAGGTGCTCGTGCGCTACTACGAGCGCGAGTTCGCGGCCATCAACCGGTGAGCGAGGCGCCCGACCGGTCGGAGGACGCGCGTGCGGACGGGGTGCCCGCACCCGACCCGCTCTCGCGCCGCCGGTTTGTCCTCGCCAGCGCCGGGGGCGCCGCGGTGGCGCTGGGGATCCCCGCGCTGCTGCGCCTCACGCGCAAGGGCGCCCCCCCCATCGCCGGGGGCTTCGTGGACGACGACAGCGCCGCGGGGCACGCGCTGCGTGACGGCCCGCCCCGGCTTGCCGGCGCGCGCGAGACGCGCCGCGTGGCGGTGGCCATCGTGGGGGGCGGGGTGGGCGGGCTGAGCGCCGGGTGGCGGCTGGACGCGCTGGGGGTGCGCGACTGGTGCCTGCTGGAGCTGGCCGCCGAGGCCGGGGGGAACGCGCGCGCGGGGGAGAACGACACCGGGCGCTTTCCGTGGGGAGCGCACTACCTGCCGCTGCCGGGCCCCGAGGCGGTGCACGTGCGCGCGCTGCTGCGTGAGCTGGGGGTGATGGACGCCGAGGGCCGCTACGACGAGCGCGTGCTGTGCCACGCCCCGCAGGAGCGGCTCTGGCAGCATGGGCGCTTCCACGAGGGGCTGGAGCCGTTTGACGCCCTCCCCGCCGCCCAGCGCGCCCAGTTTGACCGGCTGGCCGCCCTGGTGGATGCGTTCCGCGCGGGGGGCGCCTTCACCGTCCCCAGCAGCGTGGGGATGGCGCGGCTGGCCCAGGGGGGGCTGTCGCCGCGCGAGGCGGCGGCGGTGCGCGCGCTGGACACCCTCTCGGCGCGCGACTGGCTGCTGTCGCACGGGCTCACGTCGCCGGCGCTGCACTGGTGGGTGGAATACGGGGTGCGCGACGACTACGGTTGCGCGCTGGCGCAGGGGAGCGCGTGGGCCGCGGTGCACTACGCCGCGGGGCGCCCCGCGGTGGACGAGGGGCCGCTCACCTGGCCCGAGGGGAACGCCTGGATCACGCGGCAGCTGGCGGCCCGCGCCGGCCAGCGACTGGTCACGGGCGCGCCGGTGGTGCGGCTGGAGCGCGCGGGGGCGGGGTGGCGCGTGCGCACACCGGCGTTGGACGTCACCTGCGACGCGGTGGTGTGGGCCGCGCCGCTGTTCGTGCTGCCGCGCGTGCTGCCGGAGGTGCGCCCGCCGGTGGTGCACGACGTGGCCCCGTGGGTGGTGGCCACGCTGCAGCTGCGCCGCCCCCCGCGCGAGCGAGGGTTCCCCGGGGCGTGGGACTCGGTCATCTACGGCAGCCCGTCGCTGGGGTATGTGGACGCGGGACACCAGGCGCTGGGCACGCGGGGCGACCGTCGCACGTGGAGCTGGTACCACGCCGTGGTGGGACAGGACGGGCGTGCGGGGCGGCAGTGGCTGCGCACGCAGCGGTGGGAGGACTGGCGCGACCGCATCCTGGGCGACCTGGCGCGGGCGCACCCCGACATTGCCGACTGCGTGGAGCGGATTGACGTGAAGCTGTGGGGGCACGCCATGGCGCGGCCGGTGCCGGGGGTGCTGGCGCGGGCGGCCGCGCTGCGCGGGTGGCAGCCGGCGCCGGGGGTGTACCTGGGGCACGCCGATGCCAGCGGCTTCAGCCTGTTGGAGGAGGCGCAGTGGCACGGCGTGCAGGCCGCGGAGGCGGCGGCGCGGCGGGTGGGGGCGGACCGGGCGTAGCCCCCGTTGGCGAGGGCGGGACGCGGGGTGCAAGTTGGCAGGATGGTCCGCCCCTCTTGGCTCCTCACCCGGAACCACCCTGCCATGCGCGTCCTTCGCCCCCTCCTGCTGGCCGGCACCGCGGCCGTGCTCACGCTCTCGCTGGCCGCCCCTCGCTCGCTGCACGCCCAGGCGGGCGGCGCCCGTCGCCCCACCCTCGACTCCGCCCGCGTCCGCCAGCTGTACGTCAGCAAGGACACCGCCGACCTGGCCGGCTGCGGCGCCAACTGCGACCGTGACATCGCCGAGCGCAAGGGCGTGGACAGCGCGTACGCCGCGCGCGCCAAGGGGGTGCTGGAGTTCCGCCTGGTCACGTACAAGAGCCGCCCCGACGGCCTGGAGATCCCCGCGTACCTGTTTGCCCCGCTGGTGAAGAAGCCCGAGGGGCACGCCGCGCTGGTGTGGGTGCACGGCGGCGTGCACTCCAACTGGGCGCTCTCCATGTGGCCCTTCGTGCGCGAGGCCGTGCAGAAGGGGTACGTGGTGATCACCCCCAACTACCGCGGCAGCACCGGCTACGGCAACGACTTCCACCGCAAGATCGACTACGGCGGCCGGGAGGTGGACGACGCGCTCTCCGCCGTGGACTTCCTCAAGACCCTCGGCTACGTGGACATGAACCGGCTGGGGATGATGGGGTGGAGCCACGGCGGCTTCATCACCGCGCTCAACCTGTTCCGCGACGGCAACCCCTTCCGCGCGGGCGCGGCCATGGTGCCCGTCACCAACCTCATCTTCCGCCTCTCCGACCACGCCCCCAGCTACGGGCGGGCCTTTGCGCCGGAGCCCGGCATCCAGGGGATGCCCTTCGAGAACGTGCCCGAGTACATCCGCCGCTCGCCGGTGTTCCACGTGGAGAAGCTGCAGGTGCCGCTGCTGGTGCACGTGGCCACCAACGACTGCGACGTGTACTTCCGCGAGAACCAGCAGTTCGTGTACACGCTGCGCGCGCTCAAGCCCGACCTGGCGGAGACCAAGATCTACGTGAACCCGCCGCAGGGGGCGGGGGGGTGCGGGCACACCTTCAACCGCCGCGTGAACGCCGCCGGCACCGCGCGCGACGACACGCCGGAGCAGATCGATTCGTGGAACCGCACCTGGACCTTCTTCGAGTGGAACCTCCGGCCGCAGAGCGTGATCCGGGCCGACAACGAGGAGTGGCGGCGGGACCCGCGCGTGGCCTCGCCCCGCGGCCCGGTGCCGCCGCTGTGAGGCAGCGCTGAACGGGCCGCCCCCTTCCGGCGCGCCCGGTCCCGCTGCATGCTAGCCCGGCGTCTTCCCCGACCCATCCCACCCACCCGAACACTCCAAGCGGCCCATGAACGTCTCTGACCTCCTCGCCCAGGCGGGCGGCCTTCAGTCCATCGCCCGCGAGCTGGGCGTCAACGAACAGCAGGTCTCCAGCGGCGCCGCGGCGCTCCTCCCCGCGCTCATGGGCGGCTTCCGCAAGCAGGCACAGGCGGGGGGCGGGAGCAACGCGATCGCGCAGCTGCTGGGGTCGCTGGGCGGGTCGGGGCTGCTGGACAATGTGCTGTCGCAGCACCCCACCGACGTGGCGCAGGGGAACGCGCTGCTGGGCACCCTTTTCGGCTCCAAGGAGGTGAGCCGCGCCGTGGCGCAGGGCGCGGCGCAGCAGAGCGGCGTTGACCCGGCGCTGCTCAAGAAGATGCTCCCCATGCTGGCCATGGCCGTGGGCGGCATGATGATGCGCCAGCAGGGGGGCGCGAGCGCGGCGGGGACTGCCGCGCCGGCCGGTGGCGCGCTGGGGGCGCTGGGCGGGCTGGTGGGGGGGCTCCTGGGGGGCGGCCGCGGCGCCGCGCCGGCGGCGGGCGGGCTGGGGGGCGCGCTGCTGGGGATGCTGGACCAGGACGGCGACGGCAACCCGCTGGACGACGTGATGCGGATGCTGGGGAAGTAGGGGAAGCGGGCGCCGCCCCTGACGGGTCAGGGGCGGCTATACGCGGCGGATGGGCCCGGGGTAGCGGGCCACCGCCGCGTCGGCCGTCACCAAGGTGATCCCTTCCACTTGTGCCTGTGCCACCAGCACGCGGTCGAAGGGATCGCGGTGGTGGGGGGGCAGGTCCAGCACGGCGGCGGCATGTGCGCCCGTGACCGGAAGCTCCACGTACCCATTGTCCAGCAACCCGCGACGCAGCACGCGCGGGTCGGCGCTGAAGTCGTCGCGCCCCAGGGACGCCTTGATGGACACCTCCCAGATGCTGGCAGCGCTGAAGAGCAGCTCGTGGCGGGGGTCTTCCAGCAGGCGCCGAGTGGCTGGCGTGAGCCGGCCAGGCTCCGAGGCGGCCCAGAGGAGCAGCTGCGTGTCCAGCAGCAGTTTCATGGTTCGGTGCCGAAGAGCGCAGCGATCTCCTCGCGCCCCATGCCATCGAAGTCGCTGGGGATACGGAACGCACCGTCCAGGAATCCCAACCGACGCGCGGCCGTGGGGGCATCCACCGGCCCGAGCGCGGCCACCGGGGTGCCTGCGCGCGCGATGACCACCGTTTCCCCCGCTTCCACGCGGGCAAGGAGGCGGGAGAGGTGCGTCTTGGCGTCGTGGATGTTGACCGTGTCCATATGACCAACTTAGTCTAGTTTACCTAGTCCATCAATCGCCCCCGCTCTGCCAGCTCACCCCCGGCAGCCGCTCTCCCCGCCCAGCTTGGTCATGCAGGCGAAGCGGGGGCGCTGCACCCACCCCGTGGTGCCGTTCTCCAGCCGCAGCCGCACCCACCACCCCAGCACCACGCCGGGGGGCGCCTCCCGCGGCGGGTCCCAGCGGATCGGCTCCTGGTCGCTCAGCTCCGTCCAGTCGGGCACCGTGGTGACCCCGCGGTGCCACAGCACGTAGGTCCCCTCGCCGCGCGGCTCCAGCATGTACACCACCTCCCCCACTGCCAGGGGGGGCGTGGCGGAGTCGGCCACGGCCGCGCGCTGCACCACACCGCGCCGCGGCAGCAGGCGATACTGCCCCTCCACGGGCTCCACCCATGCGCCGCGCGGCACGGTGGCCACCACTGGCGACGCCGGGTCGGCCTGGGCGTGCAGCGGCACCGTGGCGGACGCCCGCCAGTGGCGGAAGCACTCCCCTTCGCCGAAGCAGATGCCGCGCACCACGTACACGCTGTCGGTTGGCGGCGGGGTGCTGTCGACGGGCGGCGCGGGGGATGACACGGCGGGCGCGACGCTATCGGGCAAGGCGGCTGAATGCGCGGCGTCGCGTGGGGCGTCTCGTGTGCCATCGCCACATCCGGACAGACCGGAAAGGCACACGGCCACCAACGCCACCCTCACCATCATCGCCGGCGCACGGGGCGCGCGCCGGATCATGCACTCCTGAACCACGTCCGTCCCCTCCACTGTGCGTGCGTCGGGTCTTGCTTCTGCACCGCGTCTCACTCCAAGGTACCGCATGCATCGAACGCCGGCGACACGAAACGAGCGGGCAACGTGGACCATCAGCTCACCGACATCAGTCGGCACGGCGCACATGGGCCGCACCCGTGCTGCCGCATGCACGGCGGTCGTCGCCCTCGCGCTCGCGGCGATGCCACTTGCAGGCCAGGCAACAGGCACACAGGTGACCGCCCGGCTTGGGATCGCGGTGCCGGACGATGCCTATCAGCGAAAATGTGGACACGCCAGCATCGCCCTGGGCGCCGATGTCCAAGGACGCCGCCAGCTCTTCGCGCAGCTCTCGGTGGAGCATTTCACGGGATCTGGTGGGGGCGACGTCGCGTGCCTTCCAATTGATCCGGCACGCGGAACGGCGGTCGGGGGCCTCCGGCTCGACGGGGCGACGCGCGTAGGCCTGGGGGTCGGGGTGCGGGTGCAGGGCGGCCCCGTCCAACTGGAGGGTGTGGTGCTCGGCGGCCTCATCGCGGGGCGCCACGGGTACACGCAACTAGGCACCGACGTTCACCGGGGGGTCATGCCGCAGGTAGGGGGACAGGCGTCGCTCGTGCTCGTTCGCTGGATGGTGCTGTCCGCGACGACGTCCTGGACGCGCCTCACGTTGGACATCATCCCCTCCGCGGGCGGTGTGCGGATGGCGCGCAGGACTTGGTCGCCGATGACGACGGCACCGCTCGGTGTGCGATGGGGACGCGGCGGCACCGGTGGGCAAGAATGACGATCGCGTTCCGTTGCAACGGCTTGCAGTAGGTTGCGGCCAGCGACCACCGGCAGCAAGGCCGCTACCTTGAAGGTGTTGTCAACAGCAACGCACTGTTCACCAAAACCTCCACCACGGCTTCTCGGGCGCTGGAGCGCCCTCATCGATTTCAACGAGATCGAGCATGCGTCCGTTCTCGAGGCGAATTGGTCCCCGCAGCTTGTCGTTGCGGCGCAGGTAATCGACCAGCTGTGCGTTGCACGCCACAATATGCCGCGTCAGCTGCTCGCGATCGCCCGTGTCCCAGTATTCACCCTCATCGACGACCTCGAACGCGTCGAACGTTGGCTGCAGTTCGCGAAGCAAAGCAATCACGGCCATATGTGTCTCCGGACCGGCAAACTGTGTCTTGACGAAGTCCTGCACCACGCCATCGCCGTCGAACTCGAGGCTGAGCGGGTCGCTCTGCTCGTGCGGCGTAATGACCACCCCTCGCGTCGGCCCGCTATACTCCCACTCCCGCCCCATCGAACTCCGGCGGAGCGTGGCGGCCGTTTTCTCGAATCGCTGGGCCGCCCATCCCTGGCGCTCTGCGGCGACGACGGCGGCGGCAATGGCGGCATCGACGCGCGACGGATCCGACACGCGTCCCGTGAAGTGTACCGTGATTCCCATGGGTCATCGCAATTGGAAGGTCCGTTGAACGCGACGCACCGCGTGCCCGTCGCGCAGCGCTCCGCAGCACAGGACGCGCTGAGGGCCGTACCGCAACCGGCAGACGCCACGTTTCGCACGCGTGGCACGCGCCCTCCTCGACGCTTCTGCCGCGATCTAACGCAAAGCTGTGTCGCGGGGCCTGATAACAATGCGACAGGCGAACGCAGTGAGCCAGTCGCCCTCGGCCCCGTCGGCAGAAGCGACCGTTATGTCCCCTCAGTTATGACGGTAGGCGCGGCATCTTTGCGCACTACCTCTGCCGATTTCAGCCGGACCTTCGCGGTGATCTTGGCATCGTTGAGCGTCGACACCTCAGGGCTTAAACGAGCTGCAATCGAACAGCCGGAAACGCGCCGGTCCAGAATATCAGGATTATCAGGCTCCGGGGCGGAGCAAATCACGCCCACAACCTCGATCGGCGCTCCATCTTCGGTATACAGAACGATCGGAGATCCGCTCATTCCGGAAGAAACCGGAACAGAAGTTTCAAAGCACGCCGACCTGCAGAGAATGTGACCCTGGTCATGAATCACAGTCACGGTCCCGAGGCGAAGTACTAATTCTCTCGACAGCTGAAAGCTTCGGGGTTCTTGTCCTAACGGCTCCATTGGTGCAGTGCTCATCGCGTTGTATCCAATTACGGCCATCTTGTCACCCACATTCACGCGCCGACTGGTGAAGCGGAGCTCGCGCGCGAATGTGAACTTCGGTTCTGCGGGCTGCGGTTCGACTCCGATGAAGGCTAAATCTGCAGTATCGTCCAAGACACACCAGACGACGTTGGCCACCTCCACTCGTGATCCGAACACGCACACCACTCGAAGACTGTCCGGGCTTATGTCGAGCTCTCGACGCTGGCTCCGAAACTCCGGAAGAGTCGTCGGATGCGAGAGCGTCGGGGGTTGCTGAAGTCGCTCGGCCTCCCGCAAGACGTGAGCAGCGGTGCATACCACAGCCGCATCTAGCTGTGCACTGACGAAAAATCCGCTGCCAACAACTCGCGGACTGCCAGCTCTATCGAACGCGAGTAGCGAAACCAGACTCTCATTCAGGCTATGGTTCTTATCAAGCTCACCCTGGTTCCAAGCCCAGCCATCAGGGATCATCCAAGCTCCTTGTACACATAACGTGTGCTTCTGCTGCGGACACTCCAATCAACTGCGCCCGCGCAGCGGGCGCTACCATAGCGTGGCCGTCAGTGGCACGGGTCGTTATGCGGAGCCATCGGTGGCGAGCGGCCGGACAAGGATGCGATCGACCTGCGGATCGGTACCGACCAGGAAGGTGTGGGCTCCGACCTCGGTGTAACCGGCCTTCCGGTAGAAGGCGAGGGCGCGCGGGTTGCGCTCCCACACACCGAGCCAGAGCGTCGCGGCACCGATCCCGCGAGCCGCGTCGAGGACCTCGTGCATCAGCGCCTGGGCGAGTCCACGCCCGTGCCACTGGTGCGCGACGTAGAAGCGCTGGAGCTCAATCGGTGCAGCCCCCGTGACGCAGGCCGGCGCCTCACCCTGACGAAGCTGTGCGAACGCCACCAGCGCGCCGGCGTGCTCAGCCACGAGCGTGGTCATGGTGGGATCGGCGAGTTCGCGCGTCTGCTGCGCCACCCCGTACGCGCCAGCGAGGTGCATCGCGAGATCCTCGGGCCGATTGTCCGCGCCGAAGGCGTCGCGGAAGGTCCGCACGGCGAGCTCGGCGAGTGCAGGCGCATCGGCCAGCGTGGCGCGCCGAATGGTACAAGTCATCGAGGGGGTGCTCGCGTGAGTTTGCGCAGGTCTGCCGAAGTTTCGAGCTAAGCGGCCCGTGAAGGCATGTGTGGTACGCCCGAACTGAGCCGAGAGTACGACGGGTTCAGGCCGGGCTTACGACGCCTGCCGTGGCGGATCAGCTTGAGCGAAGTGAGCCAGCACTCGCGGCGACTGTGTGGAGTGGCTCGGTCAAGTGAGCCCGGTTGTGTGGTGGAGCGTAGCGCTCGGGCCAGTACTCGACCAGGCGGGTGACCTTGCCGCCCGCGACTTGGAAGAAGGAGATCGCTTCTGCGCACTGCGTTCCGTCGGTGACGGCGACATGTGTGACAACTTCGGTGGATGAGGCAACCAACCGGTTGATGGTGAACGTCCACGGGCCGCGCGCCGGGTACTCAGCGTTCATGCGGGCGAAGTTCTCGGCGCCGCGTATGCGTTCGTTGGATTGGGGCCACTCGAGTACGAAGCCTTCGTCGAGGACCTGCTTGACCGAAGCGAAATCGTTCGTAGCCATGAGCCGCCAGAACTCGCGGACGGTGTTCTCTGCTGTCTTGATAAGGACCATGGCGCGTGTTCGCGTGATGCCGAACGTCAGGATTTGCTGTGGGGGCTGCTAATAATGCGATAGGCGAACGCAGTGAGCCAGTCGTCATCCGTTGAACAGCCCCGCCGGCAGCAGCGATCCGTCAGGTGAACTGCTTGCGTGTACCCTCGCATTTCACGGACGGTCGTAGAGGAAACGCTTCTTGGCGTTGCGCCGCTCGCCACAAGCTGGAACGCTCGCAAGAAGGACTCACCACGCGAAGGGGAGACCGAACTTCGAGACGCTGATCGCCAGCGCTCGTGGGACGACGATCCTGGCTACGATCGCGACAAATCCGTTTGCCAGGAACGGCCGTCTTGCCTTTCAAGCGACGAGACTATCCATGGGATTGCCCCCGCGGATCGGACGGCGCGCTCTTTCGCAGGGTGAACGTTCCACGAATCACTACCCAGCCAGCTACCAGCGCGAGTATCCCGCAGGCTATGGTGACCGCCGCTGACCAGTCACCATGCAGGAGGCTGATGACTCCCGCGCTGATCAGGAGCCAGCCGATGACTCCCGCGGTCAACCCGAGGAAGGTTAAGCCGAGACCTGCGATTGTGATGAGTGCGTGGCACTTCACGTTCACCGAGTTGCTCACCGTGGGCAGTTCCACACGCATCGTGAGCCAGGGACGCGCCGAGCTATGGGCGAAGTATCCACTGCGTGATTTGCGACACGCGGCAACCGCGGTCTTGTGCGGGCCGGAACCGCCAGCGGATGAGCGCATGCCGCGCTGCATCGACGAGCTGGCCGTCCTCACCATGCAGCACACGGAAGGAACCGGCTACGGGCCGCCCCACGGTATCCACGACGAACTCGATGATATTCGGAGGGAGCGAGTCGCGATCTGTCGGTCTATGCAGCCGCGGGCCGAACCGTGCGGTGGAGTCTACGAGCTCGACCTCTTGACGCACTTCCCATGCGTGCCGAGGCGGAGTTGCAGGAGCGCACGACTGAGCCTCGCTCGTGGCGGGCACGAAGAGGACTGCGGCAGCGAGGAAGTAGGTGAACGGTGTGTTCGGAAAGTGCACGGATTCGTCCGGTTTGACGTGCAAGTTTAGAAGCGGGCGAATGAAAGCGAATGCGGGCGTGGCGAGCTACCATGGCTCGTCCGTCTGCTGCAACGCCTCGTTCAGCAGCACACGGGCGGTCAGTCAGATAGGGGTTACTGACGGCGGCGTGGGACGATGGTCCGGCACGGCGTCAGGAGTCGGCTCCCTTCGGGCTTTCATCAAGAATCGCTGGCTTTCGCCGATGCGCTCGATCTCAATCGCTGATACGTCAACAGCCTGCTCGAGCTTCGCGAGACGCTCGGCGAGCGCTGAGGGGATACGGTCTGGCGTGGCACGGCGGCGCTTCAACCACGCGACCACCGGCTGCTGAACCGCGCGGAGGCAGACGACGAGAATGGCGAACTCAACGAAGCCGATCATGCGTATTCCCCAAGGGGCGAGCCGTCGAATAGAGCGCCGTGTGAGGAAACAAGCGGCCGAATCCGAGAGCGTGATGCCGAAGGCTGTGCGGACCCCGCTTCGCCTGGCCGCGACCGAATCGGGTGAGGAGAAGCGCGACGGCGACGCGGTAGAGCCCGACTACGCCAATTGCCCACCTTCGATAGCCCACACGGGTCCAGCGCCCACCGCGCACGAGCGCGATTGGCGCCAAGATGAGGCTGCAAAGTACCACGGTTAGTATGACGAAACTCGACATGGTGATCTCACCTCCTCCAATAGAGTGCGTGCCAAACGTGTGCTTCTGTTGCAAGCGCTCCCAAACGTTGCGGTGGTGGGGCCTTGGCACTCCTTCAAGAAGATGAGACTGGGACCCCACAACCGCAACACAAGCTGGGCTCGTTGCTGCAGCTGGGCCCGATGACATTGCGGCAGGCGAACGAAGTGAGCCAGCCGCGATCATTTGCCTGCTCCGTCGGCAGCAGCGGTCCGTTCGATTACTGAGTCCCTTCTCAAGCCTCGGGAATCGGACGGCAGGCTTGAGTTCCATGTATTCCAGGCCCCTCCCAGCTCGCCTCCCATTGCTTGCCTTTTCGTCGAACACGAGCACTTCCGGAATTGCCAGAGCCAGTCCGGCAGCGACGTGTGCCGCTTCCAAGCACGGTGGACGCGAAGGACGACATGCGCAGCCGGACACTTCCGCGCTCTTCCTGCCATTCGACGAGGCGGAACACGACCGTATCATCGCCGACTGGACGGTGCGTTGACGCCGGGACACCGTGTGTGGCGAGGGACTTCTGAATCGCAGACGAGAATGCCACACTTTCGCTGTCCGCCTGCACTGGTGTCCAAAGCCAAATCACATCGTGTACGAATGCCTGGGACGATGCGAGGCGCCAGAAAGCTCGCACGACTTCTACGCTGTCCCTCGCGCTTAGCGACCCTTGCCCCGCGAGCCGACAAACGGGGAGAGCCAAGAGCACCGCGACTATACAGGGCCGAGCGTACACTGGGCCTCTCATGGTCTCTGTTTGTCGGTCGAACGCCAAAGGTTCTGCTGCGGGGCGACTGGTGAGAGCCGAGGCCCGTACGGCACGCTGGTTGCCCCGTCAGCAGCAACCATCGTTAGCGCGCATCCGCGCGGAGTCGTCCATGCTCTCGCGCAGACGAGCGCGTGGACGCTTGCATCCGCCAGGCGGCCACGAGACGGGTACGCTCGCGCATCGTTTGACCGCGCTCATCCATCGGTACGGCATCCCCGACCCCTGCCGGCATGCGGTCTCGCGTCGCGTCGGGGAAGAGTGAGAGCACGATATCCTCCGAGTAGTCCTCGGGGAGGAACCCGACAGAGTGCCTCAGAACGCGGCACTGCTCATCGATGATGAAGCCAACGACGAGGCGCGCCGGCGCCTTCGCCTTCGCAGCGAGATCCGGGTAGTACTGAGCTGTCCACGCCTGCAACTGCGCGATGGAAGGCGAGGGCGGCCCAGCTGGATCACGGGTGCGGCCCGAGCAACCGGTGCCGACGGCTTGGCGGGACTTCGCTGCAGCCACATGTGGCAATGCGAGGCCTGCCAAGAGAAGAGCAAGCAAAGCGCGCGATCTCATCGTGAGCTCCGAGAGGA
>JBILKP010000221.1:0-4702 GCA_044376625.1 Gemmatimonas sp. | reverse complement strand
CGGTTGCGGCGGGCGGGAGCCGGCATCCGGGTGCTGCAGGGGACGCTGCCCCCCGAGCCCGGAATGCAACCGCGGCCGGCAATCGTGATCTGATTGCCGGCCGCGGTTGGGAAAGTGGGCGCGCAGGGACTCGAACCCCGGACCTCTGCTGTGTGAAAGCAGCGCTCTAACCAGCTGAGCTACGCGCCCGTTGCCGACCTCGGGTGCCTCTCGTCGGCGGAACGGGAACGTAATGGGGCTCGACGGGCGGGGGAAGCCCCTGGGGGAAAGGGAAGCGCCCCGGCCGATGGGGCCGGGGCGCTGCGCATGGTCCGGGTGGGACTTGAACCCACGATCGATCGATTATGAGTCGACTGCTTTGACCGACTAAGCTACCGGACCCGAGTCCCTGGCAAGATAACGTCACGACGGGACGTGGTGGACCTCAAGGGGAAGGTCACCGGAAAACTCGTGGTGGAGGTCGTACGCCTCAAGGACCTCTGCTGGGGAGACCGTGGCCGCCCCCAGCTTCCCCACCTCCACCCCGGCGGCGAAGTTGGCCACCACCGCCGCCTCCAGGACCGTGGCGCCCGCCGCCAGCATGGTGGCCAGGTACGCCGTCACCGTGTCGCCGGCGCCCACCACGTCGTACACCTCGCGGGCGGTGGTCGGGACGCGGTGGACTACGCCATTGGGGGACACCAGGGCCATCCCCTGTTCGCCCAGCGTCAGCAGCAGGTGCGCTGCCCCCAGGCGGGCCAGGGTGGCCGGCAGTGCCTCGGGGTGCTCCAGCTCCACCGCCGCCCCCAGGGCACTTTCCAGCTCGCGCCGGTTGGGCTTGAACACCGTGGCGCCCCGATAGGCAAAGAAGTTCCGGTACTTGGGGTCCACCACCACGGGGATCCCCCGCGCGCGCGCCATGGCCATGGTCCCCTCGATGACCGCAGGGACCAGCACCCCCTTGTTGTAGTCCTCGAACACCAGGGCGGTGGCGGTGGGCATGGCCTCGGCGACGACCGCCAGGATGCGCGCCACCTCCCCGGCATCCAGATCCCCGTCGTCCTCCTCATCAAAGCGCACCAGCTGCTGGGCGCGCGCCATCACCCGCGTCTTGGTGGTGGTGGGGCGTCCCACCGTGACCAGCGCGTCAGGGGGCATGCCACCATCCCGCAGGTGGGCGCGCAGCGTCTCACCGGCCCGGTCGTCGCCCACCACCCCAACCAACTGGCACCCGGCACCCAGGGCGGCCACGTTCTGCGCCACGTTGGCGGCGCCCCCCAGCGCGAGGCGACGCTCCCGCACCCGCACCACCGGCACGGGGGCCTCCGGACTGATCCGCTCCACGTCACCGCGGAGATAGACGTCCAGCATGGCGTCCCCCACGATGATCACGCGCTGGTCGGCGGCGCGCGCCAGCAGCGCCTCCAGGCGGTCCCGGGCAATCGTCGGCGTCATGCGGGGAAGCTAAGCCGGCCACGCGATGGCCAACAGGCGCGCGCCGGTATCCCCAATCGGCGTGGCACGGTAGCTTCGCCGCATGCGCTCCGCTCCCGTGTCGGCCGCCCCCGAGCCGTCTCCCACGCCGTCGGCCTCCTCGGCCCCGTCGCCGGCCCGCGCCGCTGGCGTGCTGGCGCTGGCCGTGCTCGGGATTTCCTTCGCGGCGCCCCTCATTCGCCTGTCGTCCGCTCCCGCGCTGGCGGTGGCCACCTGGCGGCTGGGCTGTTCGCTGGTCCTCGTCGGGGCGGCGCTGCTGGTCACCGGGCAGTGGCGGCAGTGGCGCACCCTCCCTCGGCGTGACCGGGCCCTGGCCATGGGGGCCGGCGCGCTGCTGGCGCTGCACTTCTGGAGTTGGAATGCGTCGCTGCGCTACACCTCGGTGGCGGCCTCCGTGTCGCTGGTGAACCTGCAGCCGGTGGTGATTGCCCTGGTGTCCGCACGCTGGCTGGGGGAAGCGCCCTCGCGCCGGCAGTGGGGGGGGATCCTCGTGGCCGTCGTGGGGGCGCTGGTCGTGGCGCTGGCCGACATCCCTGGCGGCTGGCGTGGCATCGCGGCGGCGCTGACCGGGGGGGCAGCGGGCGCAGGGGCGCGTCCGCTGCTGGGGGATGCCTTGGCGGTGCTGGGAGCGATCACCGCGGCGCTGTACTACCTCATCGGTCGACGCCTGCGGCAGCAACTCGCGCTGTGGCCGTACGTCGGCCTGGTGTACGGGGCCGCCTTCTGCAGTGCCGTGGGGCTCGCGGCGGCCACCGGTACCGCGTTGGGGCCGTATCCGGCCCGCGAGTGGACCCTGTTTGCCGCGCTGGCGGCAGGCCCCATGCTGTTGGGCCACACGGGGATGAATTGGGCCCTGGGGCACTTGCCGGCCTACGTGGTGAACCTCACGACGCTGGGCGAACCCCTCGGGGCGACGCTGCTGGCAGCGCTCCTCCCGGGGATTGCCGAGGTCCCGGGTGTGGGCACGGTGATCGGCGGGGCGCTGGTGTTGGCCGGTGTGCTCGTTGCGGCGCGGCGCTGAGGATTCCGGCCGGATCCGTTAGCTTTCAGGGCTATGCCTGACCAGCCCGTGACCTCCGCCGCCGCCGCCCACGCCCCGGGGCGCTATGACGTCGTGGTGACCCGGAGCGGCGTGGTGGAGTCGCACCACCGGGTGCATGTGGCCGTGGTGCAGGGCAACGGCACCGTGGTGGAACAGGCGGGCGATCCCACGCGGCGCACGTGGTGGCGCTCCTGCGCCAAGCCGTTCCAGGTCATGGCGCTGGTCCGCGACGGTGGGCTCGAGGCCATGGGGTGGGGAGAGGAAGAGCTGGCGCTGGCCTGCGCGTCGCACGGCGGTGAGCCGGAACATGTGGTGGTGGCCGCCCGCATGCTGGCCCGCCTGGGGGTGGGGGAGGAGGCGCTGGCATGCGGGCCCCATGAACCGCTGGCGGAGCGCGGGGCCGAGCTGCTGCGAGTCGCCGGCGCTGCTCCCACGCGCCTGCACAACAACTGTTCCGGCAAGCACGCGGCCATGTTGGCCCGCGCCCAGCTGCTGGGCGCCCCGCTGGCCGGCTATCACCACCGGGAACACCCGGTGCAGCAGGAAGCCCTGGACACCGTGGCCCACTGGTGCGGCATGGCCCCCGACAGCCTGGCCGTGGGGACCGACGGCTGTGGCGTGCGCGTCGTTGGGCTGCCATTGCTGTCGATGGCCACGGGCTATGCCCGCTTGGCGGAGGCCAGCCACTGCGCCGACCCGGTGGCGGCGCGCATCCTCGGAGCCATGACGGCCCACCCCTTCCTGGTGGGGGGGACGGGGCGCTTCGACACCGAGGTCATGCGGGCCGCTGGCGGACGGGTCGTGTGCAAGGTGGGCGCCGAAGGGGTGCACTCCGCGGCCATCCTCGACGCCGGGATCGGCATCGCCATCAAGGCCGAGGACGGCCATCCGCGGGCGCAGTATCCCGCCATGCTGGCGGTCCTCGAGGCCCACGGCGCATTCCCTCAAGGAGTGCCGCCGGCGCTCCTGGGGTATGCGCGGCGCGCGGTGCACGACACCCGGGACCTCCCGGTCGGGATGATTCGCGTGGCGGCGCTCTCCATGGGTGCCCCCGTGGACGACGCATGACCGGGCACGCCCCGGGGGCGCGTGCGCAAGGCCCCGCGGGCGGAGCGGCGGTGACGCACCTCGCCGGGGATGCGGCCATGTTGCCAGTGCCGGGTGCGCACGGGGACGGGTTGTGGGATCCGGAGACAGCCGCGCTGGTGCGATTGGCGGCGGTGCTGGCGGGCGGGACCGAGGCGCAGGTGGAGGAGGGGCTGCGGTCCGCGGCCGGCCTGCCGCGGGGCGCCGACGTCGACGCGGTCGTGCGCCCCGAGTGGGTGGAGGAGCTGGTGCTGCAGACGTACCTGTTCGCCGGGTTTCCCCGTGCGCTCAACGGGATGCGGGTATGGCGCACCGTGTCCGGGCGGCCGGCCCCGGCGCAGGACGCCGGGGAGCGGGCGCGGACGGCGTGGGCCGACGAGGGCGAGCGGACGTGCGAGGCGGTGTACGGCGCGCACTATCCGCGGTTGCGCGCGCATGTGCAGGCGCTGCACCCCGCGCTGGACGCGTGGATGGTGGAGGAGGGGTACGGCAAGGTGCTCAGCCGTGGGGCGCTCGACCTGGCGCGTCGCGAGCTGTGCATCGTGGCCGCCTGTGCGGCCACCCGTCAGCCGCGGCAGCTCCGGGCGCACCTGCGTGGCGCCTTGCAGGTGGGGGTGCCGGCGCGGGTGGTGGTGGCGGCGCTCGAGGCGCTGGAGTCGGTGGTACCCGATGCGCTGCTGGCGGAGGCACGGGGGGTGTGGGGGCAGGTCCACGGCGGGTAGGCGCGTTTCCTTGGCAACAGGACCACGGGCATGTTTGTAGATCGCGTGATGGTGAAGGTCGAGGCGGGCACCGGCGGATCGGGGCAGGTGTCCTTCCGCCGGGAGAAGTACGTGCCCATGGGCGGCCCTGATGGCGGGGACGGGGGGCGCGGGGGCGACGTCATCGTGCGGGCCGACCGCAACCTCACCACGCTGCTGGACTACACCTACCGCGACGCCTGGAAGGCGGAGCGCGGGCAGCACGGCGAAGGCTCCAACCGTACCGGGCGCTCCGGGGCGGACGTGGTGCTCCCCGTGCCGCGCGGCACCGTGGTGCGCGACGCCAACTCCCGCGAGCTGCTGGGGGAGGTGCTCGAGGATGGCGACTCCGTGGTGGTCG
>JBILKP010000220.1:0-4748 GCA_044376625.1 Gemmatimonas sp. | reverse complement strand
GTTCGCGGTCAACGTGGCCCTGCTGGCCGCGCTGGGGGCCTGGCTCGACCGCGGCCGCATCATCAGCCCCGCCAGCGCCCGGCTCGGCGGTGGCGAGCTGGCGCGCCGGCGCGCGCGCGCGGTGCCCCGGGCGGCGGCCGCGCCCCCGGCGGCCATCCCCGCACCCCATGCCCCGGCCCCTGCGGCCGACGGAGGCGCCTGATGGCGATCGGCGTGAAGGTCCTGACCCGTCCGCTGGAGCAGGTCAGCTACGTGCGGGCCACCCTGTCGGGGATGGCTCGCACCTTCAGGCACCTGGTGGACCCCCACAAGGTCACCATGCCGTACCCCGAGGTGAAGTGGGACCTGTCGCCGCGCTGGCGCGGCACCCACCGCATGCTCACCACCGAGGACGGCCGGGCCAAGTGCGTGGCCTGCGGGCTGTGCCCCACGGTGTGCCCGGCCAACTGCATCAAGCTCACCCCGGGCGAGGACGAGCAGGGGAACCGCTACCCGCTGGTCTTCGAGATCGATGAGTTCCGCTGCATCTTCTGCGGGTACTGCCAGGAGGTGTGCCCGGAGGAGGCGATCCACGTGGGCCGGCACTACGAGAACGCCGAGCTGAGCCGGGAGGCGTTCGTGTACGACCTCGAGCGGCTGACCGCCCAGACGCATCCGGTCAGCGACCTGTGGGACCCCAGCGACCCGAAGGGCGAATGACCGGGTTCCTTGCCTTCCAGTTCTACCTGTTCGCCCTGCTCGCCGTGGCCTCCGCGCTGCTGTTCGTGACGCGCAAGGCGCCGGTGCCCGCGGCCCTCTGGCTGGTGAACGTCATGTTCTCGCTGGCGGGGCTCTACGTCATGCTGGACGCACCGTTCGTGGGGGTGGTCCAGGTCCTGGTGTATGCGGGGGCGATCATGGTGGTGTTCGTCTTCGTGGTCATGCTGCTCAATCTCGGGCGCGACGGGGTGGGTGACCTGCGCGCCGCCGGCCCGCGGGTGGCGGCCGGCGGGCTCGGGGTGGGGCTGCTGGCCGCGGTGCTGGCCACGGTGGGCCCGCGGCTCCCCGCACCGCCCCCGGCGCCCGCGACGGACAACGTGGTGACCCCCGTGGCCGCCAGCCTCTTCACCGACTATCTCGTCGCCTTCGAGCTCACCAGCGTCGTGCTGCTGGTGGCGGTCGTGGGCGCCGTCCTGCTGGCCAAGAAGCGGGGGACGCCGTCGTGATCACCGAATCGCTGGTCGTGTCCGCCCTCCTGTTCGCCATCGGCGTGGTGGGGGTGCTCACGCGCCGCAACGCCATCATCCTGTTCATGTGCGTCGAGCTGATGCTCAACGCGGTGAACCTGTCCTTCGTGGCGCTCGCCCGGCTGCACGGGGTGGCCGGCCACGTGTTCGTGGTGATGGTGATGACCATCGCCGCGGCCGAGGCCGCCGTCGGGCTGGCGCTCGTCATCGCGGTGTTCCGGCACTTCGGCACCGTGGACCTTTCCTCGCTCCGGTCGCTCCGCGAATGATGCCGCCGATGTTTCCGGCGCTGCTGCACGCCGCCCCCCCCCATCCGCTCGATGGCACCGTGGCCCGGTGGCTGCCGGTGCTCGTGCTCCTGCCGCTCCTCGGCGCGGTGGTCAACGGCGCGGTTGCCCTGGCCCGGCGCCCGTCCTCGGCCCGCCACCCGCTGGTGACCGTCGTGGGCCCCGGCGTGCTGCTGGCGGCCTTCGCGCTGGCCCTGCAGCTGTTGGCCGCCATGCGGGGCGCCGGGGACGCGCTGACCGCGCCCTACCTGGTGGGGGGCGAGCTCCCGTGGATCCGCGCGGGGGGGCTGGCGCTCACCTTTGCGCTGCAGCTCGACCAGCTCTCCATGGTGATGGTCCTCGTCATCACCGGCGTGGGCTCGCTCATTCACCTGTACTCGGTCGGCTACATGCGCGATGACGCGGGCTACGCCCGCTACTTCGCGTACCTCAACCTGTTCGTGGCGTGCATGCTGGTGCTGGTGCTCGGGGCCAGCTATCCGCTGCTGTTCGTGGGATGGGAAGGGGTGGGCCTGGCATCGTACCTGCTCATCGGCTTCTGGTTCGGCGACCTCGCCAACGCGCGCGCCGGGCAGAAGGCGTTCGTCGTCAACCGCATCGGGGATGCCGGGTTCCTGGCCGCGATGGCGCTGCTGTGGTCCTCGGCCGGCACCCTCGACTTCGCCGGGGTGCAGGCGTGGCTGGCGGCGGAGGGGAGCGCGCCGGTGGTCACGACGGTGGCGCTGCTGCTGCTGCTGGCGTGCGCCGGCAAGAGCGCGCAGCTGCCGCTGTACCTGTGGCTCCCCGACGCCATGGCCGGCCCCACCCCGGTGTCCGCGCTGATCCATGCGGCGACCATGGTCACCGCCGGCGTGTATCTCGTGGCGCGCTCGGGCGCGCTCTTTGCGGCGGCGCCGGCCGCCTCGCTGGCGGTGGCCGCCGTGGGGGCGCTGACCGCGCTCTTCGCCGCCACCATTGCGCTGCGCCAGTGGGACATCAAGCGCGTGCTGGCGTACTCCACGGTCTCGCAGCTGGGCTACATGTTCATCGGCGTCGGGGTCGGCGCGTACACGGCCGGGGTGTTCCACCTGGTCACCCACGCCTTCTTCAAGGCGCTGCTCTTCCTCGGGGCCGGGTCGGTGATCCACGCCATGCATCACGCCTACCACCACGCGCACCGCGACGACGACCCGCAGGACCTCCGCAACATGGGCGGACTGGGCCGGCACCTGCCGGTCACCGCCGCCATGATGACCGTGGCCACGGTCGCCATCGCCGGCGTCCCCCCGCTGGCCGGCTTCTTCTCGAAGGACGAGATCCTCGCCAGCACACTGGCGCGGGCCCATGGCACCCCGCTGGCATCGGCCTCCCTCCTCGGCATCCCCGGCTCGGCGGTGCTGCAGGGGGTGTACGCGGTGGGGATGGTCACGGCGCTGCTCACCGCGGTGTACATGACCCGCATGCTGGTGTACGCCTTCTTCGGGACCAACCGCACCGGGGAGGACGCCCGCGCGGCACTCCATGAGGTGTCGCCGATCATGCTCGCCCCGGTGGTGGTGCTCGGGGTGCTAACGGTGGCAGGGGGGTGGCTCAACCTGCCGGCGCTCCTCCCGCTGGGGCCCGTCGGGGTGCTGGACCAGTGGTTGGCGCCCGTCACCGGCGCGGCCAGTCGGCAGTTGGGCGGTTCGGCGCACCTGGCGCACGACACCGAGGTGATCCTGGTGGGGGTGGCGGTGGCGGTGGCGCTGGTCGGGATGGGGATCGGGGGCTGGCTCGCCAGGCGCCCCGTGCTCCCCAAGGCCCTGGCTCCGGTGGACCGGTCGTTGCTCGCCCGCGCCTACGACGTGGACGCGTGGGCCGATCGCCTCGTGGTGGCGCCGATGCGTCGCCTCGCGGAGCGGGTGCTGGCGGCCGGGGTGGAGCGCGGCATCGACGGTGCAGCCTCGGCATCAGGGCGTGGGCTGCTGGCCGCGGCCCGCGCAGCCGGTAGTCGCCTGCAGGATGGAGACGTGGGGCGGTACACCTGGTGGCTTGCCGGTGGTGCCGTGGTGCTGGTGGCCCTTCTGGTGGTGGGGTGAGCATGCGCGACACGCTTCTTGCGCTGCAGGCTGGCGCCTGGCTCCTCCCGGCCATGATCGTGTGGCCCGCGGCGACCGCGGGGCTCGTGCGTGCCCTGGGCCGGGATCCGGGGACGGCGGAGTCGCCGGCCGGGTGGCGCGACGCTCGCGCCCTGACCGTGGCCGCGCTGACGGTCGAGGCGCTCCTCGGCGCCGCCCTGTGGGTGCTGTTCGATCCGGCGCTGGCCGGCTGGCAGGCCCGCGTCGACGTGCCCTGGATCCCCGAGCTTGGTGCGGCGATCAGCCTGGGGGTCGACGGGCTGTCGCTCCCCTTGGTGGTCATGTCGGTCACCGTGCTGCCCCTGCTGCTCCTCGGCGCCTGGAACAACGTGCGCACGCGCACCCCCGCCTTCGGCGCGTTGCTGTTGCTCCTCACCAGCGGCGTGGTGGGGGCGCTGGTCGCGCTCGACCTGTTGGCGTTCTACGTGGCCTGGGAGCTGATCCTGGTCCCGATGTACTTCCTGGTGGGGGTGTGGGCGCTGGCGGGGGAGTCGCGGGTGGCGCTCCGCTATGTGCTGTTCACCCTGGTCGGGTCGCTGCTCATGCTGGTGGCGATCCTGGCGCTCTGGAGCGCCGGTGGCGGCACCTCGTTCCACCTGGACCACCTGCTCGCCGTGCCGCTCCCGCCGCGCACGCAGCTCTGGCTCTTCGGCGCCTTCTTCGCCGCCTTTGCGGTCAAGTCCGCGCTCGTCCCGTTCCACAGCTGGTTCCCGCCGGCCCAGGCCGCGGCCCCCACCGTGGTGGCCGTGGTCCTGGGGTTCAAGGTGGGGGGCTACGCCCTCCTCCGCTTCGCGATCCCGCTCTTTCCCGCAGCCGCGCTGCATCCCACGGTGCGGATCGTCATCCTGGGGTTGGCCGTCGTGACGGTGCTGTATGGCGCGCTGCTGGCCATGGCGCAGGGTGAGCTGCGGCGGGTGGTGGCCTACAGCTCCATCAGCCACCTGGGGTTCATCATGCTGGGCGGCTTCGCCCTCACCCCCGAGGCCGTCAGCGGCGCCGTGCTCTCCATGGTCCACAGCGGCCTGGCGTCCGCCGTCCTGCTGCTGGCGGCGGGGGTGCTGGACGACCGCACGGGCACCACCGAGCTGGGGGCCTTCGGCGGCCTTGCCAGCGCGGCGCCTCTCCTGTCCATCGCGCTG
>JBILKP010000219.1:0-4752 GCA_044376625.1 Gemmatimonas sp. | reverse complement strand
AGAGTTTCCGGTGGTGGCGGTTTCCGGGGCGGAGGGGGCGTAACCCGCCCCCGGGGCGTAACCCGCCCCCGGGGCGTAACCCGCCCCCGGGACGTAACTCGCCCCCTGAGGCGCGCCGGACATTCCAGTCGGCGTTAAGTTGGGCCCATGCTGGCGTTCCTGACGTCCCGCCTCCCCGCCCTCGCGGCGGTGGCCCCGCCCCCGCCCGACTGGCTGGGGGCGGTGCAGGACGTCTGGTGGGCGTACTGGTTCATCGCGGTGGTGACCATCGTGGGGGAGGAGTTCCTCCCCCTGTTCGTGGGGATCGCGGTGCACGAGGGGGAGCTGCGGCTGGCGCCCGCCCTCACGGCGCTCACTCTGGGCGGCTGGGGGGCCACCACCCTGCTGTATGCGCTGGGGCGATGGAAGTGGGACACCCTGCGCCGCCGCTTCCCGCGCATCCGCGCCACGGCCACCATCTCCCTCCGGGTGGTGGCGCGCCGTCGCATCACGGCCTCGCTGCTGGTGCGCTTCCTCTTCGGGCTGCGCATCGTCCTCCCCATGGCGTGCGGCGCCGCGCGCGTGCCGCTGCTGCTGTACCTCCCCCTGTCGCTGCTGGGGTCGCTGGCGTGGTCGGCGCTGTACGTGGGGATCGGCTACGCCGCCGGTGACGTGGCGGTGCGCGCGCTGGGGCACCTCAACGACGCGGGCGAGGTGGTGGGGACGCTGCTGCTGGGCGGGGCGCTGCTGGCCTTCGTGCGCTGGCAGAAGCGCCGGCGCGAACGCAAGGCCGCGCGGCAGCGCGGGCGCTGACCCCGCGGGCGCTGACCCCGCGGGCGCTGACCCCGCAGGCGCTGACCCCGCAGGCGAGGGCCGGTCAGGGACCGGCGGCCGCCGCCTCCCGCAGCGCCTGCCACGCGCCCTCCACGTGCACGCGCCCCGTGCGGATGTTCCCGATGGCCAGCCGCAGCATGTAGCGCCCCGCCACCTGCGTGTGCCCCAGCAGCGCCCGCCCCCCGGCGTTCACCCGCGCCATGAGCGTCGCGTTCCACGCCGCCAGCGCCGCCTCGTCCATCCCCGCCGGCGCGTGGCGGAAGCACACCAGCGACAGCGTCACCGGCGCCGTCAGCTCCCACGGCGCCCCCTCGAAGTGCACCATCCCCGCGAAATCGCGCGCCAGCTCGCAGTGGTGCCGCACCCGCTCCGCCAGCCCCTCGGCCCCGAACGCGCGCAGCACCATCCACAGCTTGAGCGCCCGGAACCGGCGCCCCAGCTGCACCCCGTAGTCCATCAGGTTCACCACCTCGTCGCCGACCCCCGTCTGCAGGTACGCCGGCACCAGCGCAAACGCCTGCTTCAGCCGGTCGGGGTGCCGCGTGTACAGCACCGAGCAGTCCATCGGGGTGAACAGCCACTTGTGCGGGTTCACCACCAGCGAGTCGGCGGCGTCCACGCCGTCCAGCACGTACCGCAGCTCCGGCACCACCGCCGCCGCGCCGCCGTACGCCGCGTCCACGTGCACCCACGCGCCGTGCGCCCGCGCCACGCGCACCACCGCCGCCACCGGGTCGATGCTGGTGACCGAGGTGGTCCCCACCGTGGGCACCACCGCGATGGGGCGGTGCCCCGCCGCCACGTCCGCGGCCATCAGCGCCGCCAGCGCCTCGGGGCGCAGGCGGAAGGCGTCGTCGGTGGGCACCTTCACCAGGTTCTCGTGTCCCAGCCCCAGCGTGATCACCGCCTTGTCCACGCTGGAGTGCGCATGCTCGCTGCAGTACACGCGCAGCCGCGGCAGGTCGGCGCGCCCCGCCATCCCCTGCGCCCGCACCTCCGCCTCCGCCGCCTCGCGCGCCGCCGCCAGCGCATACAGCGTGCTGATGCTGGCGGTGTCGGTGATCTCCGCAAACCACCCCGCCTCCAGCCCCAGCAGCTGCCGCAGCCAGTCGCACGCCACCTGCTCCAGCTCCACCACCGCCGGGCTGGCGGCCCACAGCATCCCGTTGGCGTTCAGCGCCGCCGTCAGCAGCTCCCCCACGATCCCGGGGTAGGGCGCCGAGTTGGCGAAGTAGCCGAAGAATCCGGGGTGGTTCCAGTGCGTGATCCCCGGCAGCAGCACGTGCTGCACATCCGCCAGCATCGCGGCCAGCGGCTCGCCCTGCGCCGGGGGCGACGGGGGGAGCGCGGCGCGGATCGCGCCGGGCGCCACGCGGCTCCTCACCGGCGGCGCCGTGTCGGGGTGGGCGTTCCCCTCCAGGTAGTCCGCGATCCAGTCCACCGCCGCATGCGCGGCGGCGCGGAACTCCGCCGGGTCCACGTCCCCCGTGAGGGGGCGCGGCGTGCGGCCGGTCCCGCCGCTCACGGCGCCTTCACCGACAGCCCCCAGTGCACGCGCAGGTACGTCTCCAGCACCGCCGCCGTCACGTCGCCGAAGCGCTCGCGGTTGGCGGGGGTGTCGCGCACCCCGGCAAAGTGGGCCTCGATCTGCACCCCGCAGATCATCCCCCCGGAGCTGCCCCCCAGCGCGGTGGCGCCGCCGCCGCAGCTGTGCCGCACGGTGTTGTCGCCGCCGTTGAAGTAGTCCGTGCCGTTGGGGGCCGGGTCCACGCGGCTGGGGATCGCCGCGATCCCGCGGTCGACGTACAGCGACCCCAGGCTCTGCGGCCCGCGCAGCAGCGCGCTGAACGACACCGGCGACGCCTGCGACAGCGTGCGGATGCTCGACAGCTGCTCGTAGGTGGCGGCGGCGTCCAGCTGCGCGTCGGGGCGGTTGAGGTCGGCGTCGGCCAGCAGGTACCCCAGCTCCAGCCGCGGCAGCACGTGCCCGTGCCCATGCACGTCGATGTACCACCCCTTGCCGTGCGACCGCAGCACCGCCGCCTTGGCGGCGTCGATGAAGTCGTGCCAGTCCTCCATGGCGGCGGTCGCCTCGGCGTTGCCGCACGCGGCCTCGGGCGCGGTGCGGTTGGCGTCCACCTTGCGGCGGTGCAGGTGCATGAGCACCAGGTGCGGGATCGTGCCGTGCGCGGCCTGGAACCGCGCCTGCATCTGCCGGGCCAGGTCGGCGGTGTTCACGTCCTGCACGATGGTGGCGCTCCCGCCGCACGCCGACGCCGTGCGCTCGGGGATGGACGATGGCAGCAGCGCCCCGCCGTGCGGCGCGGTGATGATCACCGGCGCGTTCCCCGGCACGTACTCCACGTAGCTGTTGCGCCCGAACACCGGCTGCCCCGCCACGTACGTGGGCGCGCCGGTGACGGTGAGCGTCACCGACCCGCTGGCGCTGCCGGCGGTGGCGGTGACAACGGCGCTCCCGGGGGCCACGGCGGTCACCGTCCCCCCCGCGTCCACCGTGGCCACCCCCGGCGCCGCCGACTGCCAGGTCACCGCCGCCGTCATCGGGTTCCCCTGCTGGTTGCGCACCAGCGCCGCCAGCAGCGTGGTGCGCCCCACCGGCAGCGCCGTCACGGGCGCCAGCACCTCCACGCGGGTGGGGACCGGCGCCGGTGGCGCGGGTGGGGTGGGCGCAGCCGCGCCCTCCCCGCCCCCGCACCCCCCTGCGGCAAGGGCCAGCGCCAGCGCCCCTGCCGCCACGATCCGCCGCGTCACCTCAGCGACCGCCCGGGCCGGCCGGCCCCTGGTTCGCCGCCGCGTCGCCGCGCGGCTTGTTCTCCTGCGCCCGCACCGTCGGGTACTCGATCCCCAGCTGCTCCAGGTACGTCTTGTACTTGCTGGGATCGTAGTAGAGCTTGCGCTGCTGCTCGCGGAAGCGGTCCATGATCTCCTTGTTCAGCCAGATCGGCGGCTGGTCCTGCGGCCGGATGAACGGCTGGTACTTCACGTCCTTCGTCTGGACGGTCTTGAAGTAGTCCCACGCGTCCGTCACCACCTTGGGGGTGAGCAGGATGTCCAGCAGCGTCAGCGCCTGCACCTTGGCCCCCGCCAGCGCCCCCTTGTGCGCAATCGGCGTGGCCATCGCGATCGAGTTGGCCCAGTTGTGCCCGGGCAGCCCGGGGATGTTGGACGGGAAGCGCAGCGTCACGGTGGGGACGTTCCACGACACGTCGCCGATGTCGTCCGAGCCGCCCCCCATCCAGTTCTGGGGCACCTCCGCCCCGCGCAGCTGCCGGTTCACCTGCATCTCCAGCCCGAAGTCCGGCTGCCCCAGCTCCCGCTGCAGCCCCTTCGCCAGCGCCTGGTCCTTGTCGTCCCACGCCGGCATCCCCACCGCCTGGATGTTGGCGTGCATCGCCTCGGCCACCGGCTTGCTGAAGTGCGCCGCCCACCCCGACCCCAGGATCATCACGGTGTCCAGCTTGGTGTCGGTCATCATCGCCGCGCCCTGCGCCACCCGCTTCCCCATCTCGAACAGCGCCATCGTGCGCGGGTAGTCCTGCTCGCGGAAGTAGAACCAGATGCTGGCCGTGCTGGGGACCACGTTGGGCTGGTCGCCGCCGTCGCGGATCACGTAGTGCGACCGCTGCTGCAGCCGCAGGTGCTCGCGCCGGTACTCCCACCCCTGTCCCATCAGCAGCGCCGCGTCCAGCGCGCTCTGCCCGCGCCACGGCGCGCCGGCCGCGTGCGCGCTGGAGCCCCGGAAGCGGAACTCCGCCGAGATGAGCGCGCTGGAGCCGCTGGCGCCCCAGGACACGCCGAGGTCGTTCCCCACGTGCGTGAACAGCGTCACGTCGGTGTTCTTGAACACCCCGTCGCGCACCAGGAACGCCTTGCCGGCCATCTGCTCCTCGGCGATGCCGGGCCACAGCAGCAGCGTGC
>JBILKP010000218.1:0-4794 GCA_044376625.1 Gemmatimonas sp. | reverse complement strand
GTACCTCTGGGGGGTGAAGCACGGGATCGTCTCGCCGTACCCCGCCCAGAACGTGCTCACGCCGGCACAGCAGGAGCTGCTGCGCGGGCGCTACCAGGGCGCGGCCCCCGACACCTTCCCGGTGTATCAGCCCGCCCAGCCGGCGGTGATGGCCGACAGCGCGTCCGCCCCGGCCGACTCCGCCGCCACCGACTCCACGGTCGCCGCCGACTCCATGGCGGCGGCCCCCGCCCCTGCCACGCCGGCGCAGCCCGCGACCCCCGCGAAGCCCCCGGCCCCGCCTGCCAGCGGGAGGATGCCCTGATGACCCGTTCCCGTGCGGGCCGGCTCCTGCCGGCCCTCCTCCTCGCCGCGGCCGCCTGCGGCGACCACAACACGGACAGCGTGCAGGTGGGCTACCGGGGGACCGCGCTCGAGCAGAACTACAACCGCGGCGACCTCAAGGCCAAGTTCGCGTCGGTCAAGATCCCCGCGCCCCTCCCCCCGGCTGGGGCCTCCCCGCCGGGCCCGCTCCCCTGGAAGAACGTCCAGGTGCTCAACGACATCAGCGTCGCGGAGTTCAACCGCACGATGATCGCCATGAGCACCTGGGTGGCCGGCACGGGGAACTGCGCCTACTGCCACAACATCGCCAACCTGGCCGCCGACACCACCAACGACGGCAAGCCGCTCTACACCAAGCTCGTCGCGCGGCGCATGCTGCAGATGACGCGGCACATCAACGGCCAGTACAGCCAGCACGTCAAGAACACCGGCGTCACCTGCTACACCTGTCACCAGGGGAAGCCGCTCCCCAACGGCCTCTGGTTCTACAGCAGCCAGACCGACTACCTCCGGCACTACCTCGACCGCGACGGCGCCCGCGTCATCTCCAAGACCGTGGCGCCCAGCAACGCCAATCGCAGCTCGGTCAAGCAGACGGAGTGGACGCACGCCCTCATGCTCTCGCAGTCCAAGTCGCTGGGGGTCAACTGCACCTACTGCCACAACACGCGGCAGTTCGCCAGCTGGTCGGAGGCGCCGCCGGCGCGCGTCACCGCCTACCACGGCATCCTCATGCTGCGTGACGTCAACAGCAGCTACCTGGCCCCGCTGCAGCCCGTGTACCCGGCGGTGCGCCTCGGCAAGATGGGCGATGCCCCCAAGGCCCAGTGCGTCACCTGCCACAACGGGGCCTACAAGCCCCTCTACGGCGCCCAGATGGCCAAGCACTACCCGGCCATGTGGGGGCGCAGCGACTGGGACGGCGTGCCCTTCCCGTCGCTGGTCCCGGCGGCCATGGACTCGATGGCCGTGCCGGCCGCGGCGCCGGCCACCGCCGCCCCCAAGCGGTCCAGCGCCCGTCCCACCGCGGGCGGCCCCACCGTGGGTGACGGCGCCCCGCTCCACTAGCACCCGCACACATCGCAGCACCGCGCATAGGGCCATTGGCCCGCAGCGCGGCCCCGGCCCCGTGGCGCCTCGGCGTCACGGGGCCTTGCGCGTTGCCGCCCCCAACAGTCCGGAACCGCGGGTCGTCCCAGCTGCGGCGGCGGAGAAACCCGAACGCCCGGCGGTGCATTCACCCCACGAAGAGCGCCCGGGACCTCCCGGGCGCCCCCAGGCGCCGACGCCTGGCCCCCTGCCCCCGCTGCCACCGCCATGCGCCGCCTCCCGGTCTACATCCTCGCCGACGTGTCGGGTTCCATGCGTGGAACCCCCATCGAGTCCGTCAACTCCGGCATCCGTCAACTGCACCGCGATCTCCTGGGGGACCCGCAGGCCATTGAGAGCGCCTACCTCTCCGTGTGTACCTTTGCCGACCGGGCCACCCAGGCCGTCCCCCTCACCGAGGTGGCGCTCTTCACCCCGCCCGACCTCGTGGCCACCGGCAACACCAACCTGGGGGATGGACTGCGCCTCCTGCTCGACCTGTTCGACCGGGAGCTGGTGCGCACCACCGCCGACGCCAAGGGCGACTGGCGGCCGCTGGTGTTCATCCTCTCCGACGGCGCCCCCACCGACACGGAGTGGCCGCGCCACGCGCAGCTCCTCCATGACCGCCGCCCCGCCAACATCATCGCGGTGGCCTGCGGCGACCAGGCCGACGTGACGGTGCTCAAGCAGGTCACCGAGACGGTCATCCGCATGCAGGACATGTCCCCGGATGCGTTCAAGGCGTTCTTCCGCTTCGTCTCCGCCTCCGTGCGCCAGACGAGTGCCAAGGTGGGCGCCCTGGCGGACGGCGACGGGATCACCCTCCCGCCCCCGCCCCCCGGCATCACGATCGTCCCCTGAGCGCCCCCCAGCCTCCCGTCGCCGCCTGGGCGCACCACCCCCCGGCCACCGCGTGGTGCCCCGAGGGGTGGCACGGGCTGCTGGCGACGCTGCTCCCCCCCGAGGCAACGCTCCCCGACGACCCGGCAGCCCTGACGGAGGGGGAGGCGGCGGATGTCCCGCTGTCCGGTGAGGGCCGCCTGCTGCTGGCCAGCCGGCGCGGTCGCCTGCACGCCCATCGCGGGGACCACCGCGAGGATGCGGTGGCATGGCGCACATCCGCCTCGGGCTGGTGCGTGGCCGTGGCCGATGGCGCCGGGTCGGCGGTCCATAGCCGGGTGGGCGCGCACGTGGCCGCCCACGTGGTGGTCCATGAGGCCCTGCGGCACCTCACGCAGGGCCTCGCGCTGCCGGCCGTCCTGGCCGCGGCGGCAGACGCCACCCAAGCGGCGCTGGACACCCTCGTGGCGCAGGCCCCCTGCGCGCCGCGCGACCTGCGCACCACGCTGCTGGTGGCCGTCGGCACGGGACCGCGGGTGGCGCTGATGCAGGTGGGAGACGGCGCCATCGTCTGCGGAGGTCCCACGCAGCCCTTCCGGCAGCCGATTGCGGCCCACAGCGGCGCGTTTTCCGGGGAGGTGTCGCACTTCCTCCCCGACGCGGGTGCGGTGCAGGCGCTGCACGCGTCCATCACCGCGCTGTCGCCCGAGGAGGCGCACACGGTGCTGCTGGCCACCGATGGCGTGGAAGACCCGTGGTATCCGCTGGCGCGGCATGCCCCGTCGCTGCTGGCCGCCCTGGCGGGCGAGGAGGCCGCCGTGCCGGATGGGTTGCAACTCAGTGGCACGGCCGCCGGGGTGCTGGCGTCGGACCGGGCCGGCGAGGCGTTGCTGCACTGGCTGGCGTTCGAGAAACGCGGGGAGAACGACGATCGCACGCTGGCGGTGGTGCGGTGCCCCGGGGCCGCGGGATGACGCCCGTGCGGTGCACGCTGACGGACGGGCGCGTGGTGGAGCTGGAGGCGGAGCCGGTGGGCACCGGCGGCGAGAAGCGCGTGTTCCTTTCACGCGACCGCCAGCTGGCGGTGGGGTTCTACCACGGGCGCCTGGCCGACCGTCGGGAACGGGTGGACCGGCTCACCCGCATCCTTACCACCTACAATCCCACGCTGGCCGAGGGCACCGGAGACTACTGGGCCCAGGCGTTCTGCTGGCCGGTGGGGATGGTGGACGGCGAGCGCGCCATCCCCCGCGCCTTCGCCCAGGCCAATCACCTGGTGTGGCCGCCCCTCGGGGTGGTGACACCCGCCTACCGCGCCGGCTTCTACTTCACCGACCGCTTCGGCCAGCGCCAGGAGAAGGAGGTGCGCTGGTTCACCGGTGGCAAGGCGGCGCGCTTCGTGCCACGCGACGAGGCGGGGTCGTTCCTGACGCGGCTGCAGGTGGCGGTGCGGCTCGCGCGGGCGGTGCGGCGGCTCCACATGGCGGGGCTGGCGCACGCGGACTTGTCGCACAAGAACGTGCTGGTGGACCTGCGGGGCGGCGACGCCTGCATCATCGACATCGACTCGCTGGTAGTCCCCGGGATCGCGCCCCCGGCGGTGCTGGGCACCCCGGGATACATCGCGCCGGAGGTGCTGGCGGGAGGGGCGCAGCCGTCCATCGCCACCGACCGCCACGCGCTGGCCGTGCTCCTCTACGAGCTGCTGCTGCAGCGCCATCCGTTGCAGGGACGCCGCGTGCACAGCACCCGCTCGGCGGAGGAGGACGAGCGGCTGTCCATGGGCGCGCGCGCGCTGTTCGTGGAACACCCCACCGACCGCAGCAATCCGCCCGTGGCCCCGCTGGAGCGCCGCTACGCGGCGCTGGGGCCGGCGCTGGCCCAGTGCGTGGAGCGCACGTTCGTGGAGGGGGTGCACGCCCCCGCCCGGCGCGCCGACGCCGCCGACTGGGAACGGGCGCTGTATCGCACGCTGCAATGGCTGGCCCCGGGGAGCGCGGGAGGATGGATGCTGGCCATCCCCGGCGCCCCCGCGCAGGGGTGGCCCGGCACCGACGCGGTGCCGGACACGCTCCTCGTGGCGCGGCTGCTGCGCGACACGGGCCAGGGGCTGGTGGATGAGGGCGACCACCAGGTGCTGTTCCACCACCTGCTGCTGCACGACTGGCACCTGCGCGTGGGCGTGGCCCCCGATGAGCGGGCCGACCGGTCGCCGCGCGCCTACGTGTCGCAGCACCAGGGGAAATGGTGGCTGGTGAACACCGCCGCCACCCCGTGGCAGGTGACCGTGCCGGGGGGCTGCGCTGCCACCGTGGTGGGGCGCAACGGCATGGTGGAGCTGGTGCCCGGAACCCGGATTCGCGTGGGGGAGGACGTCCCTGCGCGCGTGCTGGAGCTGCAGCGCGTGGACACGCGCACGGGCCACGCGCTGGCTGCCCCCGCGGCACTGGCGCGCTAGCAGGTGGACCGGGCCATGCACGATCCGCGCGTACGCGTGCGCGAGGCGTTGCACGACCTGGTGCGGGAGGACCCCATCGG
>JBILKP010000217.1:0-4799 GCA_044376625.1 Gemmatimonas sp. | reverse complement strand
GCCCTGCGCGTGGTGGGGGACGAGAGCGAGGAGCTGCAGCGCGAGCTGGCGTTGCTGGCCCGGCGCGGGGCGATGGCCTTTGGCGCGGTGCTGGCCGTGCTGCTGGTGGCGCTGCGCCGCTGGCGCGCCGTGGCGTTGGTGATGGGGACCACCGCGGTGGCCATCGCCGGCACGGCGCTGTCGTTGTACCTGCTGGAGGTCCCCGCCAACCTCCTCACCCTGGCCGGGCTGGGGATGGGGATCGGCATCCTGGTGCAGAACGCCCTGGTGGTGGTGCAGGGGGTGGCCGCCACCCGCGAGTCGGGGGCGGCGGCGCGCGCGGCCGCGGCGCGACGGCTGGTCCCTGCCGTGCTGGGAGGGACGCTCACCACGGGGGTGGTGCTCCTCCCCTTCCTGTACCTGCAGGGCAATGCCCGCGCGGCCTTCTTCCCCTTTGCCGCCGCCTTCGCGCTGGCGCTGGCGTGGAGCGTGGCCACGGCGCTGCTGCTGGTGCCCGCGCTGGGGCGTCGGGTGGCCGGCCAGTCGCCTCGGTGGCCGCGCCTGCAGCATGCCTACGGCCGCATGCTGGTGCGCGTGGTGCGCCGCCGCGGGTGGACGCTGGCGGTGACGGCCGCCGTGCTGGGGGTGCTGGGGTGGGGGTTTGCCACCCGGGTGCCACGGCAGGGGTTTGGCGGCTTCGGCGAGCGCCGCACCACGCTCTCCGTGTCGCTGAGCTTCCCGCGCGGCTCCGACCCGGCCACCCTGGACCGGGCGGTGCGCGAGTTCGAGGCGCTGGTGGTGGGGCACCCGGCGGTGGAGACCGTGCGGGCCGGCGCCTTCGGCCCCGCCGCCGCGCAGCTCAGCGTCCGCTTCACCCGGGCGGGGGCGCGCACCGGGGCGCCGCTGGCGCTGCAGGAGGCGCTCACGCAGCGCGCCGTGTTCATCGGCGGGGCCTCGGTGTCGGTGATGGGCGACGGCCCCGGCTTCTCCAGCGGGCTGGGGGGCGGGTCGCTCTCCACCTTCCGCCTGCGCGTGGCCGGCTTCAGCTACGAGGGGGTGTCTCGGCTGGCCGACGACCTGGCCGCCCGGCTGGGGCGCATTGCGCGGGTCCGCGACGTGCGGATCACCAGCGGCGCCGGCTTCTTCATGGGCGAGCGCGGCGCGCTGGTGGCGGTGGTGCCGAGCCGCGACCGGCTGGCCGCCTATGGCCTCACGGCTGCGGCGCTTGCCCAGGGCGTGGCGCGCGAGATTCGCGGCCCGGCGGGGCGGCTGCTGCTGGAGGTGGGGGGCGACGAGGAGCTGGTCACGGTGAAGGCCGCCGGCGCCCCGGAACGCACGGTGGAGGAGCTGGCCGCGGCGCCGCTCCCCAGCGCCACGGAGGCCCCGGTGCGCATCGGCGACGTGGCCACGGTGGAGGAGCGCGAGGCGCTCACGCAGGTGGTGCGCGAGGACCAGCAGTACCTGCGGCAGGTGGCCTACGACTTCCGCGGCCCCCCCCGGCTGGCACGCCGCACGCATGACGCCTTCGTGGCCTCGCTCGCGGCCCCGCCGGGGTACGCCATCACCGACGTGACCGCCGGCACCACCTTCGAGGAGGACCAGAGCGAGCGCGGGCTGTGGCTGGTGTTCGGGGTGGGGGTGGTGCTGGTCGTGCTGGCCGTGGCGCTGGTGTTCGATTCGCTGTGGGCCGCCTGGCAGCTGTTCCTGGTCCTCCCGCTGGCGCTGGGCGGGGTGGCTGCCGCCTTCTGGGGGCTGGGGGTGCCGTTCACGCGCGAGGCGGCGGTGGGGGTGATCCTGGTGATCGGGGTGGCCATCAACCAGGCCATCCTGCTGGTGGACGAGGCGTTGGCGCGCCGGCGCGCCGCCCCGGACGGGCTGGACCGCCCCCTCACGGCCAGGCAGGTGGTGCAGGCGGCGCGCCGCCGCAGCGGCATGATCACCGTGGTCACCGTCGCCGCGCTCGCCTCCCTGCTGCCGCTCTCCACGGGGGCCGACGGCACGACGCTGTTCGGCGCCATCGCCCTGGCCACCGCCGGCGGGACGGTGGCCGGCACGGTGGCGGCGCTCCTCGTGGTGCCGGCGCTGCTGGTGGGGCGCCGGCGCGCGCCCGCGGACGGCAACCCCACCATGCACGCCGCGTGACAAATTTCCCGTGGGCACGGACACTCCGCGCCCGTCGCTTCCTCCTCTTCGCCTGCCAGCCATGATGCGCGCCATGTCGCTCCCTGCGGTGCTCCTCCCCGCCGCCCTGCTGGGCGTCCCCCTTGCCGTGGAGGCCCAGGGGGTGCCCACCCGCAGCTACACCAAGGCCGAGGCGGAGTTTGGCGAACCGTTCTCCGGGGTGAGTGGTGTGCGGGGGCTGGCGGATGGCCGCGTGGTGGTGGCCGACAGCCGCGACAAGCTGGTGCAGGTGGTGAACCTCACCGGCGGGGCTGCCGTGCGCGTGGGACGCGAGGGGAGTGGCCCCGGCGAGTACGGGCTCCCCTCGGCGCTCTTTGCGCTCCCCGGGGACAGCAGCCTGGTGCACGATCCCCTCAACCAGCGCTACCTCCCCGTGGGCCCCGACGGCAAGCCGGGCGCCACCTTCCGGGTGGGGGCTGACGCGCCGCCGCCCCGCCCGGCGGGCGGACCGCCGGGTGCGCCCCCGGCCGGGGCGCCCCCGGGTGGGGCGGCAGCCGGCGGGGTGGTCATCCGCCGTCCCGCCGGGGCCGCAGGCCCCGTGATGATGCTGGGGGGGCTGGGCATGGGGCGCCCCATGGCCACCGATGCCGCGGGTCGCCTGTACTTCGAGGGGATCCCGTTGGTGATGGGTCCCAACGGGCCCTCCAGCGCCGACTCCGCCCCGGTCATCCGCTACGACCGCGCCACCCGCCGTGCCGACACGCTGGCGTGGCTGCGCCTCCCCAAGAGCAGCGCCTCCGTCTCCACCAGCGGCGGCGGCAACAACCAGCGCGTGATGCTGCGCGTGGGGGGCTCCACCCCGTTCGCCGCGCGCGACGCCTGGAGCGTCCTCCCCAACGGCACCGTGGCCATCGTGCGGGTGGCCGACTACCACGTGGAGCTGGTGGCCCCCACCGGGGCGGTCACGCGTGGCCCCGCAGTCCCCTTCACCGCCATCCCCGTGGGGGAGGCGGAGAAGCGCGAGTACCGCGAGCAGCAGAAGAACCGGCAGGTGGTGGCGATCATGCGCACCGAGGGGCCGGGCGGCTCCCGCACGCAGGCGAGCGCCACTCCGCCCGCCTTCGAGGAGCCCGAGAGCTGGCCGGCCACCAAGCCGCCCTTCGCGGAGGGGGGCGTGCTGGCCGCGCCCACCGGGGAGCTGTGGGTGGCGCGCAGCCGCCGCGGCGGCGACGCGGTGCCCACGTACGACATCTTCTCCGCGGCAGGGCGCCTCGTGCGGCGCGCGGCGTTCCCGCCGCGCACGCGCGTGGTGGGGTTCGGCCCCGGTGGCGTGGTGTACACCGTGCGCAGCGACGAGGACGACCTGCAGTGGCTGCAGCGCTTCCGGGGGTGACCGGACGCCGCTAATTTTAAGGGTCCCCACGGAAGGGCGCCGGGCGCGCCGCCTCCGGAGCCCTCGAACGTTCCGCCACCGTTCCCATGCCGTTCTTCGACCATCCCGCGAACGCCGATTGGCTGCTGCCGATCATCAAGCTGCCGCTGCTGCTCATCTCGTCGATCTTCAAGATCGTGCTCGCGGTGGGTCCCATCGGCCAGGTGGCCATTGTGGCCATTGCCATTGCGCTCTACACGCGCAATATCATGGGGCCGGCCCGCCCCTGAGCGCGACCACGCTCCGGGGGGACCGGCGGGACACGCCTCACACCGAGGCGTGTCCCGCTTCCCAATTCCGGAGGTTCCACATGCGGATGTCCCTGCGTTCTCCTCGGTCGGTGCTGCTGCTGGGTGCCCTGCTGCTCGTTCCCGCGGCGCGCGCGCACGCGCAGATGGGCGCCAGCTCGGGGCTCTTCGGCGGCATTCACTACTCGGGTGCCTCGCTGGATCTCGAGGGGGCCTCCAAGAAGGTCGACTTCGGCGGCGGCTACGGGCTGCACGCCGGGCTCGGGCTGGGCAACGCCCTGCAGCTGGTGGTGAACTACGACAAGAACACGCTCACCGGCTCGGGGACCACCGGCAATGCCGACGTGGCGCAGTTCGACGCGCTGGCGCGGCTCTTCCTGCTCCTCCCCCCGGGATCGCCGCTGCGCGTGTTCGCCACCGGCGGCGTGACCGGGCGCACCATCAAGCTGGGGCAGGACTTCGACGGCCTCTCGCCCACCGGCGGCGCCGGCGTGTTCCTCAAGGTCATCCCCAAGGTCGCGTTCACCGGCACCGCGCTGTGGACCTTCGGCAACCTCAAGTCGGCGTCGCAGCTGCAGAACGGCACGGGGAACGAGTTCAAGTCCACCGGCGTGCGCGTGCAGGTGGGCGCGTCGCTGTTCCTCTTCGGCAACTGAGTCGTCCAGTCGGGATGGCGGACCGTGTCGGCCGCCATCCCGGCCGATCACCTGCGCGTGGAGTTCCGCGTTTCCCCATGATTGTGACGCTGCGCCAGACTGCCACGACGTGCGCCCTCGTCCTGACGGCGCTGCTCACCGCCACCCTGGCCTGCGCCGACGGAGGGGGCACCCAGCCGGTTGAGCCCGGGACCGGCGGCGGCGGTGGCGGCACCACACCGCCACCCCCCGCCGCCGTGGCCAGCGTGAGCGTGACGCCGGCCTCGGCCAGCGTGGTGGTGGGGGGCACGCAGTCCCTGGTGGCCGGCGCGCGCGACGCGGCGGGGAACGCGCTCACCGGGCGGGCGGTGACATGGAGCAGCG
>JBILKP010000216.1:0-4804 GCA_044376625.1 Gemmatimonas sp. | reverse complement strand
CCCTCTCGGCCGGCGTGCGCCACGATTGGCAGTGGCTGGCCACCAATGGGGACGACGTGCTGGGGCTGGCGGCGCAGCGGCGGCGCTTCGGCGCCACCACGGGGACCTTGGGGGGCAGCTGGCTGCTACGCGACGGCGTGGCCCTGGCGGCCACGCTGGGGCGGGGCTTCCGCGCGCCCACCGCGCAGGAGCTGTGGGCCAACGGCTTCCACGAGGGGAGCCGCGCCTTCGAGCGTGGCAACCCCGCGGTGGGGGTGGAGACGTCGCGCAACGCCGACCTGGCGCTGCGTGTGGAGCGCGCGACGGCGCGCGGCGAGGTGAGCGTGTACCGGAACGCGGTCGACGGCTACCTGTACCTGCGCCCCTCGGGGAGCGGCGGCCTGCGCTTCGACTCGCTGGCGGTGGTGCAGGGGGACGCGGTGCTGGCCGGCTTCGAGGCGGCGGGGGAGTGGCGCGTCGCCCGCCGGCTCACGGTGCAGGCGGCGGCCGATTACGTGCGCGGCACCAACACCACCACGCACGACCCGCTGCTGTTCATCCCCCCGCTGCGCGGCACCGCGGGGGCGCGCCTGGACGCCCCGCGCCTGCGCCTGCCGGGGGGCGCCGTGGTGCAGCGCCCGTACGCCGGCGCCACGGTGGAGACGCACCGGCGGCAGCGGCGCGTCGAGCCGCGCGACGTGGCCCCGCCGGGGTACGCGCTGGCGCACCTCTCCGCGGGCGGGGTGGTCACCGTGGGGGGGCGCCCGGCGGTGGTGGACCTGTCGGTGCGCAACCTGCTCAATGCGGCGTACCGCGACCACATGAGCCGCTACAAGGAGTTTGCGCAGGCCATGGGGCGGGCCGTGGTGGTGCGGGTGACGGTGGGGTGGTGAGGGAGGGCGCGGTTCGGTGAACACGTCGTGCGCACCTGGTGCGCGCGCGGGGCGGTGCCGCGGCCCCACGCACGGCACCCCGACAGGCCCGGGCGGCATCCCCCGTGGCGGGGGACACCGCCCGGGCCCCGTGGTCAGAACGTCGCGTTGACCGACAGGAACAGCTGCCGCGGCGCCCCCGTGAGGAACGTGGGCAGGTCGCCCCGCGCCACGAAGCCGCCGCTGCCCATGGTGGCGATGTACCGCTCGTCCAGCAGGTTGTTCACGTTGAGCTGCAGCTCCAGCCCCTTGATCGCCCCGATGCGCCCCAGCGCGTAGCGCGCCGAGAGGTCGGACACCAGGTACCCCGGCACCTTGCCGGCGCCGTCCCCGGCGGTGGCCAGGTCGTTGGTGTAGGTGAAGTACCGCTCCCCCACGTGCCGCGCCGACAGCGCCAGCGACAGCGCCCGGCGGGTCCACGACAGCGACCCGTTGAGCATCGTCTGCGGCGCGTCCTGCACCGTCTTCCCCTTGGTGGCCACCCGCGTGGCGGGGTTGGTGGGGTTGGCGAGGTAGTCGTCCTCGAAGCGGGAGCGGTTGAAGGTGGCCGAGACGAAGGCGGTGAACCCGTTCCCCAGCCGCGCGTTGGCGACCCCCTCCACCCCCATGGTGCTCACCGAGCCCACGTTGCCGAACCCGGACGCGCAGGTCACCGTCTGCGGGCACAGCTGGATCCCCAGCAGCCGGTTGCGGTAGTCGATGGCGTAGGCGGTGAGCGCCCCCTCCACCTTCCCGCGGCGCGTGCGCGTCCCCACCTCCAGCGTGGTGGCGCGCTCGGGCTTGGCCGACGTCTTGAAGTAGTCGAAGGTGGTGATGGCGGTGTTGTACACGCCGCTGGCCGGGTTGAGCGGGAACTGGTTGACGTTCTCCGACCAGTTGGCGAACAGCTCGGTGCGGTCATTCACGGTGAACACCGCCCCCACCTGCGGCAGCACCCCGCCGTCCAGCGACAGCGACAGTGCCGGGCGCGCGGCGTCGGCGAACGCCTTGGCCGCCACGCCGTTGGTGAGCGTGCTGCCGTTGTTCACGAAGTCCGCGTCGATGCGCAGCAGCTTGGCCCCGTACGTGAGCGCCAGGCGGCGCTCCAGCAGCCGGCTGGTGTTCTGCAGGTAGGCCATGGTGGTGGTCACGGTGGCCGTGCGGTCGTAGTCCAGCCGCAGCACGTTGCCGAAGTCCACCTCGGGGCTGGCCTGGTAGTTGCGCATCCGCCACCGCGGGCGGCGGTTGCTCGACTCATTGGACTCCAGCCATCCGCCCAGCTCCAGCTGGTTGGCCACGCGCCCCACGTCGAACGAGGCCTGCACCTTCCCCATCGCCCCCGACCGGTTGGCGCGGTACTGCGTCTGGCGGAACATGATGGCATCGGGGCTGTAGCCGGCGCCATAGCTGGGGGCGTGCCAGTCGCCGCCGCCGCGGTTGACGTGCAGGTACGGCTGCACCTCCACCCGCACGCGGTCGTTCACGCGGTACTCCCCCTTGAGGTACGCCAGGTGGTCCATGCGGGCCCCCTGCGCCGAGCGGTAGTACGCCACGTCGGTCAGCTCGGTGTAGGTGGGGATGCTGGCCTCGGCGAACTGCCGCGAGGTGGCCCAGCTCTCGAAGTAGTCGAACATGGGGCCGAAGCCGTACTGCGCGCTCCCCGGCGCCGTGCCGTTGAAGACGGCCAGCGACAGGTCCATGAAGTCGCTCTCCTTGCGGCTGGCGTGGTTGTAGAACGCCGTGACCTTGGCCGGCCCCAGGAAGAGGTTGGCCTTGAGGTTGACCTGCTCATGCCACGTGTCCCCCGCGCCCCCCAGGAGGCCGTTCTGGCCAAACAGCAGCGACTGCTGCCCGGGGAAGGTGGACTGCCGGTCGCCGCTCCCCTTCCACTTGTCGGTGTCGAAGCGCGAGGCCGACACGTAGGCGGAGAGGCCGTTGCTCCCGCCGAAGGTCTTGAGCCCCAGGTCGTAGCGCAGCATGGTGCGCCGCGCCGCGTACTGCCCCACCATCTGCTGCAACGTGAGGCGCGGCTTGGCCGCCGGCTCGGCGGTGGCGTACTGCACCACGCCCCCCAGGTTGTTGGCCGACGCCGTGCCCAGCGCCCCGGTGCCCTGCGTCACGGCGGCCGACTCCAGGTTGGCGGCGTCTACCGCGCGCCCCACCCCCAGGCCGTTCCAGTTGCCGTACGACATGTCGCCCAGCGGCACGCCGTCCATGGTCTGCCCGATCTGCCCCGACTGGAAGCCGCGCATGGTGATGCGGTTGGACCACTCGTACATCCCGAAGCCGTCCACCGACTGCATGTTCACGCCGGGGAGGCGCTCGATGACCTTGAGGGCGCTGGTGCCGGGGGCGGTGCGCCGGAGGGCGGCGGAATCCACCGCGGAGGCGGCGCGGGCGCTGCCGCGCCCCGTCACGTCGGTGACGATCACGGTGCCCAGCGTGCGCGCCGAATCGCGCGCACCGGCCTGCTGGGCCGAGGCGAGGGAGGGGGCCAGGCACAGCGCCGCCAGGGAGCCGTACCACAGCGATGGGGCACGTCGGAGGGCAGGTAGCATCGCAAGCGAGGGTGGGAGGATCGGAGGGCATCCCGGCCACGGGCCGGTGTGCCGCAACGTGATGCCGCCATGTCGGCGTCCGATCACCGCCCGGTCACGGATCTCCCGGGTGCCCGTCACCGGCGCGTCACGCCGGCCCGCGTCGGCCACCGGCGGCCGGCTACATTACCGGGGCCGCGCCCGGGCGCCCCGCGGACCGCGGCCTCTCCTTCCCATGTGCCCATGTCCACCCCTTGGCAGCCCACCCTTGAGGGCCCCACGCTGCGCATCCGCCCGCTGCGCGCCGACGACCTGGAGCCGCTGTACGCGCTGGCCAACGACCCCGCGCTGTGGGCGCAGCACCCCGAGCCCACGCGGTGGCAGCGCCCGGTCTTCGAGAAGTTCTTCGACGGGGCGCTGGCCTGCGGCGCGGCGGTGGTGGCCGAACGGCGCGACACCGGCCAGCCGGTGGGGTGCTCGCGCTACTACGACATCAGTGCCGAGGAGCGCAGCGTGGCCATCGGCTACACCTTCGTGGCGCGCGCGCACTGGGGGGGCGCCACCAACGGCGAGTTCAAGGCACTGATGCTGGCGCACGCCTTCGCGCTGGCGGACACCGTGTGGTTGCACATCGGGCGCGACAACTGGCGCTCGCGCAAGGCGGCGGAGAAGATCGGCGCCGTGCTGGACCGCGAGGGGGAGCGGGAGCAGGGCGGGACGATGGTGCCGTACTGCTGGTATCGCCTCGATCGCCCGGCCTCCCCGGCGGCGTGATGGACGCGCCCATCGCTGACCTGGTCGCCGTGGTGCTCGCGCTCACCGCCGCGCTGGCCTATGTCAACGTCCGGTGGCTGCGCCTCCCCTCGGCCATCGGCCTGCTGCTCACCGCGCTGCTCAGCGCGCTGCTGCTCAAGGTGGCGGCGTGGATGGGGCTGGTGGGGCTGGACCCGGTGGTGCGGCTGCTGGAGACCATCAACTTCCGCGAGACGCTGCTGGACGGGATGCTGGGGCCGCTGCTGTTCGCGGGCGCGCTGCACGTGGACTGGGGGACGCTGCGCGACCAGCGATGGCCGGTGCTGCTGCTGGCCACGGCGGGGACGCTGCTGGCGGCGCTGCTCATTGGCGGGGCGCTGTGGGTCACGGCGGGGTGGTTCGGGGTGGCCATGCCCTTTGCGTGGGCGCTGGCCTTTGGCGTGCTGGTGGCCCCCACCGACCCCATCGCCGTGGGGGCGCTGCTCAAGAGGGCCGGCGTCCCTCCGCGGCTGCAGGTGGCCATCACCGGCGAGTCGCTGTTCAACGACGGCATTGGCGTGGTGCTGTTCCTGGTGGTGCTGGGGATGCTGGGGAGCGATGGGGGCATGGCTCCCGGCGCGGTGG
>JBILKP010000215.1:0-4808 GCA_044376625.1 Gemmatimonas sp. | reverse complement strand
GGCGCCGGTGAACCCCGGGGTGAGCGCTGCCACGGCGTCCAGCTCCAGCCCCGGCTCCAGCGGTGTCTTGCGCACGTGCACGCGCAGCACCTGCACGCGCCCCGCGCGGTCGGGGCGGTCCACCAGCACCTGCCGGTCAAAGCGCCCCGCGCGCAGCAGCGCCGAGTCGAGGATCTCGGGGCGGTTGGTGGCGGCCAGCAGGATGACGCGCGAGTCCGGGGTGAAGCCGTCCATCTCGGCCAGCAGCTGGTTGAGCGTCTGCTCCTTCTCGTCATTGGACCCGGTGACCACCGAGGCCCCGCGGGATCGCCCCAGCGCATCGATCTCGTCGATGAACACGATGCAGGGGGCGTGCTGCCGCGCCTGGCGGAAGAGGTCGCGCACGCGCGCCGCCCCCACCCCCACGAACAGCTCCACGAACTCCGACCCGTTGATCGAGAAGAAGGGGACGTCCGCCTCGCCGGCCACGGCGCGCGCCAGCAGCGTCTTGCCGGTGCCCGGCGGCCCCACCAGCAGCACGCCGCGCGGCACGTGCGCCCCCAGCCGCCCGAAGGCGGCGGGGTTGCGCAGGAACGCCACCACCTCGCGCAGCTCGGCCTTGGCCTCGTCCACGCCGGCCACGTCGCTGAAGGTGATGGGGACGCGCTCGGCGTACACGCGCGCGCCGCTGCGCCCGAAGCCCAGCACGCCGGTGGGCTGCTGCCCCAGCGAGCGGCGCATGAGGAACGACCAGAAGGCCAGCATGACCAGCAGCGGCACGGTCCACAGCAGCAGCGACTCCAGCCAGTGTGCGCGTGGCTCGCCGGCAAAGGGGACGCCACGCCGCGCGAGCTCGCCCACCAGCGCGGGGTCCACCTTCACGGTCACGTACTCGGTGCCGCGAGCGGAGTCCGCCCCCGCGGGGGGCACCCGCTGCACGCGCAGCAGCTGGTCACCTACTGTGACGCGGGCGACCACGCCGGAATCCAGCTGGCGCAGGAAGGTGCTGTAGGGGACGGTGGGGGTGGCCCCGGTGCCGACCATGCGCGCCAGCAGCACGGCGGCGAGCAGCGCCAGCGGCAGCAGCCACGACGCCATGGGCATGCGCGCCTGGGGCACCGGGGGGTCGGGGGCGGGGGGCGGCGGCGGGCGTCTGGGCTTGGGCATGGGTGTGCCCTCTCCGTGCAGGAGATGGACCAGCCGCCAGCGCGGCGCCGGGTGCGCCCGTCGGCGCGCAGTCCGGCCGCGTTGTGCGCGGTCACGATCGCGTGATGAGGCCCCGGGTGGCGTACGGGGCGGTATCTTTGGCGGATGTCCGAGACCCCTGTCCATCCGCTGCCGCACGCCCCCGCGGAGGGGGGCGCGGACCCCGTGGCCACCGCCATAGCCGCGGCCGCCCAGGCCGCCCAACCGCGCGCGCCGGTGACGGTGGCGGTGGTGCAGGCGGCGCCGGTGTCGTTCGACCTGCCGCGCACACTGGAGAAGGTGGCGGCGCGCACCGCCGAGGCGGCGGCGCACGGGGCGCAGCTGGTGCTGTTCCCCGAGGCGTTCGTGAGCGCGTACCCGCGCGGGATCTCCTTTGGCGCGGTGGTGGGGCACCGCACCGACGAGGGGCGCGCGTGGTTCCAGCGCTACTGGCAGTCCAGCATCACCGTGCCGGGGCCAGCGGTGGACGCGCTGGGGGCCATCGCGCGGCGGCACGCGGTGACGCTGGCCATCGGGGTGATCGAGCGCGACGGTGGCACGCTGTACTGCGTGCTGCTGGTGCTGGGCCCCGACGGCGCGCTGCTGGCCAAGCATCGCAAGGTTATGCCCACCGCCAGCGAGCGGCTGGTGTGGGGCTTTGGCGACGGCACCGACGTGGCCGTGGTGGACACCCCCGTGGGGCGCGTGGGCGGGGCCATCTGCTGGGAGAACTACATGCCGCTGCTGCGGCACCGGCTGTACGCGCAGGGGGTGGAGCTGTACCTGGCGCCCACGGCCGATGCGCGCGAGCGGTGGGTGGCCAGCATGCGGCACATCGCGCTGGAGGGGCGCTGTTTCGTGCTGAGCGCCAACCAGTGCACCCGGCGGCGCGACTACCCGGACGACTACCCGCTGGAGGGGGTGACCGACCCCGACGCGGTGATCTCGCGCGGGGGGAGCTGCATCGTGGACCCGTCGGGAGAGGTGCTTGCCGGGCCGGTGTACGACGAGGAGGCGGTGCTGGTGGCCACGCTGGACCCGGGGGCGGTGGTGCGGGGGACGTTCGACTTTGACGCCGTGGGGCACTACGCGCTGGTGGAGCGGATGGCATGCGGCGGCTGACGGCGCGGACGGGGCTGCTGCTGGCCATCCTGCTTGCCGGCGGCCTGCGGGCGCAGCCGGTGCCGGTGGTGTTCGTGCACGGCAACGGCGACCATGCGGGGCTGTGGGACACGATGCGCTGGCGCTTCGAGTCGCAGGGGTACCCGGCCGACCGGCTCTTTGCGCTGTCGCTGCCGCGCCCGGTGGCGTCGGCCACGGTGCGCGGGGGCGAGCCCAACCGCTCCACGCCGGCCGAGCAGGTGGCGGAGGTGGCGGCGTTCGTGGAGCGGGTGCGTGCGCGCACCGGGGCGTCGCGGGTGGCGCTGGTGGGGAGCTCGCGCGGCGGGCTGACGATCCGCCGGTTCGTGCGTGATGGCGGCCACGCCATGGTGTCGCACGTGGTCACCTGCGGCACCCCCAACCATGGCGTGTTCGCGCTGCCGGGGCTGCAGCCCGAGAGCGAGTTCAACGGTGCCGGTCCCTACCTGCGCGCGCTCAACGACGGGCGCGAGGTGGAGCCCGGCGTGGCCACGCTGGCCATCCGGTCTGACGGCAACGACAAGTACGCGCAGCCGGACGGAGCGGCGATGGGGATGCGGGGGGTGGCCACCGGCGTGGATGTGCGGGGGCCGTCGCTGGCGGGGGCCGAGGAGGTGGTCCTGCCGGGGGCGGATCATCGCGAGGTGGCGTTTTCCGCCGGAGCGTTCCGCGCGGTCTTTGCCCACGTGACGGGGCGGGCGCCGACCGACACCGCCATCGTGCCGCAGGCGCAGGTGATGCTGGACGGCCTGGTGAGCGGCGAGGAGGCGGGGGCCCCCACCAACCTCCCGCTGGTGGGGGCGCGCGTCACGGTCCATGCCGTGGACCGGGCCACCGGGGAGCGGTTGGGCGCGCCCGTGCATCGCCGCGCGGTGGGGACCACCGGGCGCTGGGGGCCGTTTCGCGCCGTGGGCGGGCAGCCCTACGAATTCGAGGTGGAGGCCCCGGACGGGCGGGTGGTGCTGCACCTGTACCGTCCCGGCTTTCCCCGCGGCACCGACGAAGTGACGCTGCGCCTCCCGGCCGCTGCGCCGGCCCCGCGCGGGGACAGCGTGCGCGTGCTGCTGGTGCGTCCGCGCGGCTACCTGGGGGCAGGGCGTGACACCGTGCAGGTGGACGGCCGTCCCGCGGCGGGGATCCCGCCGGGGGTGCCCACGGTGGACCGGGTGACGGCATGGTTTGGCGGCGGGGCCCCGCGATCGGTGGCGCTGCGGGTGAACACGGAGCGGCTGGTGGTGCGCACGCACCCGGGTGACCCGCGCCGTGTGGTGGTGGCCGAGGTCCAGCACGACTAGCGGCGCGCGGGCCGCCGTCGGGGCCCGGCTCGGGGACAACGGTATCGGGGGGCGACCCGTGCTGCGTCCAGCGGCGCGCTACCGCGCCAGGTCGCGCACCACGGTGTCGCCCACGCGGAGTCCGTGCCGCACCATCACCGCGTCGGCGCCCCGCGCGCCCAGGGTGACCGGCACGGGGGTGGCGCGCCCGCGGCGCACCTGGTGGGCCACCCACCCCGTGTCACCCCGCACCACCGCGCTGGCGGGGAGCTGCGGCACCCGGGCCTGCTGCCACAGCACGAGCGTGGCCTCCAGGGCGTGCCCCTCGCCCAGGGGCGGCCCGGCCATCGGCAGGGCGACCACCACGTCCACGCGCTGTTCCTCCACCCCCAACGCGGAGATGACCGTGCGCGCGGCAGGTTCCACGCGCGACACCACGCCGCGCACCGTGTCCACCGGTGCGCCGGCGACCGTGGTGGGGGCCGCGCCCACCGTGAAGCGCACCGGCGTGCCGGGGCGCACGGCAGGGAGGTCGCTGCTGAGCACGTGCACGACCACTTCCAGGGTGCCCAGGTCGCCCACGCGCGCCAGCGGGGTGCCGGCCGGGAGCACGCGCTCCTGCTCCTCCAGGCGGCGCAGCAGCGTGCCCGCACGGGGCGCCCGCACCACCCGCGCGCCGCCCCCCTGCGGCCGCTGCCCCGCCATCAGGGCCCGCGCGCTGCGCCACCCCGCCTCGGCGGCCACCACCCGCGCGGTGGCGCCCGCCACGGCATCCTGTCGCATGGCGTGCGCGGTGCGGGCCTGCTCCAGCGCCTCGCGGGAGGCGCCGCCGGCCGCCTCCAGCCGCTCCACGCGGCGCAGCGTGCGCGCCGCCTCGTCGGCGGCCAGCACCAGCGCCTCGCGCTGGGCCGCAGCGTCGTCACGCGCCGCACGCGCGGCGTCGCGCCGCGCCTCCGCCTCCGCCAGGGCCCCCGCATCCAGCGGCACGGCGTACAGCGTACCCAGCACCGTGCCCGCGCGCACCGCGTCGCCAGGGGCCAGCGCCGCCGGCACCCACCGCCCGCCCACCGGCGCACTCACCACCACGGCATCGCGCACCCGCGTGATCCCCTGCTCGGCCACCGTCACCTCCAGCGGCCCCTCGGTGACCACGACCACGTCGAGCGGGGCGGGACGCCGCATCCACCAGAGCAGCAGGGCCGTGGCCGCCCCCCCAGCCACCAGGGCCAG
>JBILKP010000005.1:0-40095 GCA_044376625.1 Gemmatimonas sp. | reverse complement strand
GAGTCAGCCAGGAAGGGCATCGGGGGGGAGGGTGGGGAGCCGGAGGAGGACGACCGGCTCCCCCGCCGCGTCACACCCCGCCGTCACCGCCCCACCCAACCGGTGCGCCAGCAGCCGCATCAGCAGTGCCGCACTGGCCAGGTCCCCCCGCCACCCGCGGTCAGCCCAGCCCTGGGCGGCGGACGCCTCCTCCACGCCGCCGGCTGGGGCCGCCCCCAGCGCGGCCTGCCACGCCGCGGCCGCCTCGCCCGGGGGCACCGTCACCGCCACCCAGAGCCCCGCGGCGTCCTGCGTGAGGCGCACCGGCACCACGGCGCCAGGGGACGCCTGCTGCACGACGGCCACCAGCAGGTGGTCCAGCAGCGGCTGCAGCAGCGCCGGATCGCCCGCCACGTGCGCCGTCTCCGCGCCCTCCGCGCAGCGGACCTCCAGCCGCACGCCCTCCAGGCGGGCGCACAGCGCGGCCTGCCGCACGGCATCGTCCAGCGCCGGGGCCAGCGCCATCGTGCCCCCCGCCGCCGACGGCCCGCCCCGCGTGCCTGCGTGCAGCAGCAGCAGGTCGGTGATCATCCGCCCCAGCCGGTTGACCGCCCACGTGGCCTCGGCGCGGATCTCCTCCTGCTCCGAGGGGGCAAGCCCCATCCCCAGCAGCTGCAGCGCGGCGGTCACGCCAGCCAGCGGATTGCGCAGGTCGTGCACCAGCAGCGCAACCTGCTCCGCGGTGACGGGAAGAGGCGGGGGGACGGCCATGACAGCTCCGGACTATGCGGCGTCGCATTGGGGGGAAGCGCGTCCTGCGCGCGGAAATATATGCGCGTGCGGTATTGCTCTGCGCGCCGGGAGCACCGATATCTTGGCACGCCCGACCGTGCGCGCCGACGCGCTGCCGGCACCACCCCCTCCCGCACGCCCATGGACGACGTCACCCCTACCGGCGAGCCCCCGGAAACCACCCCGGGGGAGCCGCCCCTGACCTTGCAGGAGGTCACGGCCTTTGCCCGCCTGGCGCGCGGGCTGGCGGTGGCGGCCACCGTGGACGACCTGCTGGAGGTGGTGGCGCACGAGGTGCTGGGCTCGTTGGCGCTGGAGGAGGTGGTGGTGTACCTGGTGGATCACCAGCGGGGCCGCTGCGTGCCGGCGGCGGCCTACGTGGCCGGCGGGGACCAGGGGCACCGCCCGGTGTCGCGGCGCGAGGAGATCCCCCTGGGGGAGGGGAGCGTGGGGCGGGTGGCGGCCACGGGCGCCACGCAGCTGGTGGCCGACCGGCAGCGGCGCCCGGAGGTCGCGGGGGACGCCCTCCCCGGGCGGTCGCTGCTGGCGGTGCCCGTGAAGGCCGACGACCTGGTGCTGGCGGTGATCGCCAGCGGGCACCACGAACCGGCGTTCTTCACGTCGCGCCACGTGGAGCTGTTCACCGCCGTCGCGCGATTCGCCGCGCCGCGCCTCAACCTGGAGCGGCTGCTGGCGGAGATGACGCGGCAGAAGGAGTTCTACGAGCGGGTGCTGGACGCGCTCCCCACCCAGATCGGGGTGCTCTCGCCCAGCGGGGTGTTCGAGTACGTGAACCCGGCCGCCATTGCCGACGCGGCGATGCGCCGCTGGATCGTCGGCAAGACCAACGCCGACTACGGAGCGCGCCGCGGGCTCCCCATGGAGGTGGTGGCGCAGCGGGTGGCGCGGCAGCAGCAGGTGACGGACACGGGGCGCCCCGTGGAGTTCCGCGAGACGTTCCGCACCCGCGACGGCCAGCAGCGGCAGTATCACCGGTACATCGCCCCCGTCCTCGATGCCGACGGGACGGTGCGCCACCTGGTCTCCGGCGGGGGCGACGTGACCGACGTGCGCGCATTGGAGGCGCGGGTGGCCGCCCTGGAGGCCGAACTGGCGGCGACCAGGGCGGCCTCCGGGGGGGACGCCCCTACTGCACCGTAATGGTGGCGGCGCCGGTGGCGGCCGTCACGCCGGTGCCGGTGGCCCGGAATGTCACCGGGTAGCTGCCGCGCGCGGTGTTCCCCGGCACGGTGACCGTGGCCAGCGTGCCGGCGCCGGTGGTGATCTGCGCCGGCGCAAAGCTCGCGGTCCACCCGGTGGGGAGCCCCTCGGCCGCCACGGTCACCGTGCCGGTGTAGCCCCCGCTGCGCGTGAGGGCGATGGAGACCTGCGCCCCCACCGGGATGGCCAGCGCCACCACCGGCGCGGGGTTGGTGACCGTGATGCTGATCGCCGGGGTGGGGGTCGGCGGCGTGGGCATGCCGTCATCGTCGCCGCCGCAGGCGGCCAGGCTGGCCGCGGCCAACAGGGCGGGGAGGAGACGGCGCAGGCGGACGGGCATTCGCATCACAGGGCTCCGGAAAAAGGGTGAAGGGACCGCGGCTGCAAGATACTCCGTTCCGGGGGTCCGGCGCCTAGCTTGTCAGCGCGCCGGTCCCGGTTCCCGTCGCGGTCCTGCTCCCCCTTCACCTCGAGGCCTCATGCCCGCGCCTGCCGTTCCCGGTTCGTCCCCCGGTCACCGCCGGGTTTCCGCGTCGACGCCCGCGTCGGCTCCCGCCACGGCACCGGCAGCGATGCCCATCCGGCGGGCGCTGATCCTGGCGGCGGTGCTCGGGGGGAGCGCCCTCCCCGCCCCCGCGCCCGCGCAGGGAAGCGGGGGCGCGCGCCGGCACGCCGTGGCCGTCCCCGAAGCCGCCGCGCTCCTCCCCTGGTCGGAGCAGCTGGCCGTGCGCGAAGGATGGCTGGCGCAGCGGCACGCGCGGCTCCTCCCCATGATGCGCCGTCACGGCGTGGCCATGTGGATCCTGGCCACCGAGGAATTCCACGACGACCCCGTGGTGCCGCATGTCGCCCCGCCGCGCCCGTACACGGGGAACCGCGACTTCTTCGTCTTCCTCGACGCCGGCGAGCGGGGGCTGCGCAAGTTCGCCATCACCGGCTACACCGAGGAGAACCTCGCGCGCTTCTTCGACGCCCCCTTCACCGAGCCGCGCCCGCCGGCGGCCACGCTGCGCGCGCTGGTGGAGGAGTACCGCCCGGCCACCATCGCGCTGGGGATCCGCGGCACGCGCGGGCAGACGCGGTCGCTGGGGCACGACACGTACCGTTTCCTGGCGGAGGTGCTGGGGACGGAGGCGGAGGCACGGTTCATCCCGGCGGCGCCGCTGGTGGAGGAGCTGCTGGACACCCGCCTCCCCGAGGAGCGCGAGCACTACCGCGCCGCGGTGGCGGTGACCGAGGCCATCGTGCGGCGCGCGCTCTCGAATGCGGTCATCACCCCCGGGACCACCACCGTGGGGGACGTGCGGCGGGCGCTGTACGACATGCTGTGGGCCGCCGGGGTGCGCACCTGGTTCCAGCCCGACCTGCGGGTGCAGCGGCAGGGGGGCGGCGCCCCCACCTCGCGCGGCTTCCTGGCCATCGCCCCCGAGTCCACGGTGATCCGCCATGGCGACGTGGTGCACGTGGACTTCGGCATCAGCTACATGGGATTCGACACCGACTGGCAGAAGATGGCCTACGTGCTGAAGCCCGGCGAGACGGACGTCCCCGCGGGGCTCGTGCGGGCGATGGCCAACACCAACGCCGCACAGGACGCGCTGCTGGCGGCGGGGCGCCCGGGGCGCACGGGCGGGGCGGTGTTCACGGCCGTGATGGACGCCATGCGCGCCAAAGGGATCGAGGCCATGGTGTACTCGCACCCCATCGGCGCGCAGGGGCACGGGCTGGGCCCCTCCATCGACTTCCGCGCGCCGCTGCGCAGCGACACCACGGGGCAGGCGGGGCGGCTGCGTCCGGGCTCGTGGCTGTCGGTGGAGCTCAACACCGCCACGCCGGTCCCCGAGTGGGGGGGGCAGAAGGTGTTCGTGATGATGGAGGACGACGCCTGGCTGGACGAGGCGGGGTATCACTTCTTCCGCCCCCGGCAGGAGCGCTGGTACCTGATCCGGTAGCGGCGGGGGCGTGCCACGCCGCGGGCTGGCGGCACGGTCGCCTGGATGCACGACGGGCCCCGGGGATCACCCCGGGGCCCGTCGCGTGTCCGGCACGGCGCGGGCTCAGAGCCCCACGCTGAACCGGGCAAAGAGGTACCGGCCGTTGAAGCCGAAGGGCGAGAGCCCCGAGAAGCGGTAGATCCCGAAGGTCCCCTGGCCGCTGTAGCCGGCCGCCACGTCACCCAGGTCGGTGATCTGGTCGGGGTAGACGTCCAGGATGTTGTCGGCGCCGATGGTGAGCGTGGTCCGCCCCGGGAGCTGGTAGGAGGCGCTCAGGTCGGTGATGAACTTGGGGCTGAGCACCAGGTCGGGGACCTGGCGCGCCGTCCCGGTGGCCAGCGCCTGGCGGCTCACCACCTTGCCGAACCGCTGCGTGCGGAGGGTGACCCCCAGCTTGCCGCGCTCGTACATCCCGGTGAGCAGCAGGTTGTTGCGGGGCTGCCCCTCCTCGATGCGCCCGCGCTCGGCGCGCCCGAAGAGCACCTCGTTCAGGTTCCCCAGCTCCGCCGGCGTGTTCACCACCACCTTGGTGACCTTGGTGCGGTTCTGGTTGTAGCCGCCCGTGAAGCGCAGCACGCCATTCGCCTTGAGGTCGATGCCGTAGTTCACCACCACGTCCAGCCCGGTGGTCTTGGTGTTGATGGCGTTGGTGAAGTACCGCCCGCCGCCGATGCCGGTGAAGCCGCGCGCCTTGAAGAAGTTCACCACGCCGGTGCCGATGAAGTTCTCCGAGAGCACGATGCGGTCGGTGATGGCGATGTCGTAGTAGTCGGCGGTGACCGTGAAGCTGCTGGTGGGCTGCAGCGTGACGCCCGCGCTCAGGTTGACCGAGTTCTCGGGCTTGAGCTCGCGCGCGCCCAGCAGCTTGGCCTCGGCGCTGGCCACGGGCAGCGTCTTGATGTCCACCGGCAGGCCGTTCACGAACGTCGTGGCGGTGGAGGTGAAGAAGGACTGCTGCAGCGACGGCGCCCGGAAGCCGGTGGAGGCCGCGCCGCGGAGGGCGAACTTCGTGGACGGGGCGAAGCGGGTGGTCACCTTGCCGGTGGCCTGCGAGCCGAAGTCGCTGAAGTTCTCGAAGCGGGCGGCGGCGCCCACCAGCCACTGCTTGGTCAGGTCGCTCTCGACGTCCAGGTACGCCGCCGCCGCGGTGCGCGACCGGTCGGTGGCGTCCACCGGCGAGAAGCCGGGGAACACCTGCGACCCCACCAGCGAGATGGTGGTCCCGCCGCTGCTGTTGAACACCACGTTGCCGTTGGCGTCGAGCACCGGGACGCGCCCGTTGATCCACGACGCCTCCTCACCGGCGGTGATGCTGTAGTTCTCGTAGCGGAACTCGGCGCCGCTGGAGACGCGCACCGGGCGGCCGTTGTTGGCGAACTCGCGCGTGACGTCCAGGTTGGTGAGCGCCTGCCCGAAGCCCAGCGTGCCGGCGTCGAACACCGTGGGGCTGGCCAGCCCCATGGAGGCGTTGTTGGAGTTCGAGATGATGAACTGGAAGCTGTTGCGCCCCGCCACCTGGCTCAGGTCGTAGTCCCAGCCGCCCAGCGTCCCCTTGGCGCCCACGCCCCCCGAGAGGTCGCTGATGTTGCTCTCGATGTTGGGGAGGAAGCCGTTCGGGTGGATCTTGGCCACCACCTGCGCCACCTGGAGGGGGCGGCGGAAGAAGCCGGTGGAGCGCCCATCGCGCATGCTGGCCGCCCCGAAGGCGTACAGCTGCAGCCGCTCGCTGAAGTTCTGCGCCGCGTTCACCATGCCCACCAGGTCGGCGGTGGCCGCGTCCCCCGACCAGTGGGTGAAGCGGCGCGCCGTGGCCTCGCGCGGGTCCCCCGTGGGGTACTGCTGGCGCGGGTCGGCGAAGGTGCGGTTGGTCATGGCGCGGTTGCGCCACTCCACGCCGGCGTGCACGAAGCTGCCGTTCCCCCACTGGATGCCGTGGTCCGCCGCGGCCGCCACGTTGCCGCCGTCCTCGCGCTTGCCCAGCCCGGGGACGTCGGTGTTGAAGCGCCCGGTCTGCGTGGACACCGAGCCGGCGCTGGCCCCCTTGAGGATGATGTTGATCACGCCCGCGATGGCGTCGGAGCCGTACTGCGCCGCCGCGCCGTCGCGCAGGATCTCGATGCGGTCGATCATCGACGCCGGGATGGCGTTGAGGTCGGCCGCCGCCGTGCCGCGCCCGATCGTCCCGTTGTTGTTGATCAGCGCGCTGGGGTAGCGGCGCTTGCCGTTCACCAGCAGCAGCGCCTGGTCCGGCGCCAGCCCGCGCAGCGTGGCGGGGCGCACGTGGTCGGTGCCGTCGGCCACCGCCGGGCGCGGGAAGTTGAACGACGGCGCCAGCGCCTGCAGCATCTGCGCCGTCTCCACCCGCCCGCTCGACTTGAGGTCGGCGGTGTTGATCACGTCCACGGGGACCGGGCTGGACACCACCGTGCGCTCGCCGCCGCGCGAGCCGGTGACCGCCACCGCCTCCAGCTGGGTGGTGGACTTGGCGATGGTGAAGTTCTGCGTGGCGGTGCCGCCGGCGGTCACGGTGACCGACGCCGTCTTCCCGGCGTACCCCAGCATGCGCACGCGGAGCTCGTAGGTGCCCGGGCGGAGCGACAGGCGGTAGCTGCCGTCGGCGCGCGTCAGCGTCCCCAGCTGCGTGCCGGTCACGATGATCGACGCCCCCTGCACGGCCTCGTTGGTCCCCTCCTCGGTGACCTTGCCGGCGACCGTCCCCGTCCCCTGGGCCGCGGCCTGGGCGGCGAGGAGGGGGAGGGCCAGGAGGGCCGCGCACAGGGTGTCACGCAGCGTGGACCACGGGCGCCGGTGGGACCGGCTGGGATGAGCCGTCATGAGTTACCTCGGGGTGATGGGGGCCACTGCGGGGGGCAGTCGCGAATTCCGCGGGACGGAACGCGCCCGGAACGGGGCCGGAATAGAGAACGGACGAATGCGGAACGCGCGCTAACTTCCCACCCACGGGGCCCCTTGGCAACCCGCGGCGCGCGGTCAATCCCGGCGACCGCCGAAATTCCTGAATACGGAATGCCTCCGGTCCCCCGGAGTCGCCATATTGAAAGGCTCATCCGTTCCGCTCCGCACACGCGCGCCCGCTCCCGGCGCGTCCGGGTGGATGCCGCGTGCCGCCTGACGGTCGCGCCCCCCGATCCCCTCCCGATCCTTCCGACCCTTCCGTGGCCGTCATGCGCCTGCCCGTCCTGCTGCTGTCCGCCCTGGCCACCGTCGTCGCCCTCCCCGTCACCGCCCAGCCCCCGGGGCGCCCGGGCCGACCGGGGAGCGCCGAGGCCGCGACCCTCCCCGACAGCGCCCTCAAGCAGTCGCTCCGCGTCTTCCTCGACTGCCAGGGGATGGTGCGCGGCTGCGATCGCGCCTTCTTCGTGCAGGAAATGGGGTACGTGAACTGGGTGCGCGACCGCTTTGACAGCGACGTGCACCTCCTCATCGCGTCGCTGGCTGCCGGCAACGGCGGGCGCCGCCAGACGGTCTACTTCGTGGGGCAGAAGGCCCTCGCCGGCAAGCAGGACACCCTCGAGGTCACCACGCTCCCCAACGATTCCGACGACCGCGCCCGCCGCGAGCTGCTCCGCACCTTCCAGCTGGGGCTGGCCCCGTTCATTGCGCGCACCCCCATCGGCGCCCGGCTCCGCGTGGGGCTGGCCGGCGGCGCCCCGGCCCCGGTCTTCTCCTCCAGTGCGGTGCGCGACCGCTGGAACCTCTGGCTGTACCGCATCGACGGGAACCTCAGCGCCAACGGCGAGCAGCTGGTGCGCACCGCCAACTACTCCACCTCGCTCTCCGCCGCCCGCACCACCGAGCAGTGGAAGATCAACCTCGGGGCCACCGGCAGCTACAACGAACGCGACTTCACGGTGTTCGTCACCAACGCCGCCAACCCCGCCCGCCGCGACACCGTCCCCGTGGTGGTCCTCCAGCGCGAGGCCAACGCCAACGCCCTCCTCGGACGCACCCTCAACGCCCACTGGACGGCGGGGCTCAAGGTCTCCGCCGGCTTCAGCGAGGTGCTCAACCAGCGCGCGGCGCTGCGCCTCTCCCCGGCCATCGAGTACAACGTCTTCCCGTGGAGCGAGGCCACCCGGCGCCAGCTCACCCTGCTCTACTACGTGGGCCCGGTGCACTACCGCTACTACCGCACCACCATCTTCGGGCGCGACCAGGAGACGCGGGCCAACCAGACGCTGCTGCTGGCCCTGTCGCAGCGCCAGCAGTGGGGGAACACCAACCTGTCGCTGGAGGGGGCGCACTACCTGCACGACCCCCGGCGCAACCACCTGACCCTCTCCGGGTTCGTCGACCTGCGGCTGGGACGCGGCTTCTCCCTCAACTTCCGCGGCTCCGCCTCCCGCGTGCGCGACCAGATCTACATCGCCGGCGCTGCCCAGTCGGAGCGTGACATCCTCACCCAGCGCCAGCAGCTGCAGACCAACTTCCGCTACAACGTGAACGTGGGGATGGGCTACACCTTCGGTTCCATCTACAACACCGTGGTCAACCAGCGCTTCGGCAACCTGGGCGAGCTGGGGCGCCGCTTCGGCTTCCGCGGCTAGCGCGGTGCCCCGGTGGTGGCGGGGACCCACCGGCTCCCCACCGCCACCAGCAGGCACGCCACCACCAGCGTCCCCATCGCCGCGGTCAGCCCCGCCCGGTTGGCCACGGCCCCCACGATGGGCGGCCCCACCAGGAAGCCCACGTACCCCACCGACGACACTGCGGCGATGGCGGCCGCGCGGCTCACGCCCGGGACGCGCGTGGCCGCCGCGTACAGGATGGGGACCAGCGTGGCGATCCCCACCCCCACCCCGAAGAACCCCGCCAGCGCCACCAGCGGGTCGGCGGCCAGCAGCACCAGCGTCATGGCCCCGGCCCCCAGCAGCGCCCCCGTGCGCAGGATGCGCCCTTCGGGGACCCGGGCGCGCACGGCGTCCCCCAGCAAGCGGGTGGCCGCGGTGGCCGCCGAAAAGCTCACGTAGGCCAGCGCGGCACGCGCCGGTGGGGCGCCCAGCGCCTCCCGCACGTACAGCACGCTCCAGTGGTACATCACCCCTTCGGCCAGCATCGCCACCAGCGTCAGCCCGCCCAACAGCAGGAGGGCCCCGCGGGGGCGCACCAACGACGCGCCGGCGTCGGCGCGCGACGGATGGTGCGCCAACATCCCGCGGGCGCTCACGGTCACCGCCACCGCCAGCACCGCCGCCACCGCCGGCAGCTGTGACGCGGCGGGCACCCCGCTCCGGTACAGCAGCGCCGCGGCCCCGGCTCCCGCCATCGCCCCCGCGCTGAACATCGCGTGAAGCCCGCTCATCACCGGCACGCCCCGCGCCTCCTCCAGCACGGTCCCCTCGGCATTCACGGCCACGTCGAACACCCCCTCACCGGCGCCCAGGAGCACCATGGTGGCCGCCAATGCCGCCCCCGACGGCACGGTCAGCACCAGCGCCAGCGCGGCCGAAAACGCCCACCCGGCCGCCACCGTGGTGCGTCGCGCCCCCAGCCATCCCACCACCCGCCCCGCCACGGGGAGCATGAGCAGGGAGCCGGTGGTGGTGCCCAGCAGCGCCAGCGCCAGCCCCCGCGCATCCAGCCCGTGGCGCGTGGCCAGCTCGGGCACGTGGGCGCCAAAGCTCCCGGCCGCCACCCCCAGCAGCAGGAACTGCGCCCGGGAGGCGCGGTGGGCGCGCCGCAGGCGGGGCTGGTCGGGGAGCGGGCGGGGCATGGGCGGAATGTACGCGGCGCGCGCGCAGGGCAGGCGCGCAGGGCAGGCGCGCGAGGGGCGGGCGCGCAGGGTGACGCACCGGCGGGGGCGGCATAGCTTCACCGCATGCGGCGCCCTGCTGCCGATGCCGCCATCGGTCCCCACCCCCCGGCTTTCGTCATGGTCCCGACACGCCTCGAGGCGCCCCACATGCGCGCGGTCCGCCTGGTCACCCCCGGCGCCCCGGTGCAGGACGCGCAGGTCTCCGTCCCCCCCTGCGGGCCCCACGACGTGTGCGTGCGCGTGCGCGCCGCCGGCATCTGCCACTCCGACGTGCACTACCGCGCCGGGCGCTCACGGGTGGAGCCGCTCCCCCTCACCCTGGGGCACGAGGTGGCGGGCGATGTGGTCGCGGTCGGGAGCGCGGTCACCACGCACGCCGTGGGCGACCGCGTCTGCCTGCACTACCTGGTCACCTGCGGCGCCTGCGCCGACTGCGCGGCGGGGCGCGAGCAGTTCTGCGCCACGGGCTCCATGCTGGGGCACTTCACCGACGGCGGCTGGGCCGAGGCGATCGTGGTGCCGGCGCGCAACGCCGTGCCGCTCCCGGCCGGCGTGTCGTATGCGCACGGCGCGGTGATGATGTGCTCGTCGGCCACGTCGCTGCATGCCCTGCGCAAGGGGCGGCTGGCAGCGGGGGAGGTGGTGCTGGTGGTCGGCGCCGGCGGGCTGGGGATGTCGGCCATCCAGCTGGCGCGCCTGGAGGGGGCCTCGCGCGTGCTGGTGGTGGAGCGCGACCCGGCCAAGCAGGCGCTGGCGGTGCGGTTGGGGGGCGAGGTGGTGGACGCCCAGGGTGATCCGGCCACCGTGGCCGCGCGCGTGCGCGCCGCCACCGGCGGGCGCGGCGTGGATGTGGCCGTCGAGCTGGTGGGGAGCGGGGACACGGTGCAGCTGGCGCTGCAGGCGCTGGCGCCACTGGGGCGCGCGGTGGTGGTGGGGCTCACCGACGTCCCGGTGGCGGTGGACAGCTACCGCCACCTCATCGGGCGCGAGGCGGAGCTCATTGGCTCCAACGACCACCTGCTGGGGGAGCTGCACGAGCTGGTGGCGCTGGCCGCCCGTGGCGCCCTGGTGCTGGACGAGGTGGTCACGCAGGCGGTGCCGCTGGACGCGGCCGCCATCAACGCCGTGCTGGACGCGCTCGCGGCGCACCGCGCGCCCGTGCGCACGGTGATCGAGCCGCACGGCCCGGCGCTGGCGCCCTGACGCGGGGGCGCGGGACGGGGCCGCGCGCCCCCCGCGCCGCCCCGTCCCCGCCTGGCCGCGCCAGCGCGTTAGCGCATCAGCGCGTTAGCGCGTCAGCGCGGCGCGGCGCCCAGCGCGCCTTCCAGCAGCGCCAGCGTCGCCTTGGCCTCCGCCAGCTGCGCGCGCATGCCGGCCGTCGGTGGCAGCAGGCTCCCCTGTCGCACCCCGCTGCCATTGTAGCCGGAGACGATGCCGCCAAGGGCCGCCCCGGGGCCGCCCCCGCCAAATCCGCGACCGCCTCCCCCCGCAGACGCCAGGCCGGCGCGCTGCGCCACCTCCCGCAGCCGCGCCGCCTCCTCCCCGGTGGCCGCCGCCAGCCGCGTGCGGAACGGCGCCGTCGCCGCCTGCAGGCGGCGCTGCACGTCGAGCACCTCCAGCAGGAACGCCTCGCGCGCCTCGTGGTCCGCCTGCGCAATCCCCAGCGCCGGATCGGCGCGCACCGTGAACGGCTGCGCCTGCTCGGCGCCGTCCACCACCAGCGTCACCGTGAACGCCCCCGGGGCCACGGTGATCCCCCGCGGGCCGATGGTGTGCGCCGGCAGGGGCAGCGCCGGGCGCTGGTCGCCACGCGCCATCCCCCCGCGCGCCATGCCGGCCCCCGGTGGAGGCCCCCCTTCCTCACCACCGCCCATGCCACCGCCCATGCCACCACCCCCGGACGCCGGATGCCGCAGGTCCCACGTCACGCGGTGCAGCCCGGGGGCCGAGGGGCCCGTCAACTCGCGCACCACCGCCCCCCGCGCGTTGCGCACCACCAGCCGCACCGCCGTCGCCGCCGCCTCCAGGCGATAGGTGAACAGCGCCCCCTCCGGCGGGTTCTCCGCCGCATAGATCCCGTGTGCCGCCGTGGACACGTCGGCCCGGTACAGCACCAGCGTGGCCGTGCGCACGGGGAGCAGCGCCGGCGCCGCCGACGGGGCGGGCAGCGCGGCCAGCGGCGTCGCGTCATCCAGCACCCAGATCGCCCGCCCGTGCGTCCCCAGGATCAGGTCCTTGGTGCGCGGGTGCACCACGATGTCGTCAATGCGCATCGGCGGCAGGTTGGCGGTCACCCGCTCCCACGTGGCCCCCGCGTCCCGCGACACGTGCAGGAACCGCTCGGTCCCCGCCAGCAGCACGCCGGCGTGCCCCGGGAACTCCGCCAGGCTGCGCACCGGGTTGTCCGCCGGGAGCCCGGCCGACACGTCGGTCCACGTGGCGCCGAAATCGGTGGTGCGGTACACGCGCGGCGCGACATCCCCGCGGCGGTGGTTGTCCGCCGCCACGTACGCCGTCCCTTCCCCCGCCTCCGACGCCACGAGGCGGTCGATGAACGACCCCGTGGGAAGCCCCGGGATGTTGCGCCCCACCTCGGTCCACGTGGTCCCCCCGTCGCGCGACAGCTGCACGTTCCCGTCGTCGGTCCCCACCCACAGCACCCGCGGCGCGCGCGGCGACTCGGCCACCGTGGTGATCTCGCTGAACGAGCTCTCCCCGTCGTTGCGCGAGAGCCGGATGTCGGTGTTGCGCACCCCCGCCATCCGCAGCGTGTCGCGGTTCACCTGCCGCGTGAGGTCGGCGGTGGCGCGCCAGGTGGCGCCGAAATCGGTGGAGATGAGGAGCCGGTTGGCCCCCAGGTACACCGTCCCCGCGCGGTGGCGCGAGGCCAGCACCGGCGCCGTCCAGTCGAAGCGGTACCGCTCCCCGGTGGGGGCCGTGGGCTGGATGTTCAGGCGGTCGCCGGTGAGCGCGTTCACCCGCGTGATCGACCCGCCGCTGGAGGTGGAGTACACGAACTGCGGGCCGGCCAGGTCCACCGCGTGCCCCGTGCCGTCGCTGAAGCCGATCTGCACCCAGTCGCTGTTGAGGATCCCCAGCCAGTGCGTGGTGGCGCTGGGGCCCATCCACGAGTGCGCATCCTGCATCCCGCCGTAGATCCAGTACGGGTCGCGGTTGTCCACCGCGATGCGGTAGAACTGCCCCACCGCAAAGTTGTTGAGGCGCGTGTAGGTGTACCCCAGGTCATGGCTCTCGTGCAGCCCGCCGTCCCCCGCCAGCAGCAGGTGGCGCGGGTTGCGCGGGTCGATCCACAGCGCGTGATGGTCGTCCTTGAGCCCCAGGTCGTACGTGGGGGAGTTGGGCATCTCGGTGAACGTCGTCCCGCCGTCCTCGCTCTTCCACGGCTGCACCCCCATGAGCCACACGCGCTGGTCGGTGGTGGGGTCGATGACGGGCTTGCTGTAGTACATCGGGCGCGGGTTGGTGGCGCTCACGCGCCGCCAGGTGAGCGCGGCGTCGTCGGTGCGGTACACGCCGCCCGCCCCGGCGTGCTCCACCGTGGCCACCAGCACGTCGGGGCGCGAGGCGGCGATCGCCACCCCGATGCGCCCCTTGTCCCCCGCGGGGAGCCCGCTCTCCAGCTTCCGCCAGCTGGTCCCGCCGTCGATGGACTTCCACAGCGCGCTGCCGGGGCCGCCGCCGTTGAAGCCGAAGGGGCTGCGCAGCCGCTGGTAGGTGGCCGCGTACAGGATGGCCGGGTCCCGCGGGTCCATCACCAGCTCGGTGGCGCCGGTGAGCGAGTCCACGAACAGCACGCGCTCCCAGCTGGCCCCGCCGTTGGTGGTGCGGTACACGCCGCGCGCCGCGCTGGGGGCCCACAGGTCCCCCACCGCCGCCACCCAGGCCACCTCGGGGTTGCGCGGGTGCAGCACCACCCGCGCGATGTGCCGCGTCTCGCGCAGCCCCACATGCCGCCAGGTGGCACCGCCGTCGGCGGAGCGAAACACGCCGCCCCCCCAGCTGGAGCTCTGCCGGTTGTTCTGCTCCCCGGTGCCGGCCCACAGCTGGTCGGGGTTTCCCGCAAAGAGCGCCAGGTCGCCGAAGGAGTGCTCCCCCTGCCGGTCGAAGATCGGCGTCCAGGTGGTGCCATGGTTGGCCGTCTTCCACAGCCCGCCACTGGCGGCGGCCACGTACAGCACGGCCGGATCGCGCGGGTCCACTTCCACGTCGTGCAGCCGACCGCCCATCACGGCAGGCCCGATGGAGCGGAAACGGAGGCCGTCCCAGGGCGACTGGGCGGCTACGGAGGCCAGGGGGAGCGGCGCGAGGGTGGCGGCCGCCATGAGGGCGGCCGACGCCGCGCGCAACGGGGAGCGGAAGGAAGGGCGCATGCGGGGAAGCTGCGCCCCGGCCGCCGCCCCGGGAAGGGCGCCCGCCGCGCGCTGTCTGCCCAACGGGGCTGGCGCGGCGGTGTCCGCTCAGCGCATCCCGGCCCGCTCCCGCAGCGGCGGCGTGCTGGCCGGCGCGCGCCGATGGCGCGTGGCCTGCTCGTACCCGTAGGCAAGGCGGAACAGCGTCCCCTCGCTGTACGGCCGTCCGAAGAAGGTCATCCCCGCGGGCAGCGCATGGTCGCGCGTGTACCCCATGGGCACGGTCACCGCAGGGAACCCGGTGGTGGGCGCGAACAGCTGGCTGTTGTCGCCGTGCGGCGTGTTGAGGTCCCCGATCTTCCGCGGCGGGTTGCTCCACGTGGGGTACACCAGCGCATCCAGCCGCAACGAGTCCATCATCCGCACCACGGCGGTGCGGAAGCGCGCGCGCATCGCCTCGCGCGCCACGCACCCGGGCGCCGCCTCCGGCGGGAGGGACACGGTGTCCGCCGCCTGCAGCCGCAGCTGCACCGAGGGGTGGTAGTTGCCGCTGCGCAGCACCTCGCGCACGGTGCGCACCGGTGCCCCCTCACCGCGCGCCGCCAGGTACCGCTCCAGGTCCCACTTGAACGGATTGCACGCGCCGCCCCCCGGCACGCGCGTGACCGCCGCCAGCGAGTCCACCCCCGCGGGATCCACGACCGTGGCCCCCGCCGCGCGCAGCGCCTCCACCGCGCGGGTGAACACCGCCACTACCTCGGGGTCGGTGGTGGGGCGCTCGTACGCCTGTCGCAGCACGCCGATGCGCGCGCCGCGGAGGCCGCCGGGCACCAGGAAGGTGCGGTAGTCCGGCGCGCGCACCGCCCCGACGGTGACCGGGTCGTCGGGGTCGGCGCCCGCGAGCACGTCAAACAGCGCCACCGCGTCGGCCACGGTGCGCGCCATGGGGCCCGCGATGTCGGCGCCATTGTTCAGCGGCACCACGCCGGCGCGCGAGGTGAGCCCCATGGTGGAGCGAATCCCCACCAGCGCGGTGTGCGCCGACGGCCCGCGGATGGAGTTGCCGGTGTCGGTCCCCAGCCCGGCCGCCGCCAGGCTGGCCGCCACCGCCGCCGCCGTCCCCCCGCTGGAGCCCGCCGTCACCCGGTCCAGCGCGTAGGGGTTCCTCGTGTAGCCCGGCAGGATGCTGCTCACCGTCTCGTACGGCGTGAACGCCCACTCGGCCAGGTTGGCCTTGGCCAGCACAATCGCCCCCGCCGCGCGCACGCGGGCCACCTGCGTGGCGTCGCGCACCGGGCGCCATCCGGCCAGCGCCAGCGAGCCGGCGGTGGTCTGCAGTCCGCGCGTTTCCATGTTGTCCTTCACGGCCAGCGGCACGCAGTGCAGCGCGCCCATCGGCACGCCACCGCGCCGCGCCGCGTCCAGCGAGTCGGCGGTGGCGAGCGCGTCGGGGTTGAGCGTGACCAGCGCGGTGAGCGCCGGCCCCTGCTGGTCGTACGCCGCGATCCGGTCCAGGTACGCCTGCACCAGCTGGCGGCAGCTGACGGTGCCGGCGCGCAGCGCCGCGTGCATCCCGGCGATGGTGGCCTCGTCCACCCGGAAGGGCGGGCGCATGGCGGGACGCTGGCCGGCCAGCGCGGCCGGAATCAGCAGGAACACGAGGAGGGATGGAGGGGGGCGCATCCCGCCAATCAACCGGCCCGTCGCGCCCACGGCCACCCCTCACCCATCAGGGAATCTCCCGATGGTGCGCGGGCCCGGGGTGACTAGGTTGTGGCAGAAGGGCCCAGCCCCCTCGCGCGCCCCGCTGCCACCCTGCGCCCACCTCCCTTGTCCGACCCCGACCCGACTGCGGGCTCCCACCCGGCGGCCGCACCCAGTGCCCCGCCGGCGCCCTCGGCGGAGGGCGCCGGGCCCACCGAGGGCCCCCCCCCGGCCCAGCCGGTGCCCATTGTCGGCGTCGGCGCCTCTGCCGGCGGGCTGGACGCCCTCACGGCGCTCGTCGCCGGGCTCCCCGCCGACGCGCCCTATGCCACGGTGATCGTCCAGCACCTGGATCCCACGCAGGAGGGGCACACCGCCGAGCTGCTGCAGGCGCACACCACGCTTCCCGTGGAGGCCATCACCGATCGGTTGGCCGTGCGCCCGGCGCATGTGTATGTCCTCCCTGCGGGGCTGGCGGTGACGCTGGCCGAGGGGCGGCTGCGCCTCGCCCCGCCCACCGAGCCCCGGGGGCTGCGCCTCCCCATCGATACCCTCTTCCGGTCGCTCGCGGCGGAGCGGCAGCAGGACGCCGCGGGGGTGGTGCTGTCGGGGATGGGCGCCGATGGCACGCTGGGGCTGCGCGCCATCCGCGAGGCAGGGGGGGCCACCTTCGCCCAGGCCCCCGAGGAGGCCCGCTTCGGGGCCATGCCCCGCAGCGCCATCGACGCCGGCGTGGTGGACGTGGTGGCCGCAGCGGCGGAGCTCCCCGCACGCATTCGCGGCTACCTGGCGCACCGCCCGGGGGCAGGGCCCGCCGCCCCGCGCCTCGACGCCACCGACCCCGCGGTGGTCGATCGCATGCTGGCGCTGCTGCACGCGCACACCGGGCGCGATTTCTCGCAGTACAAGCGCAGCACCATCCAGCGGCGCATCGAGCGCCGCATGGGGATCCACCAGCTGCGCCTCCCCGAGGAGTACCTGGCGCTCCTCGGGGGCAACCCGCAGGAGCTGGAGCTGCTCTTCCGCGAACTGCTCATCGGGGTCACCAGCTTCTTCCGCGATCCGCCCCTCTGGGAGCAGCTCGCCACGGTCGTCATCCCGGCGCTCCTCGCCGGCAAGCCGGACCGCGCCACGGTGCGCGCCTGGGTGGCCGGGTGCTCCACCGGGGAAGAGGCCTATTCGCTGGCCATCGTCTTCCGCGAGGCGCTGCTGGCGCGGCATCCGCGCCCCAATCTCACCCTCCAGATCTTCGCCACCGACCTCGACGAGGACGCCATCCGCCGGGCCCGCGCGGGGGTGTACCCCGCCGGCATCGCGAGCGACGTCTCCGCGGAGCGGCTGGAGCAGTGCTTCCTGCGCGAGGACGACGGCTACCGCGTGCGCCCCGAGATCCGCGAAACCGTGGTCTTCGCGGTGCAGGACCTCGTCGCCGACCCGCCGTTCATCAAGCTGGACCTGCTCAGCTGCCGCAACGTCCTCATCTACCTGGACGCCCCGCTGCAGCGGAAGATGATGACGGTGTTCCACTACGCCCTCCGGCCGGGGGGGGTGCTGGTGCTGGGGACGGCCGAGACCGTGGGGGCCGCCTCGCCGCTGTTTGCGGCGGTGGACCCCCGGGTGCGCGTCTATCGGCGCCTCGAGGGGACGCGTCCGGGGGAGCTCCCCGAGTTTCCCGGGGCGACCGGGCGTGGAGACCGCAGCGGGGGGGGCGGGGAGCTGCCGGTGGCCGCGGGGCGCGCCGTGCCCAACCTGGAGCAGTTGGCGGACCGCCTCATGCTGCAGGAGTTCGCCCCCGCCGCCGTGCTGTGCACCCCGAGCGGCGACCTGGTGTATGTCAGCGGCCGCACGGGGCGCTTCCTCGAGCCCGCTGCCGGGAAGGCCAACCTCAACCTGCTGGCCATGGCGCGGGAGGGGCTGCGCGAGCCCCTCGCCGAGGCGCTGCGTCGCGCGGCGGAGTCGCGCGAGGTGGTGCGGTGCCCCGACCTCCCGGTGGACGCCACCCCCGGGGCGCTTCGGGCCGACATCACGGTGCGCCGCCAGGCCGAGCCGGGCGCCCTGGCGGGGATGCTGCTGGTGGTGTTTGCGGAGGCCCCGGCGGGGGGTACGCCTGCGGTGCGCCCCGCGCCGCCCGCCCTGGGGGATGCTGCCGGCGCCGTCGTCGATCCCGCCGGTGAAGCGGCCGGCGGGGACGCCGCCGCGGCACGCCGTCGCCTCGAGGGCGACCTCGAGCGGGCGCACGAGCTGGTCAAGCGCCTGCGCGACGAAATGCAGACCTCCCAGGAGGAGCTCCGCGCCGCCAACGAGGAGCTGCAGTCCACCAACGAGGAGCTGCAGTCCACCAACGAGGAGCTCACCACCTCGAAGGAGGAGATGCAGTCCATGAACGAGGAGCTGCAGACGGTCAACACCGAGCTGCTGGCGCGCGTCGACGAGCTGTCGCGCGCCAGCAGCGACATGCGGAACCTCCTCAACAGCACCAGCATCGCCACGCTGTTCCTCGACGCCAGGCTCCAGGTGCGGCGCTTCACGCCGGCGATCACCGCCATCGTCAAGCTCATCCCCGGCGATGTCGGGCGCCCCATCACCGACCTGGTGCTGGCGCTCGACTACCCCGCGCTGGCCTCCGACATCCGCGAGGTGCTCCAGACGCTCATCTTCCGGGAGGTGCAGGTGCGCGCCAGCGACGACCGCTGGTTCACCGTGCGCATCATGCCCTACCAGGGGCACGACCAGCGCATCGACGGCGTCGTCATCACCTTCCTCGACACCACCGCCATGAAGCGGCTGGAGCTCGGCCTGCGACAGCTGCTGGGCGACCTCCGCGACCGGCAGCCCCAGCCGCCGGACCAGGGGGCCACCACGGCGCGCCTCGAACAGCTTTTGCGTGAGGCGCTGGATGGCATGGGCCCACGCCCGGTCCGCGCCGCCGGCGCGTGACCACCGCTCGCCGCACGGACCAACCACCCCGACGGAGGGGCTGATGACCGGTGATGCACCTGAGGAAAACGGCGCCCTGCGCCGGCAGGCGGAGGCGCTGCTGGCCGCGTCCGCCGGCGCCGCGCCTGTGCCCCCGGCGCCGGGGGCGCTGAGCGGGCAGGAGCGGGCGCTGCTCCACGAGCTGCAGGTGCACCAGGTGGAGCTCACCCTGCAGAACGCGCAGCTCCGGGACGTGCGCGGGGAGCTCGAGGCCGCCCTCGTGCGCTACCGCACGCTCTACGAGGCGGCGCCGGTGGGGGATCTGCTGGTGGAGGCCGATGGCACGATCGTGCTGGGCAACGCCTGTGCGGCCGGGTTGCTGCACCTGGCCCGCGAGGCGCTCCCGGGGCACCGTGTGGCGGCCTGCCTGGAACCTGTCGACCGCGCGGCATTTGCCGCCTTCCTGCGCCGGGTGCTGGCGGAGGACGGCATCCATCACGCCGAGGTCGCCACCATGGCGCCCGAGGGGCGCCCCGCCGTGCTGGCGCTGCAGGGCTCGCGCGAGCCTGATGGCCGGCAGCTCCGCCTGATCCTGGTGGACCAAACGGCAGCGCGCGAGGCCGAGCGCCTGGCGGCGCACGCCCGGACGCTGGACGGGGAGCGCCAGCGGCTGGCGGAGGCGCTGCAGCGCGCCGAGCAGGAGCGTGAGGCGCAGAAGATGCAGGCGTTGGGCGTGCTCGCCGGGGGAATTGCCCACGATTTCAACAACCACTTGATGGCCATCCTCGGCTATGCCGACGTCGCCCGCCATGAGCCGGGGGTGCCCGCGGCCGTGACGGGCTGGCTGGACGGCATCGAGCATGCCGGTCGGCGCGCCACCGACCTGGTGCGCCGCATCCTCGCCTTCAGCCGCAGCGCTCCGCGCCAGCTGCGCCCCGTTGCGCTGGACCGCGTGGTGCACGACGCGCTGCGGTTGCTGGAGCTGGCCATCCCCCGCGCCATCCACCTGGACGTGCGGGTGGCCCCCGGGGTCCCGGACGTCCTCGGGAACGAGACCGAGCTGCAGCAGGTGGTGATGAATCTCTGCACCAACGCCTGGCAGGCGGTGGCCGCGGTCCCGGACCGTCCCGGCACCATCCGGATCACCGTGGATGTCGCGCCAAGCGGGGCCCCGCGCCTGGAGGTGGGGGACAACGGCGTGGGGATGGACGCCGCCACCCAGGCGCACGTCTTCGATGCGTTCTTCACCACGCGCGAGGCGGGATCGGGCACCGGCCTGGGGCTGGCGGTGGCACACGGCATCGTGCTGGCCCACGGCGGCACCATCGCGGTGCAGAGCGAGCCGGGGGAGGGGAGCACCTTCACCGTGTGCTTCCCCCCCCAGGACCCACAGGTGGACGCGGCGGGACCGGCGGCGACCCGCTAGCTTGGCAGGACGGTCGTCCCGCGCTTCCGCGGGGCGTGCGCCGCCGGCTCTTCTTCCCACCGGGTGCCGCCATGCGTGTTGTCCGTGCTGTCCCCCCGCGTGCGCGCGGGGCCGCCTTGCTCCTGCTGCTGGCCGCCTGCTCGGCCGAGCCTCCCGAGCCGGTCAAGCTGGTGGTGGTGTCCCCCCCCAGTGCCACCCTGGCCAGCGGCGCCACGCAGGCGCTCACGGCGGCCCTCACCGGCACCAAGGGAGGGACGCTGTCGGGACGCACCGTCACCTGGAGCAGCAGCAACCCGGCGGTGGCCGCGGTGAGCGCCACCGGCACGGTGACCGCCGGGCGCGTGCTGGGAGGCGCCAACGAGACGGTCACCATCACCGCCACCAGTGAGACGGTCACCGGCGCGGCGTCCATTGCCGTCCAGCCCGTGCCGGTGGGCACGGTGGCCGTGACGGGGAGCGCGGCGCTGCGCCCGGGGGGCTCGCTGCAGCTGGCCGCCACCACCACCAGCGCCACCGCGGAGCCCCTCACCGGGCGCGCCGTCACCTGGGCCAGCTCGGACATCGCCGTGGCCACCGTCTCCGCAGGGGGCGTGGTCACCGCCACCAGCTATACGGGCCCCGCCACCCGTCCGGTGTCCATTATCGCCAGCGCCGAGGGGCAGTCGGGGAGCGTGGCGCTCTCCGTGACGCCGCTCCCGGTGGCCACCGTCCTGCTGGCCCCCGCCAGCGCGGCGCTGCGCGTGGGGGAAACCGCCACGCTGGCGGCCACGCTGCGCGACGCCGGCGGCACGACGCTCAGCGCGCGCACCGTCACCTGGGGGACCGCCAACCCGGCGGTGGCCACCGTGTCGGCCGCCGGCGTAGTCACCGCCGTGGCTGCCGGCAGCACCACCATCTCGGCCACCAGCGAGGGGCAGACGGCGTCGGCGCCGGTGGTGGTGACCAGCACGGCCGCCCCGGTGATCGCGGGGCTGGCGCCCCCCACCTCGCCGACCATCCCGCTGGCCTTCGGCACTACGCTCACCATCACGGGGAGCGGCTTTGCCTCCACCCCGGCCGCCAATCGCGTGACGGTGGGCGGCGTGGCGGCCACGGTGCTCACCGCCGCCGCCACGCGGCTCACCGTGCGCATGCCCTGCACGCCAAGCGGCAGCAACGCCGTGGCGGTCACCGTCGATGGCGCCGTCTCCAACACCCTCCCCGTCATCGTGGGTGTCCCCCAGTATGGACTGGCGGTGGGCCAGGTGCTGCTGCGCGAGAGCGCCGACCTGAGCGCCTGCAACGAGCTCGTCCTGCCCTCCGGCTCGGCGCGCTACCTGGTGATGCTCTACAGCACGGCCACCAGCCAGAACACCCTGGTGGACCTGCAGCTCAACGGGAATCCCGCGCCCGCCGGGGCGCTGCGCGCACCGGCCGTGGTGGCGCCCCCGGCCCCCCCCGCCGCCCTGCGGATCGACCCCGCGCAGGCCGCCCGCGACCGGGCGCACTTCCAGCACCTCGAGCGCGAGCGCGCGCTGTACGCGCAGCTCATGGCCTCGGGCGCCGCTGCGGCCCCGCGCCCCCGTGCTGCCCTGCGTGCCCTCCCCGAGCTCGGGGAGATGCGCACCTTCTACTACAACTTCAGCGGCTGCAACGACTCCACCCAGGTGATCCGCGCCAAGGCCATCCGCGTGGGCACGCGCGCCATCATCTGGGAGGACTCCGCCAACACGCTGCAGGCCGCCGCCACCCCCGTGCTGGCCGGCTACTATGACCGCCTGGGGCGCGTCTTCGACCGCGACCAGTACGACGCGGTGCGCACCTACTTCGGCGATCCCCTGCGCCGCGACGCGGTCACCGACAACGACGGGCGCCTCAACATGCTGTTCACGCAGCGGCTCAACGGCAGCGGCGCCGCCGCCTACGTCACCTCCTGCGACCAGTTCGTGCGCGCCAGCGGGCGCTGGGGCTCCAACTTCGGCGAGAACTTCTACGCCACCGTCCCCACCACGGCGGCGCTGAACATCAACAGCACGGCCTCCCCCGACGGCTGGTACTACTTCATGGGGCGCACCGTGGTGCACGAGGTCAAGCACATCGCCTCCCAGGCGGCGCGCGTGGCCAATGGCGCCCCCACCTACGAGCAGTCGTGGCTGGAGGAGGGGACCGCCCGCCACGCCGAAGAGGTGTGGGTGCGCGACTCGCTGCACCGGATCCCCTGGAAGGCCAACACCGGGTGGGGGACCGCGGCCAGCAACGGGCTGGTGTGCGACTTCTCCCCCACCGACGCCACCTGCCTGGCCGTCGACACGCTGCGCCGCCCCAGCTACGGGATGCGCCGCCAGTTCAACGAGATCCTCCCCAAGCTCAGCCAGCCCTGGAACTGGTCCCCCTACGGCGACGGCACCGGGCAGTCGGGGGCGGTGTTCTACAACACCACCTGGTCGCTGGTGCGGTACGCCAGCGACCGGCACGCGTCCACCGATGCGCAGTTCCTCACCGCCCTCAACCAGTCGTCGCTGGCCGGCACCGCCAACCTGGCGGCGGTGGCGGGGATCTCCATCGACCGCCTCATCGCCCTCTGGGGGCTCGCGCTCTTCACCGACGACCTGCCGGGGCTCCCCGCCAGCTCGGCCGACCTGTCGTTCGCCACCTGGAACCTGCGCAGCATCTACGCCGGGCTTAACGCCACGCCGGCGTGGCAGTCGCGCTTCCCCACGCCGTTCCCCATCGCGCCGGTGGCGCTGACCGCCGGCAGCTTTGCCACCACGCGCACCGGCGTGCGCGGCGGCGCGCACGCCTACTACCTGCTGAGCAGTACGGCGGCGGGGACGCAGCTGCTGAGCCTTTCCGGGGTGGACGGGGCGACCATCCCCGCCACGGCGCGGATCGCCGTGGTGCGCCTGCCGTGATGGCGCGTGGGGCGGGAGTGCCCGCCACGGTGGGGGCGGCGCTGGTCGTGGTGGCGTTGGCGGCGTGTGCGCGCGCCGGGTCCGCGCGTGACGCCGCGGACACGGCCACGACGCGGGCGCCCGAGGACGCCGCGACGGCCGCCCTCGTCCCCCGGGACACGGTGCGCGGCGTGGTGTCCGTCACCGGGGCCGACCCCGCGTGGCGGCTGACGCTCACCACCGCCGCCGGCGCCGCGTATGACGTGACCAGCGCCGGTGGCACCGCCACGCCGTTGGACGAGCTGCGCGCCGCCGATCACCTGGAGGTGACGCTACTGGGGAACGAAGGGCCAGGGAGCGGCGAGCTGCCCGGGGCCCGCGGGTTTGTCATGACCTCGTTTCTGGTGCGCGCCGCCGATGGGGCTGACGCACAGGACGGTGTCCTCATCCGCGAACCCACCGGGTATGCGCTGCGCCTGATGGACGGCACGGCGCTGCCCATTGCCACCCTCCCCCAGTCGCTGGAGGGGCAGGTGGGGGCTCGCATCTTCTGGGTGGGGGCCACCGACCTGCCTCCTGCCGCGTATGGCGTGCTGCGGGCGCCGGTGCCGCTGCGTCTGCCGAGGTGACCGGCGTCGGCCGTTCGTCGCCGTGACCGCCGCTGCCCCTCGCCCCCGCCTGGAGGGCGTGGAGGTCCTGCGGGTGGTGGCCGTGATGGCCGTGCTCGTGATCCACGCCACCCCCTTCAACCAGCGCGGGCGACTGGGGACGGCGTGGGAGGCGGCCACCGTGGCCAATCAGCTCGCTCGCTTCGCCGTGCCGGCCTTCTTCGTCCTTGCCGGCTACTTCTGGGCGCGGCGCGCCCCCGCCAACCAGGGGGATGGCGCAGCGACCCGGCGCCTGGTCACCCGCCTCCTGGCGCTCTTTGCCGCGTGGTCGGTGGTGTACATTCTCCCCTTCGACGGGGCGCTGTTCCGGCAGGATGTCCCGCACGCGTGGATGGGGCAGCTTGGGCGCAACTGGCGCTGGATCGTCTCGCACCCCGGGACGGTGCTGCTGCAGGGGACCAGCGGGCACCTGTGGTTCCTCCCGGCCCTCGCCTCGGCCGTGGCCATCGCGGCGGTGGTGCGGCGGTGGTTGGGGTGGCGGGCGCTGGTGACCGTGGCCGTCCTGGCGGCGGGGTACGCGCTGCTGGCGCTGCCGTACGCCCGCACACCGTGGGGGCTGGCCGTGGGCTACAACGCCCGTAACGGCCCCGCGTTCGCGCTGCCGTGCGTGGTGATCGGGATGGCTCTGGCGCGGCACGCGCCCGGGCCCGGGTGGGTGCCGCGCGGGGCGGCGCTGCTGGTGGGTGGGGCGCTGCTGTCGGCGGTGGAGACCACATGGCTGGCCCACGCGCACCAGGTGCGGCTCACGCACGACTTCGTGGCGGGGACCTTCGCCTTCGGCACGGGCGCCGCCATGGTCGGGCTGGCCAACCCGGCGGCGCTGCGGCAGCCGCGCGTGGCGGCCCTGGGATCGGCGGTCCTGGGGATCTACCTCATCCACCCCATCTGGCTGGACCTGCTGCTGCCGGTGATGCAGCGCGCCCGCGCGCCGTGGGCCGACCTGGCCGGAATGGGGGCCGTGTTCCTGCTTTCCCTGTGGACCAGTCGCGCCCTGGCACGCCGCGCCCGCTGGCGGTGGGTGGTCACCACGCGCTAGCCACGCGCGGGGCGGGGGCCGCCGCAGGGAGGCCCGCCCGGCTCCTCAGCGGCAGGCGGTCGTGCCCAGGATCGTGCGGATCTCGCGGTCCAGTGCCTCGCGGGCCGCCGCCACGCGGGCCATTGCGGGGCGGATCTCCGCCAGGAGGGCGGCGATCTTCTGCTCGGTGGCGGCGTCCGGTCGCCCCTGGCTGGTGCCACGGAGGGCGCGCACCTGGGTCATGGCGCGCTCGATGGCGGCCAGGTCGGCCTCATTGGCGGCCACGAAGCGGGCCTGCAGCGCCGCCAGCTGCTGGCGCTGCTCGGCGGTGGGCATCGGCGGCCGGAGGCAGGCGGCCAACCAGGCGCGCTGGGCCGGCGTGAGCACCGCGTCGATGGCGGCTGCGAGCCGGGTGCCGGCAGCGGCCAGGCGCTCGGCGATGGCGCGCCCACGCGCCAGGATCGCCTCCACCTCGCTGCGCGGCTTCCCCGCCGCCATCGCCGCGCGGGCGTCCGCCATGATCGCTGCCATCGCCGCCGCGTCGGCGCGGACGGCTTCCGCATGGGCCGCCTGCAGCGCCCGGATCTGCGCCTCCTGGGCGGCCGACAGCGCGAGGTGCGCCGGGAACCGGAAGCCCAGTACGGCCGCCGTGACCGCCGGCCCGCCCGTGGTGCGATCGGCGTACTGCGCGGCCTCCGCCATGGCGCTGTCGTTCCGCGCCGCCAGTGCGGCGGCATCCACCGGGGCCACGGGGGCGCTGCCGCCGTCACCGCACGCCGCGGCCAGGAGGGTGACGGCGACGGTGGCCAGCAGGGCGCAACGGGCGGGGGAGGGCAGGGGCGTCATGCGACGACAGGCCTCACGGAGGGGTCAGGGGACGCGGCAGGGTGCCACGAGGATAAGCTACCAGCGCGGGGGCGCCCCCGGCTACCGCAGCAGCGCGGTGGCCACCCGATACCCCACCGCGCTCACGCTGGCGGTGAGCACCACCCCCCAGGTGAGGTCCACCGGCACGATCCCCGCTGGGAAGTCCCGGAGCACCGCCAACGCGGTCAGGTCGAAGGCGGCATAGGCCGCCAGCCCGAACACGCCCCCCAACCAGAGGGCGCGCGCCATTGACCCCTTTTCCACCGCGGGCAGCACGCACAGCACCAGGATGGCCGCCACGTAGATCAGGTAGAACGGCACCGCCGCCCCCCAGTTGGCCTGCGGGCGCATGAGGTGCCCCATTTCGCGCTGGTAGAGTCCGCGGGCCACGAACCCCAGCCACGCCACATCGAGCGCCAGGAAGGCGGCCAGCATGGCCGGGTACAGCTTGAGGAGCAGGGCGGGGGACATGGGCGGGGTGGTGGGAGTGAACCGGCGCGCACGAAAAAACCCCCGGCCGAAGCCGGGGGTTCCGTCGCGGCCGCGCGGGCCGTGGTGCCGGGTCCCTTACCGGTTGAGCGTGTTGTCCAGGATCGGCCGGTTCGCCGAGGTCCCCGTGGAGGGGAGGGTGGCGTCGCCGCGCAGCGTGATGGTGTAGATGCGCCCCACGCTGAACGCCACCGCCGTGCGGATGACCAGCGGCGTGGTGGACCCCTCGGCACGCACGACCAGGTCATACCCCCCCGACGGGACCCCCGTGAAGGCGCCCCCGGCCTTGTACGCCACCGCCGCCCCCACGGGCGTCTCCGCCAGCGTGGTGGGGTTGCGTGCGAACAGCTGCACCGGCTGGCTGTTGTGGCTGGCGTTCACCAGCCGCACCAGCGCCTGCGTGTCGTCGAAGGCCGCGGGGAAGTTGTCTTCCACCACGAAGCCATCGGACTGCTTGGCGGCGGTGTTGTACGGGCCGCTCAGGTACACCGAATAGGCCTTCCCCTCCACCAGCGTCCCCGGGATGGCGGCGATGGGCAGGTTGTTGTCCACCGTGGCCGAGATGCGCCCGGCAAAGGTGACTTGCCCGGCGGGGATGGCGGTGTACACCCCGCCGGCCGCCGCGCCGCCGTAGGCCACCCCCACCGTGGACTCGGCCCCGGTGGTGGAGGAGACGGCCGTGACCTTGCGGTCGCCGGCGTAGAAGTTCACCTGGGGGGCGCCCAGGCCGAAGTTGAAGAACTTGACCCAGGCCCCGGTGGCCGGGGCGGTAATGTCGTCGATCTGGACCGCGTCCTGCTCGCACCCCGTCAGGGCGGCGGCGGCAAGCAGGACGGCCAGGGAGCGGATGCGCGTCATCGTCGTCACGGTTGGGTGATCCAGAGGGGCTTCGTGTGGAAGTCCAGCGCCAGCCCGCCAATCACGTCCAGCGCGGCGCGGTTCCACACGTACTCGGAGTTGAACCGCGCCCGGATACGCTGCACGATCTTGCCGTTGTTGTCCGGGTACAGGTTGGTGGGGGTGGCGAAGCCGGGGTAGACCTGCCCCCCGGTGGCAGGATCCACGCCGGTGTAGTTGTACCGGCGCAGGTCCATCCAGGTCTCCACATGCCCCCAGGCCCACTGCGCGATGTACTTCTGCGTCATGACCTGGGTGAGCGTCAGGTTGGCTGCCGTGGGGATGATGGCCGGGCTCGCCAGGAAGGCGCTCTTCTCCGCCGCCGTGATGGCCACGGGAGTCTGCCCTTCGTCCAGGTTGCGGGCGTTCACGAAGTCGATGTGCGACGACACCCCGTTGGTGTACGCCGCCAGCGCCACCGCCCGGTTCCCCAGCCGCAGCGCCGCCTCGGCCTTGATGAACTGCAGCTGGCTGTACGTCATGACCGGGAACCGGTTCTTGTCGGCGAACAGGTACCGCGACGGCAGCCCGGCGCCGGCGGTGCCGGTGTAGCCGAAGAAGTTGTTCGGCAGCTGCGTGCTGGGGAGCCCCAGCGTCCCCGAGTTCGGGTTCCACCCGCGGAACTGCCCGTCGGGGGAGGGGGACAGCATGCGCGACAGCCGCGGGTCCACCACCCCGCCGAACACCGTGCCGTTCATGAGGTTCAGGATGAACTGCGTCTGCCGGTACGAGTTGATGTTGCCGCGCTTCGGGCCCCAGAAGTTGCCGTCGGCATTGTCGGCGCTGGCCGAGGTGTACGACAGCAGGGCATCGTCGGCGTTGCTGGCGAACGCCAGGTCCACCGCGTCGATCACCTCCTGCGGGCGGTACGACGCCTTGTTGGAGTAGTGGCTGAGCGCCATGGCCTTGAGGCCGTAGGCGAACTTCAGCCACTTCGTCCGGTCGCCGCTGTAGATGCGGTCGTACCGGGAGATGTAGCTGGCGTCCACCGCGCCGTCGGTGCGCTTGAGGTTGGTGATCGCCTCCTCCAGCAGCCGCAGCACCTCCTGGTACGCGAACTCCTGCGTGTCGTAGTCGAAGCTGAAGCGCGTCTGGTCAAACGCCTGCTTGATGATCAGCTCGCCATGCACGTCGGTGACGCGCAGCCACCCCCACGCCTTGATGGCGTAGCCGATCCCCAGCAGGTCCCACCGCTCCTCGGCCTCGGCCTTCGCCATCATGTCCACCAGGTTCTGCCCGATCGCCCAGTACACGTCGCGCCACAGCTGGCCGCCGTTGTCGGAGAGCGGGTCGTACCCCATCCGGTCCCAGGTGCTGGGGGTGGTCCCCCCCGAGGGGAGCGTCCAGTTCTGCGTGTAGCGGCCGATGAAGCGCCCGTCGAACTGCTCCGAGGTGGCCACCCAGTGCAGGATCGGGGGGAGGTACAGGTTGGGCGAGACCGTCTGCGGGGCGTTCGGGTTCTCGTTGACGTCCAGGAACTCCTGGCAGCCGGCGGGGAGCAGGAGGGCGCCGGCCAGCACGGCGCTGCGGAGCAGCGCCCGGGCCGGGCGCGAGGCCGGCCGCGGGCCGGCGGGGCGGCGCGTGAGCGCCGCGCGAGTCAGGTGAAGAGGGCGCATGGTCAGTAGGCCACCGAGAGGCCGAAGGAGAAGCCGCGGGGCATCGGGAAGTTGCCGTAGTCGATCCCCACCGCGCCGGAGCCGCCCACGGCGGCCGTGTTCCCGTTCACGATCGGGTCCAGCCCGGTGTAGTTGGTGAAGAGCAGCAGGTCGGTGCCGCGCACGAAGGCGCTGGCGTTGCGCGCGGACAGGTACTTCCCGGGGAGCTGCACGCGCACCGTGATGTCGCGCAGCCGCACCCAGTGGATGTCCTCCTCCATGAACAGCTCCTCGCTCATCCCGGTGTAGAAGGCGGGCTGCACGCGCGGCACGATGACGATGGCGTTGGGCGTCGGCGACGCCGAGTTCTCCCGCCCGTCGCGCAGCACCCCGGGGATGATCCGCGGGCGCTCCCGGTCCAGCGTCTGCGCGGTGAGCCCGCGCGTGGTCAGCAGGTGCTGCGTGGCGTTGAACACGTCGCCGCCGCGGCGGAAGTCCCACAGCATCGACACCGACAGCCGCTTGTGCCGCACCGTGTTGGTCAGCCCCAGCGTCCACAGCGGCTGCCGGTCGTAGCCGGCATTGATGAACGAGGTTGCCCGGATCGGCAGCCCCGTGGTCGGGTCGATCAGCAGTTGCCCCGCGGTGTTCCGCTGGTAGAAGGTCCCCGTCATGGAGCGGGTCGACACCCCGGGCGCCACCCCGTTGCGGATGTTCCCGTACAGCCACGTGTCCGAGATGTACGACTCCGGCAGCGCGTTGGGGAGCGCCACCACCCGGCCGCGCGACTGGTCGTAGTTGGCCACCACCTCCCAGCTGGTGCTCTTGGTGCGCACCGGGAAGCCCCGGGCCACCACCTCCACCCCCTCGTTCCGCGTCTGGGCGCCGTTCAGGTTGAAGAGGATGAACCCGGTGCCGTAGCTGCCGCGGATGTCGTTGACGATCTGGTCCTTCGTCTCCTTGCGGTACACCGTCGCGTCCAGCGCAATCCGGTCCTCCAGCCACGACAGCTCCATCCCGAACTCGCGCGACTGCGCGAACTCCGGCTTGAGCCCCAGGTTGGGGCCCGTGAAGCCGTAGCCGTACCCGCCGCCCGTGGTGGTCTTCGACTCCAGCGACGGCCGGTACGCGTAGGGGCGCGCGTCACGCCCCACCTCGGCGTAGCTGCCGCGCAGCTTGGCCGTCATGACCCGCCCGATCGCCGGCACCGCGTCGCTCAGGATCAGCGACCCCGACACCGAGGGGTAGAAGAACGAGTTCCGCTCCACCGGGATCGTCGACGTCCAGTCGTTGCGCCCCGTCACCGTCAGGAACGCCCAGTCCTGGTACGCCAGCTGCGCCTGCCCGAACACGCTCACCAGCCGCCGCTGCGCGATGGAGGTCCGCGCGAACCGCGTCGCCAGGTCGGTGTTGTTGATCGACACGAAGTTCGGGTCCAGGAAGTTGCGCCCGCTCTCCGCGTTCACCGTGCTCTTCGAGTCCGACAGCGCGTGCCCCAGCAGCCCCGTCAGCGTGAGCCCCCGCGGCAGGCGCACCTTGTTGAAGTTCAGCAGCGTCTGCGTGTTGATGTTGCGCGTCACGTCCACCGCCACGTCCAGGATCCCGTTGTTCGCGAACCCCGACGCGCTCTCCGGGTGCCGCAGGATCAGGTTGGTGTTCGTGAAGTTGTCCACCCCGAGGTTGGTCTTGAGATACCCCCACGAGAACGGGGTCAGCGTCAGCCCGAGGTTGGGGAAGATGCGCGTGGTCTTCGCGTTCACCTGGTTGCGGTTCACGCTGAAGTACGGGTTGTCCGTCTCCCCCGCCTGCGTCAGCTGCGTGATCCGGCGCCGCTGCCCCGACGGCGACAGGAAGTCCGACGCCTGGTCCGTCTGCGGCCACAGCAGCAGCCCCAGCAGCGGCCCGTTCGCCCCCTTGATCGGCTGCTCGTTGTCCGACTGCACGTACAGCATCGACAGGTCGGTCTTGAGGTACCGGTTGACCTGCGCCTGCGTGGCCCCCGTCAGGTTGATCCGCCGCAGCCCCGACGTGGGCACCACCCCCACGTTGTCGTTCACGTTCCCCGAGATGCGGTAGTTCACCCGGTTGTCCGCCGTGGCCCCGCTGAACGTCAGCACGTGCTGCTGCGACACCGCCGTCCGGAAGAAGCCGTCCACGTTGTCGTAGAACTGCGTCCCCGCCGGGTACGGGTTGCCGAAGTACTGGAACGACCCCAGCGTCCCCCCCGCCTCCGTGGTGGGGCCGTACACCCGCTGCATCTCCGGGCGCGCCCGCGTGGCGTCAAAGCGGAACCAGTTGCTGTACTCGAACCCCCCGGTCCCCGCCTTGCCGCGCTTGGTCGTGATCACGATCGCGCCGTTGGCCGCGTCGATCCCGTACAGCGCCGCCGCCTCGGGACCCTTGAGCACCACCAGGTCCTCGATGTCCTCGGGGTTGATGTCCGCCGCCCGGTTCGTGAAGTCCATCGACCGGTTGCTGAACGCCACCGCCGACCCGGGGTTGTCCGACGCCAGCACCCCCGTGTTCAGCGTCTTGTTGTCCAGCGGCAGCCCGTCCACGATCATCAGCGGCTGGTTGCTCCCGGAAATCGAGCTCACCCCGCGGATGGTGATCGACGACGACGCGCCGGGGATCCCCGACGTGCTCGTCACCTCCACCCCGGCCACCCGCCCGGCCAGCGCGTTGATGAAGTTCTCGCGCCCCGTCTGCGCGATCTCGGGCCCCGACACCGTCTGCTGCGCCGTCCCCAGGCTGCGCTTCACCGCCGTCTGCCCCAGCGCGGTCACCACCACCTGGTCCAGGTTCACCGCCGTCTTCCGCAGCGAGACGTTCACCACGGTGGCCGTCCCCACCGTCCGCTCCTGCGCGGCATAGCCGATCAGGCGGTACTGCAGCACCTGGCCGGCCTGCGCCCGCACGGAGTACACCCCGTCACGGCTGGTCTGGGTCCCCTGGCTGGTCCCCTTGATCACGACGGAGGCCCCCTGCAGGGCGGCCCCCGCCTCGTCCGTCACCCGGCCGGTGACGGTGATGGGTTGCTGCGCGCGGGCCGGGGGGGCCAGCAGCAGGGCCCCCGCCAGGGAGCCCAGCAGCAGCGGAATGGCGCGATGGCGCCAGCGGCGTATCAACATGGAACGCACCGGGTTGTGGGAACAGGCCGGCCCCACGACGGGCGGCCTCGGACTGCGCGGCGGCAGCAGGCGGATGCCAACAGGGACACACTGACAACACTCGCATCCTGCGGGACGTTACCGCCCCCCCGTCCCCCCGTCAAACCGCCCGGACCGCCAAACAAAACGGGGGGACCCGGATCCGGGCCCCCCCGCCTGTCGCCGCACCAGGACCGCCGGCGCGTCAGTCGCCCACCGCCGGCGCCGCCGCCGTGCCGTAGGCCACCGAGTCCGGCGGCGCCGCCGCGCCGCCCCGCGTCGTCACCACGTACGTCCCCACCCCGAAGAACACCACCGCGATCACCAGCACCGCCCGGTGGATCACCGTCAGCGCATGCGCCTCATGCGCGTCGTCGCACAGCGTTTGCCACATAGCGTCGCACACCCGGAAGAAGTGGAAGGCCACGAAAACCCGACAACTACACTCCGAATATCGGCACGTGGTCCCCAAAAACCCAGCGGACGCCCCGGTCCAGTCGCGCACCGCCGTCGGCGCCCCGGGGAACGCCCCCCCACCCCCCGCCGGTTCACCCCCATGCCCCGCGCCCACGTCAACCGCATCGCCACCGCCCTCCCCCCCCATGACGTCCACGACGCCTTCGGGCACTTCGTGAACCAGCGGCTGGGGGAGTCCCGCGACGCCCGCCTCTTTCGGCGCCTCGTGGCCCGCAGCGGCATCGCCCACCGCTATTCCTACTTCGACCCCCTCATCCACCTGGGTCAGGGGGAAGGAGAGCGCTTCTACGTCCCCGGGGCCTTCCCCTCCACCGGCACCCGCATGGCGCGCTTCGAGCAGCTCGCCCCGGGGCTCGCCCATCAGGCCGTCGAGGGGCTCGCCCTGGGCGCCGACCGCGACCGCATCACCCACCTGGTGGTCGCCTGCTGTACCGGCTTCATGGCCCCGGGGCTCGACCAGCGCCTCATCCAGCTGGCCGGGCTCCGCCCCGACGTGGAACGCACCGTGGTGGGCTACATGGGGTGCTACGCCGCCGTCACGTCGCTGCGCCTGGCCCACCACCTCGTCCGCAGCGACCCCCGCGCCCGGGTGCTGGTGGTCGCGCTGGAGCTGTGCACGCTCCACTTCCAGGACACGACGGGGCTGGACCAATTGCTCTCCATGCTCCTCTTCGGCGACGGCTGCGCCGCCGCGCTGGTCACCGCCGACGAGACCGGGCTGGCCCTCCGCGACTTCCGCGCCGCCACCCTCACCCATGCCGCCGACGCCATCACCTGGCGCATCGGCGATGACGGCTTCACCATGCACCTCTCCACCGAGGTGCCGGCGCACATCCGCCACGCCATGCAGGGGGAGGCGGCCCGCGCCGATGACGCCGGTCTCCTGCGCGGCACCCGCCCCGCCGACTACCCCCTCTGGGCGGTCCACGCCGGCGGCCGCGCCATCCTCGACGCGGTCGAGTCGGGGCTGGCCCTCCCGCCCGACGCCCTCGCCTACTCCCGGCAGGTGCTGCACGACTGCGGCAACATGTCGTCGGCCACCATCCTCTTCATCCTCCAGCGACTCCTGGACGGGCTCGGCGCCACCGTGCCACGCGGCGCCGACGGCGTCGGCGTGGCGTTCGGCCCCGGGCTGGCCGCCGAAAGCTTCCGCTTCACCGCGGTGTGACACGGCGGTGACGCGCCCCGACTGGTCCTGTCGTGCCACGGACGCCGAGCAGATGGACGACGCCGCGCTCCCCGCCGAGCGCCTGGCCGCCGTCCTGCGCGACCTGGCGCAGGTCAATGTCGTCACCCGCGCCGCACCCCCCACCCTCCGGTGGCTGGCCGCGGCCACGCGCCCGGGTGACCGGTTCACCCTGCTGGACGTGGGCGCAGGGCACGGCGACATGCTGCGCCGCATCGCCCGCTGGGCGCGCCGCACCGGGCGCCACGCGGCCCTCGCTGGGGTGGATCAGAACCCCCACGCCGCCGCCATCGCGCGCCACGCCACCGACCCCGCCCTGGGGATCACCTGGCACACCGGGGAGGCCGTCGCGGTGGCGGCCGAGGCCCCCGCGCCTCCCGACTTCGTCATCTCCTCGCTGGTGGCGCACCACATGGCGGACGGCGAGCTGGTGGCCTTCCTGCGCTGGATGGAGGACACCGCGCGCCGGGGCTGGTTCGTGAACGACCTGCACCGGCACCCCGTCGCCTGGCACGGGTACCGCTTGCTGGCGGCGGCCATGCGCTGGGACCCCATCGTGCAGCACGACGGCGCCCTCTCGGTGCGCCGCGCCTTCGTCCGGGGCGACTGGGAGCGGCTCCTCCGGGCGGCCGACGTCCCCCGGGCGGCCGCCACCGTGCGGTGGCACCTCCCCTTCCGCCTGTGCGTGGGGCGCCGCCGATGAGGGGGAGCGCCGCGCACGCCCCCGTCATCGTGGGGGGCGGGCTGGCCGGCGGCGCCGCCGCGCTCCGCCTCGCACAGCGCGGGCGCGCGCCCCTGCTCCTGGAGCGGCAGGGGACGCCGCACGACAAGGTGTGCGGCGAGTTCCTGTCGGTGGAGGCGGCGCGCCACCTGGCCGCCCTGGGGGTGGACGTCCGGGCGCTGGGGGGCGCTCCCATCCACACCGTACGGCTGCGCGTGGGGGGGCGCCGTGCCCAGGCCCCGCTCCCCTTCATGGCCACCGGGCTCACCCGCCACACCCTCGACGCCGCCCTGCTGGAGGCTGCCCGGCGCGCGGGCGCGGCGGTGGAGCAGGGGGCCCGTGTGCTGCGCCTGGAGCCCGGGGGCGCCACCGGGCGCGCCGTGCTCGCCACCGGCACCACCCACGCCGCCCCCCTGCTGCTGGCCACCGGCAAGCACGACCTGGCCGGCCACCCGCGCGATCCGCGCGGGACGGTGCACGACCTCGTGGGCTTCAAGCAGTACTGGCGTGCCACCCCCGCGCTGCGCCAGGCGCTGGAGGGGGTCGTCGAGGTGGTGGCCTTCGACGGCGGCTACGCCGGCGTGCAGCTGGTGGAGGGGGGGCGGGTGAACCTCTGCCTGCTGCTCGCCCGCGCCCGGCTGCAGGCGCTGGGGGGGGACTGGGACGGGGTCTCCCGCGCGCTGCAGCGCGAGCCGGCGCTGCGCTGGATGGACAGCGCGGAGCCCCTCCTGCCGCGCCCGCTCGCCATCAGCAACGTCCCGTACGGCTACCTGGCCCCCTCGCACCCGCGCGACGGCCTCTTCCGGCTGGGGGATCAGGCCGCCGTCATCCCCAGCTTTTGCGGCGACGGCATGGCCATCGCGCTGCACAGCGGTCGCCTGGCCGCCGACCTGCTGGACGAGGGCGCCAGCGCCGCGGACTTCCAGGGGGCGCTGCGACGGGACGTGGCACGCCAGGTGCGGCTCGCCATGGGTGTGCAACGGGTGGCCCGCACCCGCTGGGGACCGCTGGCGCTGGTGGCCGGCTTTGGCGCGCTCCCCGGGGCGCTCGGCGCCCTGGCTCGCCTCACGCGTGTGCCCCCGGCCGCCGTGGCCCGCACGGGCGCCTGAACGCCAGCCCGGAGGGGTGCGTTTCCTTGCCAGCCTCCCGCGCCACCCGCAGCTTCTCCCCCATGAAGATCCCCCTGCTCGCGGCCCTCGGGGCACCGACGCTCCTGCTGGGGGCCGCCGGCCCCCACACCCCGCCGCCGGCCCGCCCCGCGGTTGCCCCAAAGGTCGCAACGGCGCATCCGGTACTCGCGCGCCCCGCCACCGCGCGCCCCGCCACCGCGCGCCCCGCGTCCGCGCGCGTCGCCGCGCTCCCCGCGCTCAACGCGGTCGTCCAGCGCAGCTGTGCCGGCTGCCACAGCAACCAGCGCAAGCAGGGGAACCTCTCCCTGCAGGGGCTCGATCTCGCCACCGTGGGCACCGACGCCCCGGACATCGCCGAGAAGATGATCGGCAAGCTCCGCACGGGGATGATGCCCCCCCCGGGGCGCGCACGCCCCGGCGGCGATACCCTCCAGCAGCTGGCCGAGACCCTCGAACAGTTCCGCGCCGTGGCGGTGCGCCGCGCCCCCAACCCCGGGCGCCGCTCCTTCCAGCGCCTCAACCGCCCCGAGTACGAGCGCGCCATCCGCGACCTGCTGGGGCTCGAGGTCAACGCCGAGGCGTGGCTCCCGCTCGACACGCGCAGCGCCAACTTCGACAACATCGCCGACGTCCAGCTCCCCTCGGCCACCGTGCTGGAGGCCTACCTCGACGCGGCCAGCGCCATCAGCCGCCTCGCCGTGGGCGATCCCAGGGCGCCGGTGAGCACCGCCACGTACAAGGTGCCGCGCCTCGCCAGCCAGCTGGAGCAGGCCACCGGTGCCCCGGCCGGCACCCGCGGGGGCCTCAGTGTCACGCACATCTTCCCCGCCGACGGCGAGTACGTCTTCCACGTCAACCTGCACAGCACCCCCATCGGGCAGCTGGTGGGCTCCAACGCCCCCTTCGACGAGGTGCTCGAGTTCTCGGTCGACGGCGAGCGGGTCGCCGCCATGGTGCTGGACCGCGGCATGCACGAGAGCGAGCCCACCGGGCTCGACCTGCGCACCCCGCCCATCCGCGTGAAGGCGGGCGCGCGCCGCATCGCCGCCACCTTCGTGCGCACCTTCGAGGGGCCGGTCAACGACAACCTGGCCCCCATCGGCAACAGCCTCCCCGACACGCAGATCGGCATCCAGGACGCCATCACCATCCAGGGGCACGTCAAGGTCTTCTCCGTCACCGGCCCCACCAACCCCACCGGCGTCTCCGACACGCAAAGCCGCCGCCGCGTCTTCACCTGCCGTCCGCTGGCCCTCGCCGAGCAGCGCCCCTGCGCGCAGGCCATCGTCACCCGGCTGGCCACGCAGGCCTACCGCCGCCCCCTCGCCGCGGGCGACCTGGCCGCGCTCATGGCCTTCTACGACGACGGGGCCGCCGCACACGGCTTCGAGGGGGGCGTGCGCGCCGCGCTCGAGGCCACGCTGGCCAGCCCGCACTTCGTCTTCCGCACCGAGGCGCTCCCCACCGCCGCGCGCCCCGGCACGATGGTCCCGGTGCGCCCCCTCGACCTGGCCGCGCGCCTCTCCTTCTTCCTCTGGGGCGCCCCCCCCGATGCCGCGCTCCTGGCCGCCGCGCGCACGGGCCGCCTCGCCGACACCACGGTGCTGCTCGCGCAGGCGCGCCGCCTGCTCGCCGACCCGCGCAGCGACGCCCTCGCCACCCGCTTCGCCGCGCAGTGGCTGCGCCTGCAGGACATCGACAAGGTCCACCCCGACCCCATCCTGTACCCCGACTTCAACCTCCAGCTGGCGCAGGACGCCCGCGAGGAGACCGAGCGGTTCGTCGGGGGGCTCATCCGCGGCAATCGCTCGCTGCTGGAGCTGCTCACCGCCGACTCCACCTGGGTGAACGAGCGCCTCGCCACCCACTACGGCATCCCCGGCGTGGCCGGCGAGCAGTTCCGGCCGGTGGCGCTCACCGACCCCGCGCGGCGCGGCCTGCTGGGGCACACCAGCGTCCTGCTCCTCACTTCCCTCGGCAACCGCACCTCCCCCGTGCTCCGCGGGAAGTGGGTCATGGAGGTCCTGCTGGGATCGCCGCCGCCGCCGCCCCCACCCAACGTCCCCGACCTCGAGGCCACCGACGGGGACAAGGAGGGGCGCCGCCTCACCACCCGCGAGCGGATGGAGCAGCACCGCGCCAACCCCTCCTGCCGCTCCTGCCACGCGGTCATCGACCCCATCGGCCTGGCGCTCGACAACTTCGACGTCACCGGGCGCTGGCGCATCCGCGAGCACATGGCGCCGCTGGACACGCGCGGCACCTTCTACGACGGCACCGAGGTCACCGGGCCGCAGGACCTGCGGATGGCGCTCCTGCGCCGTCCCATCCCGCTGGCGCGCTCCTTCGTGGCCAACCTGATGGCCTACGGCATCGGCCGCCGCATCGAGCCGCATGACGGCCCCGCCGTGCGCCAGGTCGAGGCCGCCGCCCGCGCCCGCAACTACCGCCTGCACGACCTCATCCTCGGGGTCGTGCGCAGCGAGCCCTTCCGCCTGCGCCAGATCCCCGCCACCCAGGCCGTCCGCCCCGCGTCCGGGGCCGTCGGCGCCCTCCGCTGACGCCCCTCCCCAGGACCCCCTCCATGCCCTTCCTCACCTCGCGCCCCATCCCCCGACGGCACTTCGTGCAGTCGCTCGGCGCCACCATCGCGCTGCCATACCTCAATGCGATGCTCCCCACCGGGCGCAGCAGCGCACCGGCCGGCGGCGCCCCCCGGCTCATCGCCATCGAGATGGTCCACGGCGCGGCCGGGAGCAATGACATCGGGGCCAAGCTCAACTTCTGGTCGCCGGCGGCCACCGGGCGGCAGTTCGACCTCGCACCCTCGGCGTTGCGCGCGCTCGAGCCCTATCGCGACTACCTCACCATCATCAGCAACACCGACGTCCGCGAAGCCGAGCCCTCGGCGCCCCCCGAGATCGGCGGCGACCACTTCCGCTCCAGCGCCACCTTCCTCACCCAGGCGCACCCCAAGCAGACCGAGGGTTCCGACGTCCACGTGGGCACCTCGCTCGACCAGCTCTACGCGCAGCGCTTCGGGATGGACACCCCCATCCCCTCCATGCAGCTGTGCATCGAGAACGTCGACCAGGCCGGCGGCTGCTCCTACGGCTACGCCTGCGTGTACACCGACTCCATCTCCTGGAAGTCCCCCACCGAGCCGCTCCCGGTCATCCGCGACCCGCGCGTGGCCTTCGAGAAGCTGTTCGGCGTGGGCGGCAGCGCCGCCGACCGCGCCGAGCGCCGCCGCACGCGCCGCAGCCTGCTGGACTTCGTCTCCGGCGAGATGGGGGCGCTGGCGCGTACCCTCGACGCCGAGGATCGGCGCCGCCTCGATCGCTACCTCACCGAGATCCGCGAGGTGGAGCGGCGCATCCAGATGGTTGAGGCGCGCAACACCAGCGGCGAGCCGCGCGCCCTCCCCGAGGCGCCCGCCGGCGTCCCCGACGGCTTCCAGGAGCATGTCGAGCTGATGTTCGACATCCAGGCGCTCGCCTTCGCGGCCGACGTCACGCGCGTCTTCTCCTTCAAGCTCAGCCGTGACGGCACCAGCCGCGCCTACCCCGAGAGCGGCACCGACAAGGGGTTCCACCCCGCCTCGCACCACGGCGGCGGCGAGAAGGGGGTGAGCGACTTCCAGCTCATCAACCAGTACCACGTGGCCATGCTCCCCTACCTGCTGGGGAAGCTCAAGGGGCTGCAGGAGGGGGACGCCACCCTCCTCGACCAGACGATGATCATCTACGGGTCGCCCATGGGCGATCCCAACGTCCACAACCACCGCCGCTGCCCGCTCATCGTGCTGGGCAAGGCCGGCGGCCGGCTCCCCGGCAACCTGCACATCAAGGCCCCCGACGGTACCCCCATGGCCAACGCCATGCTGGGGATGATGCACACCCTCGGCATGAACGACCTGACCGCGTTCGGGGACAGCACCGGCGTGCTGGGGCTCACGCATGGGTGACCCCCTGCGCGACCGCGCGCGCCGGCGCCTGGGGCGCCTGGTGGTCGTGGCGCTCACGGCCGGGGCGCTGGCGGCCGCCCCGGCGCCCCCGGGCGAGTCGGCGGTGGCCGACGCCGTCATGCGCGGCGACACCGCGAGCGTGCGCGCCCTGCTGCGGCAGGGGGCCGACGTGAACGAGGCGCAGGGCGACGGCATGACCGCGCTGCACTGGGGCGCGCAGCGGGGTGATGCCGCCACCGTGCGGGTGCTGCTGGCCGCCGGCGCCCGCACCGACGTGGTCACCCGCAACGGTAACTACACGCCGCTGCACCTGGCCGCCCGCTATGGCCACGCGTCCGCGGTGCGCGCGCTGCTGGACGCCGGCGCGGTGCTCACCGCCATCACCTCGTCGGGAGGCGCCACCCCGCTGCACTTCGCCGCCTCCAGCGGCGACTCCGCCACCGTGGCCCTGCTCGTGGGCCGCGGCGCCGCCGTGAACGCCCGCGAGACCGCGTACCAGCAGACGCCGCTCATGTGGGCCGCCGCCGCCAACCGCGCCGCCGCCATCCGCGTGCTGGCCGCCCGCGGCGCCGACCTCGAGGCCACCTCGCGCGTGGAGGACATCCCCGCCAAGGAAAAGGCCGACCGCGCCTTCCTGATGGCGCGCTCCCGCCGCCTGCAAGCGCTCAAGGCCGCCGAGGCCCCAGCGCCCCCCCCCAGGCCCTCCCCATCCCCATCTGCATCTCCAACTGCATCCCCAACTGCATCTCCAACTCCAACCCCAACCTCACCCCCTCCCTCCGGCAACTCCGACACCCGGGTCACCCCCACTGCCGGCGATCGTCGCGAGCGCGGCCCCACCTACGGCGACCTTGTCGGCAACAAGGGGGGGCTCACCGCGCTCCTC
>JBILKP010000214.1:0-4813 GCA_044376625.1 Gemmatimonas sp. | reverse complement strand
CTCGCGCTGGTCCTCTACGCCCCGGTGCCCGTCCTCCTCGGCATGATGGCCCGCGCCCAGTTCCCCGACCTGGCGCAGCCCGAGCTCGCCCTCCCCACGCTCCTCATGCAGGGCGTCCCCGCCGCCGTCGGCGCCCTCGGGCTCGCCGCCGTCTTCTCCGCCGAGCTCTCCGCCGCCGATGCGGTGCTATTCATCCTCACCACGTCGCTCGCCCAGGACTTCTACAAGCGCTTCGTGAACCCGCAGGCCACCGACGCCCAGCTCCTCCGCGTCACGCGCCTCACCGCCGTCCTCGCCGGCACCCTCGGCGTGGCCATCGCCCTGGTGGCCGCCGGCGTGGTCAGCGCGCTCAGCATCTTCTACACCATCATGGGGGTGAGCCTCTTCATCCCCATCCTCGGCGGACTCGCCTCCCCGCGCGTCACCAGCACCGACGCCATGGCCGCCATCCTCGCCGGCATGGCCGTCGTGGGTGGCTGGCGCGTGGCCCTCGAGGGACGCCCGTTCCACGGCGTCACCCCGGCCATGGGCGGCCTCGCCGCCGCCGTTGGCGCCTTCCTCCTGGTCCACGGGGCCCGCCGAGTCCGCGGCGGCCCCGCCATCCCCCCCACCTCCCACGCGTGATGCCCGCCATGTCCCACCACGACCTGTTCGACCTCACCGGCAAGGTCACCGCCATCATCGGCGGTGCCTCCGGCATCGGGGAAGCCGTCACCGCCGGGGCCGTCCGCCAGGGCGCCACCGTCACCGTCCTGGATGTCAACGCCGACGCCGCCGCGGCGGCGGCCGCCCGCGCCGGCGGCGGCGCCGAGAGCGCCCGCGTCGACATCACCGACGCCGCCTCCGTCACCCAGGCCCTCGAGGGGATCGCCGCGCGCCACGGCCGCCTCGACATCGTCATCTGCACGCCGTCCATCAACGTCCGCAAGAAGCTCCTCGACTACCAGGACGACGAGCTGGCGCGCGTGCTGCACGTCAACGTCACCGGCAACTTCAACGTCCTCCGCGCCGCCGGCCGCATCATGGTCCCGCAGCGCCGCGGCAGCATCGTCCTCTTCTCCTCCATCCGCTCCATCGTCGTCGAGCCCGGCCAGGCCGTCTACTCCGCCACCAAGGCCGCCATCCTGCAGCTCGCCAAGGGTGCCGCCTGCGAATTCGGCCCCTTCGGCGTGCGCGTCAACTGCGTCGGCCCCGGCGTGGTGGAGACGCCGCTCACGGCCCCCATCAAGGCCAACGCCGACTGGTACAACGCCTACGCGGCCAAGAACGCCTTCAATCGCTGGGCCTCCCCCGACGAGATGGTCGGCCCCACCCTCTTCCTCGCCTCCGACGCCGCCAGCTACGTCAACGGCACGATCATCTACGCCGACGGCGGATGGCTGGCCCAGGACGGCCGCTTCACGCCCCCGGGCATGTAGCCCGGAGCCCGGCGCCATGACCCAGCGGACCCTCCGCATCGCCGTCATCGCCGGCGACGGCATCGGCCCCGAGGTGATCCCCGCCGGGATCACCGTGCTCGAGCGCGCCGTGGCCGGCACCGGCACGGCGCTGGAGTACACCCACTTCCCCTGGGGGTGCGAGTTCTACCAGCGCACCGGCCGCATGATGGACGTCGACGCCCTGGACACCCTCCAGGGCTTCGACGCCATCTACCTGGGCGCCATCGGCGCCCCCGGCGTCCCCGACCACGTCTCGGTGTGGGAGCTCATCCTCCCCATCCGGCAGCGCTTCCACCAATACGTCAACCTGCGCCCCATGCGGCTCCTGCCGGGGGTGCACAGCCCCCTGGCGGGACGCCTCCCCGCCGACATCGACATGGTGTGCGTGCGCGAGAACAGCGAGGGGGAGTACAGCGGGTCGGGGGGACGGCTGCACCGCGGCACCCCGCACGAGGTGGCGGAGCAGACCGCGCTCTTCACGCGCCACGGCATCGACCGCATCGCCCGCTACGCCTTCCAGCTGGCGGCGCGCCGCCCGCGCCGGCTGCTGGCCAGCGCCACCAAGTCCAACGCCCTGCAGCACAGCATGGTGCTGTGGGACGAGGCCGTGGACGCCGTGGCCGCCGAGTTCCCCGAGGTGGCGTGCCGCAAGTACCACGTCGATGCGCTGGCGGCGCGCATGGTCACGCACCCGCACACGCTCGACGTCATCGTCGCCTCCAACCTCTTCGGCGACATCCTCACCGACCTGGGCGCCGCCATCTCCGGCAGCCTGGGGGTCGCCCCGGGGGCCAACATCAACCCCGAGCGCACGCATCCGTCCATGTTCGAGCCCATCCACGGCTCGGCCCCGGACATCGCCGGCCGCGGCATCGCCAACCCCATCGGCGCCATCTGGGCCGGCGCCCTCATGCTCGACCATCTGGGGCTCCCCGAGGCGCACGACCGCATCGTGCGCGCCATCGAGCGCGTGGTGGGGGAGGGCGGCCCCCGCACCCCCGACCTGGGGGGCACCGCCACCACCCGCGAGGTGGCCGACGCCGTCGCCACCGCCCTCGCCTGACCCCTTGCCTGACGCCCCCGCCTCCGCCTCTTCCCCTCCCGCCATGACCCTCCCCCGCATCCCGCACTTCATCAACGGGGCGCGCCACGACGGCCACACCGCGCGCACCGCCACCGCCTTCCACCCGGCCAGCGGCGCCCCCAGCGCGCAGGTCCCGCTGGGCAACGCCGACGACATCGAGGCCGCCATCGCCACCGCGGCGGCCGCCTTCCCCGCGTGGGGGGAGCGCTCCCCCATGGACCGCGCCCGCGTGATGTTCCGCTGGCGCGAGCTGTGCCTGGCCCACGCCGACGAGCTGGCCCTCCTCATCAGCCGCGAGCACGGCAAGGTGGTGGCCGACGCCCGTGGCGAGCTGCAGCGCGGGCTTGAGGTGGTGGAGTTCGCGTGCGGCATCCCCCACCTCATGAAGGGGGAGTTCAGCGACGGCGTGTCGCGCGGCATCGACATGCACTCGCTGCGCCAGCCGCTGGGCGTGGTGGCCGCCATCACGCCCTTCAACTTCCCGGCCATGGTGCCGCTGTGGATGCTGGGCCCCGCGCTGGCCACGGGGAACTGCGTGGTGCTCAAGCCCTCCGAGCGCGACCCCTCCACCGGCGTGCGCCTGGCCGAGCTGTTCATCGAGGCCGGCGCCCCGGCGGGGGTGTTCAACGTCCTCCACGGCGACGCCGAGGCGGTGAACGCCCTCTGCACCGACCCGCGCATCCAGGCCGTGTCGTTCGTGGGCAGCACCCCCATCGCACAGCACGTCTACGAGACCGCCGCGCGCCACGGCAAGCGCGTGCAGGCCATGGGGGGCGCCAAGAACCACCTCGTCGTCCTCCCCGACGCCGACCTGGACATGACCGTGGAGTCGCTCATGGGCGCCGCCTACGGCTCCGCGGGTGAGCGGTGCATGGCCATCTCCGTGGCCGTCGTCGTGGGCGACGACACCGCCGACGCGCTGGTGGCGCGCCTGGCCGAGCGCGTGCGCGCGCTGCAGGTGGGTGACTCCGAGGCCCCGGGGATGGACATGGGGCCGCTGGTCACCGCCGCGCACCGCGACAAGGTGGCCGGCTACGTCGCCACCGGCGTGGCCGAGGGGGCCACCCTGGTGGTGGACGGGCGGCAGCACCCCGCCGCGCAGGGCCCCGGCTTCTTCCTGGGCGGGTCGCTCTTCGACCGCGTCACCGCGGCAATGACCATCTACCGCGAGGAGATCTTCGGCCCCGTGCTGTGCGTGGTGCGCGCCGCCTCGGCGGACGAGGCGTTGGCGCTGTGCAACGCGCACCAGTACGGCAACGGCGTGGCCATCTTCACCCGCAACGGCGGCGCCGCGCGCGAGTTCGCCCACCGCGTGCAGGTGGGGATGGTGGGCGTCAATGTCCCCATCCCCGTGCCGCTGGCCTTCTACTCCTTTGGCGGCTGGAAGGGCTCCGCCTTCGGCGACCACAACCAGCACGGCATGGACGGCGTGCGCTTCTTCACCAAGCTCAAGACCGTCACCACCCGCTGGCCCGCCGGCGCCGACGCCGCGTCGTTCACCATGCCGGTGCTGCGGTAACCGCGGTACGGCCGGCGGCCGGGGCCCGATCCCCGGCCGCCGGCTGCCATGTTCCCTCGCCGTCCCCCCTCGCCGCCCCTCCGATGCGCTTCGTCACTCGCCTCGCCCCCCTCGCGCTGGGCCTCCTCGTGGCTGCGGGCCCGCTGCGCGCGCAGTCTCCCCTCCCCGCACCGGGCTCCAAGCCCCGCGCCGCCCTCATCCGGTCGCTCGATTCCATCGTCACCGCCGAGATGACCGCGCGTCGCTGGCCCAGCGTGGCGGTGATGCTGGTGCGTGGCACCGACACGATCCTCCACAAGGGCTACGGCCAGGCCGATGTGGAGCTCGGGGTCCCCGCCCGTGCCGATGGGGTCTACTGGATCGGGAGCGTCACCAAGCAGTTCGTCACCGCGGCGGTCATGCGGCTGGCCGAGCGGGGCGCCCTGTCGCTGGACGACAGCGTGGGGCGGTGGGTGCCCACGGTGCCCTGGTGGTGGCGGGGGATGACGCTGCGCGAGATGATGTGGCACACGTCGGGGATCCCCAGCTACACCGGGGCCCCGCGGGCGGGGATGGCGCTGGTGGCGCCGCGCATGGCGGTGGACTCCACGCTGGCCCTCGTGCGCGACCTCCCCCCCGACTTCGCGCGCGGCACGCAGATGCTGTACAACAACACCGGCTACATCCTGCTGGGGCAGGTGGTGGAGGCGGCGCGCAAGCAGCCGCTGGGCGACGCGCTGCGCGAGGAGCTGTTCGCGCCGCTGGGGCTGGCCTCGCTGCACTACTGCTCTG
>JBILKP010000057.1:0-14406 GCA_044376625.1 Gemmatimonas sp. | reverse complement strand
CATCGGCCCCGGCGGGGACCGCCACCGACACGATCACGCGCGCCTGGCCCCGCCAGTTGTCGATCACCACCAGCCCCCGCGTGAACAGGAAGCAGGCGTCGGGGACTGACGTCGTGCGGGGCGGCGCGTGGGGCAGCCGCTCGATGTGGCGGACCACGTCGTAGCCGAAGTACCCCACGGCGCCGCTCCAGAAGGGGCCCAGCTCGGGGCAGGGGACCGGGCGCATCGCCGCCACGCGCGTTTGCAGGTCGGCCAGCGGGTCTGCCACCCGGTGGGCCCCGTGCCACCCCGCCTCCGGGCTCCACAGCTCCACCACGTCGTCCACCAGCCGCCACGCCGCGCGCGGCTCGGTGCCCAGGAAGGTGAAGCGTGCCCACGCCTCGCCACCGGCGGGGGCGGACTCGAGCAGGAAGGCAAACGGGGGGCGCCGCAGCCGCGCAAACGCCCCCACCGCCGTCACCTGGTCCAGCAGGACGTCGCGCCATACCGGCACCAGCCCGCCCGTGTCCCGGCAGGGGGCGGTGCGCGCGAGGAAGTCGACGAGGGCGTCCATCCGGGGAAACTACCGGGCGCGGGGGGAAAGTTCGACCAGCGGGGGCTGGTGCCCAGCCGGGGGCCCTCCCCCGGGAGGGCGGGCTCGCACTACGATTCGCCCATGCTCCCCGCGCCGCCGTCCCCGCCCCCACCGCCGTTTCCCGTCGCGCCCACCACGCGCATCGTGGTGGGGGTGGTGGACGTCCTCCTGCTGGCGCCGGCCCCCGCAGGGCGGCGCAGCCGGTGGCAGCTGCTGCTGCTGCGCCGGGCCGCCGGGGCGCGCTGCCCGGGCGCGTGGGAGGTGGTGCACGGCCGCCTCGAACCGGGGGAGCGCCCCACCGAGGGGGCGCTGCGCGAGGTGCGCGAGGAGACCGGCCTTCCGGTGGCGCGCCTCTACAGCATCGGTGTGAGCCCCTTCTACCTGCCGGGCCCTGACACGCTGCAGCTGGCGACGGTGTTTGCCGCCGTGGTGCCCGAGGCTGTCCCGCCGGTGCTGGGCCCCGAGCACGACCAGGCCCGCTGGTGCGCGCCCGTCACCGCGCTGCGCCTGCTGGCGTGGCCCCGCGAACACGAGGCGGTGCGCCACGCCCTGCACCTGCTGCGGACGGGGGACGCCGGTCCCGTGGAGGATGTGTTGCGCGTGCCCCTCCCCATGGGGTGAGCGGCGCCCCCCACGGGGGGAGGGGCGTCAGGGGTGCGCGGGGGGGCGCTTGGCCGCCGAGGCGGCCCGGGAGCGCACCAGCGCGCGCTCCCGCTCCACCCGCTGCAGCACGGCCCCCCAGTCGGTCACCGACGTGGTGCTCTCCAGCATCGCCGTGATCGGCTGGTTGAGCTCCAGCTGGCCGTCAAAGACCAGCAGCCCCGACTGCACCTCGCGCTGCCGCAGGCGGAAGGCCCCGAACCCCGGCGTCAGCGGCAGCACGTCCAGCGGCCGGAAGTCCCGTCCGCTGTTGCTCAGGATCAGCTCCTGCGGGGAGAAGCGCGTCTCCCCCTGCTCGAGCGCGAAGAAGCTCACGTACCACACCGAGTAGGCCGGGAGCCGGTTGCGCTCCTGCACCTGTCGCAGCGCCGCCTCGTTGCGCACCACCAGGTCGCGCAGCGCGCGGTACGAGTCGGGGGAGAGCAGCCGGATGAACCGCTCGTCCAGCGGGATGGCGCGCACCTGCAGGCCGTTGGCGGGAGACACCTTGATGGCGATGTCGTCCTGCCGCAGGGTGCCGAAGCCGGTGGGGACCCAATTGGGATCGAGGGTGTCCCCCGCCGCCTGCTGGGAGCCCGGTGCGTGGCCGGCCTGCGCGTGCAGCGGCGCCGCGATCCCCGGCGCGGCGGGGGCCACGGCCATGGCCGCCGCCAGCAGCGCGGCGGCGATCCACCGCCGTCGTGCGCCTGGCACCATCGCGCTGCCCAGCGTGTCCGTCATGGGGCCGTCCTCCAGTCCGGTTGGGTCACCAGCATCTCCACCGCGTCCGCCAGCTCGTCGCGCCCCGCGCCCGTGCGGGCGCTGAACGGGATCACCTGCTCCGGGTCCAGCCCCAGCTGCGTGGTGAGCTCGGCCACCCGCGCCGTCGCCTGCAGCGGCTTGAGCTTGTCCACCTTGGTCACCGCCACGATCACCGGCACCCCCAGCTCCGCCAGGAAGTCCAGCATCACGTGGTCGTCGCCCGTGGGATCATGGCGCGCGTCCAGCAGCTGCACCACCCCGCGCAGCTGCGGGGAGTCGGCCAGGTAGCCCTCGATGAGCGGGCGCCACTCGGCCTTGCGCGCCTTGGAGATGCGGGCGTAGCCGTACCCGGGCAGGTCGGCCAGCACGAACGCGTCGTTCACGCGGAAGAAGTGCACCTCCCGCGTGCGCCCCGGGGTGTTGCTGACGCGGGCAAACCCCTTGCGCCGCATCAGGCGGTTGAGGAGCGACGACTTGCCCACGTTGGAGCGCCCCGCAAAGGCGACCTCGGGGAGCTCGGCGGGGGGGCGCCACCCGCCGCGCGTGGCCATCGGGCCCAGGTACTCCAGCGAGCGGATGATCATCGCGCCTCCGTGGGGGGGGCCTGCGCCAGCGCCAGGGCCAGCACCTCGTCCATGGTGCGCACGGGGTGCCACGCCACGCCGTCGCGCACGTCGGCGGGGAGCTCGTCCAGGTCGCGCGCGTTCCCCTGCGGCAGCACCACGCGCGCCACGCCGTGGCGCCGCGCGGCCATGGCCTTCTCGCGGATCCCCCCCACGGGGAGCACGCGCCCGCGCAGCGTGACCTCGCCGGTGAGCGCCACGTCGCGGCGCACCGGCACGCCGGTGAGCGCGCTCACCAGGGCCGTGGCCAGCGCGATGCCGGCGGACGGGCCGTCCTTGGGGGTGGCCCCCGAGGGGAGGTGGATGTGCAGGTCGCGCGTGCGCACGAAATCCTCGGGGATCCCCAGCGCGGTGGCGCGCGCACGCACCCACCCCAGCGCGGCCGAGGCCGATTCCTTGAGCACGTCCCCCAGGGTGCCGGTGAGCTGCAGCCGCCCACGCCCGGGAACCACGCTCACCTCGATCTCCAGGCGTTCCCCGCCCACGGCGGTGTAGGCGAGCCCGGTGGCCACCCCCACCATCCCGTCGGGGTCCAGCGGCTCGTCCTGGTAGCGCGGCGGGCCCAGCAGCGCCGGCAGCTCCTCCACCGTCACGGCCATGGGCGGGGCGCCCTCCGCCACGGCGGGACGGCGCGCCAGCTTGCGGGCCAGCCGCGCCACGCGCCGCTCCAGCTCGCGCACCCCCGCCTCGCGCGTCCATCCGCGAATGATGGCGGGGAGCACGTCGGGGGCCAGCGCCACGGAAATGGGGGGAACCCCATGCGCCGACAGCTGCCGCGGCACCAGGAACCACTCGGCAATCCCCACCTTCTCCTGCTCCAGGTAGCCGGGGATGCGCACGATCTCCAGCCGGTCGCGCAGCGGCTCCGGGATCCCCGCCAGCGTGTTGGCCGTGGTCAGGAAGAGCACCTGCGACAGGTCGACGTCCACGTCCAGGTAGTGGTCGCCGAAGGCGTGATGCTGCTCCGGGTCCAGCACCTCCAGCAGCGCGGCGGCGGGGTCGCCCCGCCAGTCATGCCCCATCTTGTCCACCTCGTCCAGCAGGAACACCGGATTGAGGGCGCCGGCGCGGCGCATCCCCTGCACGATGCGCCCCGGCATCGCCCCCACGTAGGTGCGGCGATGCCCGCGAATCTCCCCCTCGTCGCGCACGCCACCGAGCGCCACGCGCACGAACGGGCGCCCCAGCGCCCTGGCGATGGACCGGCCCAGCGAGGTCTTCCCCACCCCCGGCGGCCCCACGAGGCAGAGGATGGGCCCCGGCAGCCGCCCCGCGCGCGCCAGCACCGCCACATGGTCCAGCAGCCGCTCCTTCACCTCGCCCAAGCCGAAGTGATCGCCGTCCAGCACCAGCCGCGCCTGCTCCACGTCGGTGTGCTCGGGGGCGCGGTGCGTCCACGGCAGCGCCAGGACCCATTCCACCCAGCCGCGCACCACGGCCCCCTCGGGGGAGTGCGCGGGGGTGCGCCGCAGCTTCTGGATCTCCCGCCGCACCCGCGCCGCCACCGCCTCGGGGAGCCCGCGGTCGGCCACCTGCCGCAACAGCTGCTCGGGCTCGTCCTCCTCTCCCGCCCCCAGCTCCTTGTGGATGGCCCGCAGCTGCTCCTGCAGGTAGAACTCCCGCTGGTGCTGCGACATGGTGCCGCGCACCTGTTCGTCGATGCGCCGTTCCAGGCGCAGCAGCTCCACCTCGGACGCCAGCACGGCGGCCAGCTCCGCGGCAAGCGCCGCCATGGTGGGCGCCTCCAGTAGCCGCTGGCGTAGCGCGCGGTCGCCCTGCAGGTGCGCCGCCATGGTGAACAGCTGGCGGGCCGGCACCTCCTGGCTGTGCAGGTAGGCCACCACCTCGGGGGGGAGCTGCCGGTGCAGGGCGGCATACTCCTCGAACCGGGCCAGCGCATGGCGCACGGCGGCGCGCAACGCGGGCGCCACGGGGGCCTCGCCACCGCCCAGCGGGGCGCCCGTCCACAGCGCCTCCAGCGCGCCCCCCGCCCCCCGGGCGATCCGCGTGAGCGTGACCCGCTCGAGCGCGTCCACCAGCACCCGCACGGTGCCCCCCGGGAGCGGCGTCACGTCCACCAGGCGGGCCAGCACCCCGGTGCGGTGCACGTCGGCGGCCGCGGGGTCCTCGGCTTCGGGGGCGCGCTGCGCCGCGAGCAGCAGCAGCCCCTCGCCATCGCGCGCCGACTGGACGGCGGCCAGCGAGGCCGCGCGCCCCACCAGCAGCGGCATGGCGACGTGGGGGAACAGCACCACGTCGCGCAGCGGGAGGACCGGAACCCGCCGGCGCGGCGGGGCCGCGCGTCGCGGCGGGCTCAGGCTTCCTTCTTCTGGCGGGCGGGGGCGATCTCCAGCAGCGGCGGGCCGCCGCGCTCCACCGCCGCCTCGGTCACCCGCACCTCCACCACGTCATCGCGCGTGGGGAGGTCGAACATCGTGTCGAGGAGCGTCTCCTCCAGGATGGCGCGCAGCCCGCGCGCCCCGGTCCCGCGCTTGAGCGCCTTGCGCGCCACCGCCCGCAGCGCCGTCTCCTCGAAGGTGATCTTCACCTCCTCCAGGTCGAACAGCCGCCCATACTGCTTGGTCAGCGCGTTCTTCGGCTCCTTGAGGATCTGCACCAGCGTCTCCTCGTCCAGCGCATCCAGCGGCACGCACACCGGCAGCCGCCCCACCAGCTCGGGGATGATCCCGAAGCGCAGCAGGTCGTCCGGCTCCACCTCGGCAAACGGCGACCGCGACGGCGCCGCCTTCGCGATCGGGCGCACGCGCCCGTCGGGGCGCTCGTCGCCAAACCCGATCGTGCGGCGCCCGGTGCGCGCCTCGATGATCTTCTCCAGCCCGTCGAACGCCCCGCCGCAGATGAACAGGATGTCCTTCGTGTTGATCTGGATGTACTCCTGCTGCGGGTGCTTGCGCCCCCCCTGCGGCGGCACGCTCGCCACCGTCCCCTCGAGGATCTTGAGCAGCGCCTGCTGCACCCCCTCGCCGGACACGTCGCGCGTGATGCTCGGGTTCTCCGACTTCCGCGCGATCTTGTCGATCTCGTCGATGTACACGATGCCGCGCTCGCACTCGGCCACGTTGAAGTCGCCCGCCTGCAGCAGCCGCACCAGGATGTTCTCCACATCCTCCCCCACGTACCCCGCCTCCGTCAGCGTGGTCGCGTCGGCGATGGTGAACGGCACGTCCAGGATGCGCGCCAGCGTCTGGGCCAGCAGCGTCTTCCCCACCCCGGTGGGGCCGATGAGCAGGATGTTGGACTTGTCCAGCTCGGCGTCGTCCTCCCGCGCCGACCCCGCCGCATTGATGCGCTTGTAGTGGTTGTACACCGCCACCGACAGCGCCTTCTTGGCCTGCTCCTGCCCGATCACGTACTGGTCCAGGATCCCCTTGATCTCCCGCGGCGTGGGGACCTGGGTGATCGCATCCGCCACCTCGCGCTCCTCGTCCTCCGCCAGGATCTCGTTGCAGAGGGCGATGCACTCGTTGCAGATGTACACGGACGGCCCGGAGATGAACTTCCGGACGGCATCCTTGGACTTGCCGCAGAAGGAGCAGCGCAGGTGCTTGTCGTGGGACATGGGATTCCGGGACGGGCCGCAAGGGTCCGGGGGCCGGCTTTGGCCCCCCCAACACAGGCTACAGCTACAGCTTCGGCCGGTTCGCGCCAGAATTAACCCCCCGGACCCCGGGGAGGGCGGCGGCGTCCCTGCCAACTGTTGAATAAGCCGGTTTTCCGGGACCGGGTCAAGCAGGAATTGCCCCGGCCGGCCTGTGCTGGCGGCGGTTCCGGGCGCGCGGTAGGCTATCCGCACGGGGGATCGCCCCGATTCCTCCGCGTCGGGACGGTCCCCGCGGTTCCGGTCGGCGCCCCCTTCACCCCGCGCTCCATGTGGCCCTTCAAGGGATTCCTGGCCGTCCACGTCCTCACCGGGGCGGTGGGGCTGGTCCTCTTCTGGATCCCCACCCTGGGGGCCAAGGGGTCGGCCACGCACCGCCGCGTCGGCCTGCTCTTTGCCCGGCTCATGGCCGTGACGGCCACCATGGCGATCGGCATGGCGCTGTCCACCCTGCTGGACCCGGTCGGCACGCACCCCCACCTGACCGACTGGGCCCCGCGCCGCATCCAGGGGATCTTCGGCTGGATGATGCTCTACCTCGCCGTGCTCACCCTTCACCTGGTGTGGCACGGGCTGGTGGCGGTGCGCAACAAGCGGGACCATGCGGCCAACCGTCACCCGGCCAACCTGGCCTCCAACGGGCTGGTCATCGCCATGGCCCTCCTCTGCGCCTGGCAGGGGTGGCGGATTGGCGAGGTGCTCATGATGGGGATCAGCGTGGTGGGGGTGGCCTCGGGGCTCACCAACCTCTGGTTCATTGCCCGCCCGGCGCCGGCGCGCTTCACCTACCAGCTGGAGCACGTCAAGGCGATCGTGGGGGCCGGCATCTCGGTGTACACCGCCTTCATGGCGTTCGGCTTCGTGCGGTTCATGCCCCGCAACGCCCTCAACCCCCGCATGTGGGCCATCCCCCTGGTGGTGGGGTTGGCCATCATCATCTATCACCAGGCGCGGATCCGGCTGCAGCAGCGCCGGCGCCCCGCGCCGGTGGCGGCCCCGCTGGCGTCGCGTGGCTGACCCCGCCGCCGGCGGCTGGCGCCCGCCCGCGCCCCGGCCGCGCCCGCCGGTCCCCTCGCTGCTGCGCCTCCTCTGGCGCCGCGAGAAGGATCTGCTCAGCCTCCTCCCGGATCTCGCCTACCGCGAGATGATCACCCCGCTGGGCTACACCCGGCGCGGGATCCTCCTGGTCAACGACCCCGCCTGGGTGGCCCGCATCCTGGCCGACCACGACCTCTTCCCCAAGAACGACCTCTTCGTCGAGGCGCTGGAGGACCTGGTCGGCAATTCCATGTTCGTCACCAGCGGCGACACGTGGCGGCGGCAGCGCCGCATGGTGGAACCCGCCTTCTCCCACATGCGGATCCACCGCGCCTTCGACTTCATGGCCGCCGCGGTGGACGACTTCGAGGGGTGGCTTGCGGACCAGGCGGCCGCGGGCGCCGCCTTCTCCCTCGACGCGGCGATGAGCCACCTCACCGCCGACGTGATCACCCGCACGATCTTCTCGGTGCCGCTGGCCGGTGACACGTCGCGCGCGGTGTTCGACGATTTCATGCGCTTCGAGCGGCAGGTGGGGAGCATCGACCTCAAGCGGCTCCTCTGGGACCGCCCCTGGTCGCCGCATGCGCAACCCCCCGCCGTGGTGGAGGCCTGCCGCAACATCCGCCGTCACCTGGGGGCCATGCTGGACGCCCGCCTGGCCACCCCGGGGCTGGACGACATCGCCGGCGCCGTGCTGGAGGCGCGCGATACCGACACCGGCGCCCCCTTCACCCGCGAGGAGCTGATCGACCAGCTGGGCGTCTTCTTCCTGGCCGGCCACGAGACCACGGCGAGCTCCCTCACCTGGGCGTTCTTCATCCTGGCGCAGCGTCCCGACGTGGTGGCGCGGCTGCGCGCCGAGGTGGACGCGGTGGTGGGGGACGGGCCGGTGCGGCTGGAGCACACCAAGCGCCTCCCCACCGTGCGCAACGTCTTCCGCGAGGTGCTGCGGTTGTACCCGCCCATCACCTTCCTGCCGCGGGTGGCGGCGCGCGACACGGTCATCGGCGACCGGCGGGTCCCGCGGGGGACGATGCTGATGATCGCCCCCTGGAGCATCCACCGGCACGAGCGGCTGTGGCCGCACCCCGACCGCTTCGACCCCGACCGGTTCCTCCCCGAGCGGGAGGCGCAGCAGGTGCCCGGCAGCTACCTCCCCTTCGGCGCGGGGCCGCGGGTGTGCGTGGGGGCGGCCTTCGCCACCATCGAGACGGCGCTCATCCTGGCGCGGCTGGTGCGCCGCTTCGACTTCGCCGTGCCGGCCCCGGACACGGTGCGCCCCTACGCCCGCCTCACCACGCGTCCGGCCACCGAGATCCGCATGCACGTCCGGAACGCGACGGCGGGGCCGAGGTAGTCCCCGGCCCCGCCGCCCCCCCATCCCGCTGCGCGGTGCGCGCTCAGGCGGGCTTCTGCTCGATGACGGTGTCCACCAGCCCGTACTCCTTGGCCTCGGTGGCGCTCATGAACCGGTCGCGGTCGGTGTCGCGCTCGATCTGCTCCACCGGCTTCCCCGAGTGCTTGGCCATCAGCTCGTTCATCTTGGTGCGCAGGTAGAGGATCTCCCGCGCCTGGATCTCGATGTCCGAGGCCGACCCGCCGCCGCCGCTCTGTGACGGCTGGTGGATCATGATGCGCGAGTGCGGGAGCGCGCTGCGGTGGCCGGCGGCGCCGGCGCACAGGAGGAACGCCCCCATGCTGGCGGCCATCCCCATGCAGGTGGTGTGCACGGGCGCCTTGATGAACTGCATGGTGTCGTACATGGCCAGCCCCGCCGACACCGACCCGCCGGGGGAGTTGATGTACAGGTGGATCGGCTTCTCGGGGTTGTCGGCCTCGAGGAACAGCATCTGCGCGATGATGATGTTGGCCACGTCATCGTTGATCGGCGAGCCGAGGAAGATGATGCGGTCCATCAGCAGCCGCGAGAAGATGTCGTACGTGCGCTCGCCGCGGCTGGAGCGCTCGATGATGTACGGCATGTAGATCGATGCCATGGATGCTCCGGTCAGGGGGTCGGGGAGGGGCCGCTCACGCGGCCGAGACGGGGTTCTGCTCCAGCAGCCACGCGAAGACGCGCTCCTCGGTGATCTCGCGCTCCAGCTGCTCCAGGCGCCCCGCCTTCTGCCACTGCGCGTACAGCTGCCCCGGGTCGGTGTTCCGCTCGGCGGCCATCGCCTCGATGCGCGCGTCCACGTCGGCGGCCGACGCCGCCAGCTGCTCGCGCTCGGCCAGCACGTCCACCACCACGTCGCGCTTCACCTGCCGCTCCGCCATGGGGCGGAACTCGTCCGCGAAGCGGCGCTTCTCGCCGTCGGGGATGCGGTACATCTGCAGGTACCCCTCCACCACCTGGGACACCCAGGCCCCGGGGACGTCGAACGGGTTGGCCTCCAGCAGCTGCTCCATGAGCTGCTGGCGCAGCGCCGCGTCCGCCTCGCGCCGCGCGTGCTCGCCCATGTCGCGCGCCACCGTCTCGCGCATCGCCGCCACCGAGTCGAAGTCGCCCAGCTCGCGCGCCAGCGCGTCGTCCAGCGGCGGCAGCACCTTGCGCTTCACGTCCTGGAGCTCCACCCGCACCAGCTTGGTGACGCCGCGCTGCGCCTCGTCGGGGAAGTCGTCGGGCCAGCGCACCGGCGCCTCCACCGTGCCCCCGGGGGTGGCCTGCATCACCAGCTCCTCCACCCCGGCGATGGCCTGCCCGCCCCCCAGCACCAGGCGGTACTCGCGCCCCTCGGGGAGGGTGCCATCCGCCTCGGCCGAGGCCAGCAGCACGGTGACCATGTCGCCGGGGAGCGGCTTGTCCTCCACGGGGGTCCACTCGGCCTTCTGGTCGCGGATGCGCTCCAGCTGCTCGTCCACCTGCTCCTCCCCCACCAGCGCCTCACGGCGGGTGAGCGCAAAGCCGGTGACGCGCGAGAGCGCCGGCTCGGGGCGCACCTCGCAGTGCATCTCGAACTCCACGGCGGCGCCGGGTTCGGCCTTGAGGTGGTGCAGGTGCGGCTGCGCCGCCAGCTTGAGCCCCTCGCGGTCCACCGCGATGCGGAACGCCTCGTTGATGGCCAGCTCCACGGCCTCGGCGCGCACGGCTTCCCCGAAGCGCTTGCGGACCATGGACGGGGGGGCCTTCCCGGGGCGGAAGCCGGGGATGCGGGCCTGCGCGGCGTACTTGCGCGCGGCCTGGTCTTCGAACGACGCCACGGCGTCGGCGGGCACCGAGATCTGGAGGCGCCGCGAGACGCCGGTGGACTCGGTGGGAGTGATCGTGATGTCCATCCGGGAAAGCTAACGGGGGCGGGGGGGAACGGCGACGGGGCGCCCGGCGGGGGCGCCCCGTGCGGGGGAGGGGAGGGGGGCGGCGGCGGTCAGCCCCCGGCCGGTCAGCCCGGCTGCAGCACCGGGGTGCGGGCCGGACGGGGGGCGCGGGCCCCCCCGATCAGCTCGGCCACGATCTTGCCGCTGGAGATCACCCCCGGCAGCCCGGCCCCCGGGTGCGTCCCCGCACCGCAGAAGTACAGGTTGGGGATGTCGGGGCTCACGTTGTGCGGCCGCAGGTAGGCCGACTGGGTGAGCACCGGCTCCAGCCCGAAGGCGTTCCCCTTGAAGCTGTTCAGCCGGTCGGCGAAGTAGCGCGGGTCCACCCGGCGCTCGGTCACGATGGACGCCTGCAGCCCCGGCAGGTAGCGGTCTTCCAGGTACTGCATGATGCGATCGCGGTAGCGCTCCCCCGCCGCCTCCCAGTCCACGTTCCCCCCCAGGTGCGGCACCGGGGAGAGGACGTACCAGCAGTCGTGCCCCGGGGGGGCCAGCGTGGGGTCGGTGGCCGTGGGGCGGTGCAGGTACAGCGAGAAGTCGTCGGCGAGGATCTTCCGCTCGAAGATGTCCTCCAGGAGCTCCCGGTAGCGGGGGCCCATGATGATCTCGTGGTGCGCGATGTCCGGATACTGCCGGTTGGTGCCGAAATAGATCACGAACAGCGACATGGAGAGGCGCATCCGCTCGGTCTTCGCGTCGCTCATGGAGGGGCGCGCCCAGGGGGGCAGGAGCGTGCGGTGCGCCTGCACCACGTCGCCGTTGCACACCACCGCGTCGGCGGAGAGCGTCTCGCCGTCGGCCAGCCGCACGCCGGTGGCCCGCCGGACGCCGGGGGGGAGGACGATCTCCGCGACCTCGCTGTCGTAGCGGATGGTCCCGCCCAGGTCCTCGAAGGCCTGCACGAAGCCGCGCACCATGGCCCCGGTCCCCCCCATCGCGAAGAGGACCCCCCACTGCTGCTCCAGCTTGTGGATCAGCGCGTACATGGACGAGGCGCGGTAGGGGTTCCCCCCCACCAGCAGCGGGTGGAAGGAGAACACCTGCCGCAGCCGCGGGTCGCGGATGTGCTGGTCGGCCAGCGCCGCCACCGACTTGTCGGCGCGCGTGCGCACCAGGTCGGGGAGCGCGCGCGCCATCGAGCCCATGGTCAGGAAGGGCTTGTCGATCAGCGGCATCCCCACGTTGAAGATCTCCCACGCCTTGGCGCGGAAGCGCAGGTAGCCGTCCACGTCGGCGGGGTTGAAGGCGGCCACCTGGCGCACCAGGGCCTCCTTGTCCCCGTTGTAGTGGAACACCGACCCGTCCTCGAAGCGGATGTTGTAGAACGGGTCGAGCGGGACCAGCCGGACGTAGTCGTCCGTGGGGCGCCCGGTGAGGGCGAACAGCTCGTCGATCAGCCAGGGGGCGGTGACGATGGTGGGGCCGGCGTCGAAGGTGAAGCCGTCCTGCTCGAAGACGTACGCCCGGCCGCCGGGCTTGTCGAGCTTCTCGACGATGGTGACCTGGTGCCCCTGGGCCTGCAGGCGGATGGCGGCGGCCAGGCCGCCGAACCCGCTGCCGATGACGATGATGCGCATGCGCGGTGCCGAAGGAAAAAGGGGGAGCGGGCCCCCCCGCCGGTCAGCGACGGAACAGAACCCGGATGTGCCAGACGTGGATCACGAGCGCCGCCAGCATGGCGAGCGCGAACAGCGCAGGGGCGGGCTCGGGGCGCCGGTGGAAGATCATCGCCGCCACCAGCGACCCCCCGGCCCCCAGGAAGGTGAGCAGCCGGGGCACGTTGGGCGCGCCCAACGGCCCCTCGGGGTGCCGCTGCTGGTACCGCACGATCACCGCCGCCTCCACCACGATCAGGACCAGGATCCCGATCGGCAGCCAGTCGGAGTCGAAGATGGGACGCAGCGCCTCCATGGCCCCCGGGCTCCTACCCCTGCGGGGACAACGCCTGACGGGGCGTCGCGGTGCCCGCCCCCCGCAGCGCCGGGTCGTTCCGCAGCGCCAACCCCAGCGGCACCGCCATGGCAATCAGCCCCAGCACCCCCGCCGGCACCATGTCCCACCGGAAGCAGATGGCCAGCGGCAACAGCCCGTTGATGGCGTAGAGCGCCAGCGGCAGCCGCGCCGGCGCCACCTGCGCCGCCCACTGCGACGGGGGGATGATCGCCAGCATCACCCGCGCCACCACGATCCCCGTCAGCAGCCACCCCAGCCAGTTGGTCAGCGGCATCCCGAAGAAGATCGGCGTGCCGATGAACGCCTGGAACGCGCCGCGGTCGGAGAGGTCGCCAATCTGCCAGAACCAGTGGTTGGTCTTCACCATCGCCGGGTCCATGGACACGTCCCACAGCGTCAGCACCACCCCCCCCACGAACGCCCACCACCACTTGGACGCGTTGTCGTCGGTGGCCGGCAGCAGCCGCCCGCAGATGGCCAGCGACGCCACCAGCATGTAGAACCACGACGTGGGGATGTTGAACGGCACCCGCCCCAGGATCTTGTACCCCAGCTGGCTGGTGTACTCGTACGCCCCGAACGGATAGTCGGTCACCGTGCCGGCGTACTCCGAGAGGAACGCCAGCACCAGCGACGCCGCAAAGGCCGCCAGCGCCCGCCGCATCCCCACGGCGTGCGCCAGGAACGCCAGCCCCGCCACCGCCCCCAGCGTCACCGTGGTCGCGCCGCCGTAGGTGTAGCCGATGGCCATCACCTTCTGGTTCTGCGGCGTCTGCAGCCACGCCGGATACGGCGGGTGCAGGAACGTGGCGAACGCAAACGCCGAGAAGGCGCTGAAGGCCAGGTGCCCCAGCAGCGCGAAGGAGGCGATGCGGAACAGCAGCGACGCGGAGTCGTCGCGGTCGAGCGTGGGCGTCATGGGCTACGGACCTCAGGCCAGGCGGACAAGGGCGTCGGACGACGCCGACGCCGTGTTGGGTTCCCACTCGATGCGCGGGCCGCGGCCCAGCGCCGACAGGTCGGGGACGGGGGCGCGGTAGCGCCACGCCTGCCACAGGATCCCCACCCGCGCCAGCCGCCCCAGGCGCGCCCGCGCGGTGAGGGTGTCGTACCCCTGCGCCTCGATCGCCCCCAGGATCCCGGCGTACCCCGTGGCGCACGCCGCCGCGCACCCCTGCGCGTCGGCCGACAGCAGCGCAATCCCGGGCATCGCCGCGTCGTACAGCGCCCGCGCCCGGCTCACCTCGAACGCCATCAGCCGCGCCCAGCGCGGGTCGCGCCCCAGCCCCGTGCGCGCTCCCGCCAGCACCTCATCCGCCGTCAGCCCGAACCGCGCCAGATCCTCGGCCGGCAGGTAGCACCGCCCCCGCTGGGCATCCTCCCCCACATCCCGCAGGATGTTGGTCAGCTGCATCGCCGTCCCCAGCGTCCGGGCATACCGGATCGCCTGCGGCAGCAGCGCGGGCCCCGCCGGCACCCCGAACACGTACGTGCACATCTCCCCCACCGAGCTGGCCACCCCCTCGCAGTACCGCTCCAGCTCGGCCCACGTGGCGTACCGGTGCGCCTCCAGGTCGCACTCCACCCCGTCCAGCAGCTCGAACAACGGGGCCGCGTCCACCCGGAACCGCCGCGTCACCGCCGCCAGCTCCCGGAACACCGGCCCGCTGGGGTGCCCCGCCAGCGCGTCGCGCAGCTGCTGGCGGTACGCCTCCAGCTGGGCCCGCAGCGCCACCCGGTCCCCATGGTCCGCTTGGTCCACCAGGTCGTCGGCAATGCGACAGAAGGCGTACAGGGCAAAGGCCGCCCGCCGCTTCCCCTCGGGGAGCAGGCGGCTCGCCAGCGAGAACGTGCGCGCGTGCACCCGCGTAATACGGGCG
>JBILKP010000004.1:0-40214 GCA_044376625.1 Gemmatimonas sp. | reverse complement strand
ACCCGCAGCGCGGCGGGGGTCAGGCGCACCCGCACCATCCCCACCGCGCCCACGTGGCCGCGGTCGAGGCCATCGGCAAAGCGGAGCAGCGCGGCGAGCTTGACGATGCGCTCCCGCACGCCCCGCTCCAGCCCCCCGAATGCGCGGTGGCGCACCTTGGGGGGGGCCCCCCGGTGATAGCGTGCCACATGCGCAATGATCACCTGCTCCGCCGGCGTCATCCCCAGCAGCTCCGCATGGGAGATGAGGTGGAAGGAGTGCTTGTGGTGCTTCTCGTAGTTGATGTGGTAGCCCACATCGTGCAGCAGCGCGGCATCGGCCAGCAGGCGCCGGTCGTCCGTCCCCATCCGCAGCTGCGGCGCCAGCGCGTCGAACAGCAGCAGCGCCAGCCGCTGCACCTGCCGCGCGTGCGGCTCCTCGTAGTGGCACCGCTCGGCAAAGGCGCGCACCGAGCGGTCGCGGGAGGCCCCGGGATCGGCTGCCACGGGGGTCACGCGGGCGGCCTCCAGCAGGAGCCCCTCGCGGATGCCGTAGCCGGAGGCCACCAGCTCCTGCGGATCGAAGCGCGCCAGCACCTCGGCCGCGGTGGCGAGCCCGGCCACGATGATGTCGGCGCGGGCCGGGTTGAGGCCGGGGACCACCTGGCGCTCGGCCCCGGTCAGCCGCTGCAGCCACTCCAGCACGTGCTCCAATTCCACCCGCGACACGCGCGTGCCGTGGGTGGAGCGCACCTCCAGCCGCTGCCGCGCCAGCACGATGCCGGCGAGGTTGGTGAAGGTGCCCCCCGAGCCGATCACCTGCGCGCCGCGCCAGTCCTTCACGGGGACCGCCTTGCGCAGCCCCTCGCGCACATGCGCCCGCAGCGCCTCCACGCGGCGCGGGCGCACCTCGGGGGCCAGGAACCGCTCGGTCATGCGCACCGCGCCAAAGGGGAGCGAGGCCACCCGCTCGATGAGGCCGTCCTTGGCGAGCACCAGCTCCAGCGAGCCGCCGCCGATGTCCATCACCACCGTGCGGCCGGCGCCCAGCTCGAAGTGCGCCAGCGCGCTGCGGAAGCACAGGAGCGCCTCCTCCTCGCCGCTGAGGATGCGCACCGTGCACCCGGTGGACGCGTGCACCCGCTGGGTGAAGACGGGCCCGTTGGTGGCGTCGCGCACGGCGCTGGTGGCCACCACCTCGATGCGCTCGGCCGCCAGCTGCCGCGCCAGCGTGACCATGCGGGTGACCGCCTCCACGGCGGCATCGAGCGACTCCTCCGCCAGCGCGCCGGTGCGCTCCAGCCCCTCGCCCAGGCGCGGCATCGCCTTCATCTCGTCCACCACACGGATCTGGCCGGCGGGGGAGACGTCCGCCACGATCTGCCGGACGGAGTTGGAGCCGATGTCGATGGCGGCGATGCGCACGGGGCGGGGCGGCGAGGAGGGTGGAGGCCACGGGGGGTCGGACCGGCCGAGCCCCGGGGCGTCCCCGTAAGCTAGCATCAGCGCGGGGCGGCGCCCGACGGGGCCGGGATCCCCAGCGCCCGGTCCAGGCGCGCCTGCACGCCCGCCGCCAGCACCGACGGGAGGGGCACGTAGCCCATGGGGGTGGCCACCTCGACCCCCTCGGTGAGCGCCCACTGCACGAAGTCGCGCAGCTGGCGGGCCTTGGCGGCCCCGATCGCCTCGGGGTCCAGCAGCAGCCAGCTGAACGCCACCAACGGATACGACGAGGCGCCGGGGGCGTCGACCAGCGAGGCGGTCATCCACCGATCCCCCTCCAGCGCCCCCACGCCGGCGGTGGCGGCGCTGGCGATCTCGAACGGCGTCGGGGCCACGAAGCGCCCCGCGCGATTCTGCAGCCGGGCCACGGGGAGGCGGTTCTGGCGGGCGTACACCACCTCCACGTAGCCGATGGCACCCGGGGTCTGCTTCACGCTCCCGGCCACCCCTTCGTTGCCGGTGCTGCCGCTCCCGACGGGCCACGAGAGGGTGGCCCCGCGTCCGGCGGTCTGCGCCCATGCCGGGCTCACCGCGCTCAGGTAGTCGCTGAAGATGTACGTGGTGCCGCTCTCGTCATCCCGGTGGATCACGCGGATGGGGAGCGCGGGGAGCGGCGCCCCGGGGTTGAGGGCGGCCAGGCGCGGGTCGTCCCACCGGGTGATGCGCCCGAGGAAGATGTCGGCCAGCACGGCCCCCGAGAGGTGCAGCGGGGCGGTGCGCTCCAGCTGATAGGTGACCGCCACCGCGCCCAGCACCATGGGCAACTGCAGCGTGCGCGCGGCCTGCGCGCGCGCGGCGGGCGTGGCGCGTGCCGATGGGGCGGCTGCCAACGGCACGTCGGCGGCGCCGAAATCCACGGTGCCGGCCTGCAGCTGGCGGATCCCCTCCCCCGACCCCACGGCGAGGTAGTTGATGCGCGTGCCCTCCCGCCAGCCGTAGTTGCCGAACCAGCGCGCGTAGAGGGGATAGGGGAAGGTGGCGCCGGCGCCGGTGAGGTCCACCAGCGCTGGTGCGGGGGTGACGGCGGTGCGACCGTCCAGCTCGCGCGTGCCCTGGGGCACCGCCCCGGGGCGGGGAGGATCCCCGCAGGCGGCGGCCAGGGCCAGGATGCCGGGCAGGGCCCGCAGCCCAGGCCCCCGCCAGCGTGACGGGCGCCTCATGCGCGCCACTCAGAGGGGGTTGGCATAGCCCAGAAACTTGAAGCGCCCGTCACGTTCGAGGATAGTGCCGAACAGCCTGGTGGGGGTGCCCGCCGCGTTCACGCGCACCTCGCACCGCTCATGGAGCCGGTTCTCCCCCTCCGCCACCGGCGGGGCGGGGCACCGCAGCGCCGCCACCCGAAAGGGGCGGCCGCCATGGCGCCGCAGCACCTGCGAGGCCCCCTCGTTGGAGCTGGCCAGCAGCTGCCCCCAGAGCAACCCCGGTGGGGCTTCGTACGGGGGGAGGCTCATGCGCGAGCCGGGGTAGTACAGCCAGGCGAACTCCGCGCGGTCCACCAGCAGGGTGTTGAGGGTGGCGGTGTCGCTGGCGGACACGGCCCGGGCCCAGCGGTCCACCAGCGCCTCACGCGAGGCGGCCGCGTAACGCAGGGTGTCCACCTGGTCCAGCCCGTCCCGAAACCGGGCGAGCGCCACGGCCACGGGGAGGATGGAATCCACCGTGCCGCCGGCCGCCGCTACCGCCGCCACATGCGCCGCCTGGGAGTCGGCCGCGGTACGCGGGGGGGTGCGCACACCATCGGGGGGGCCCTGGCACGCGGCCAGGACCCCCCCGATGAGCGCCCCCAGCAGGGAGCGCCGCGCCATCAATTGCGCGCGTAGTTGGTCCACCCTTCCCACCACTTCGGGCCGCCCGGGGCGGCCGCGCCGCGGTAGGCGGTGGGGGTGATGAAGGTGCCCACGCGCGCCGCGATCGGGGTGCCGGCGAAGCTGGCCAGCCCGCCGGTGGCGATGGGGGAGCTGGCGGTGGGGGTCCAGTCGAACGCCGCCCCGGTGGTCAGCCCCGTGATCTCGGGGAGCGCCGTGAAGAGGCTGGCCGCGGTGGTGCCGGCCGCCGCCACGGTGATGGCCGAGCTGCGCGCCTCGAAGGCCGCCTGGGTGCCGAAGTTGGAGCTGCTGGCCACGTCGAACAGCTGGCCGCCGTTCTGCGAGCCGTTCTCGGCGAAGTACAGGTTGCGGACGATCAGCGAGTCGGCGGTGAAGCGGTTGTTGGAGGTGGAGTCGCGCAGCGAGATCGCCTGCCGCGGCCACCGGGCCACCACGCCATTCAGGTAGTGCCCGCCGGTGCCGCGGCGCAGCACCATCCCCACGCCACCGCTGGCCGGGGTGGTCTGCCCCCCGCCCACGCCGATCATGGTGAAGTTGGCGAAGACGTTCATGTTCCACAGCCCGTCGTCGCGGCCGGCGCTCTGCGCGTTGGCGCCGCTGGGGGCCACGCACCCGCCGCCGCTGCAGCCGTCCACCTCGAACCCCTGGGGATCGGAGGAGACCGCGCCGGCGCCGGCGCGCGGGATGAGGTAGGTGCTCTGGAAGCCGATGAGGAACTGGTTGAGGCCGCGGTACCCTTCGGACGCGTCGAAGTGGTCGTCGCCCGACTCGTACGACACCAGGTACTTGCCGTTCACCGTGCCGCCGAACCACTCGAAGTTGTCGTCCAGCCCGGCCAGCGCCTGCACGTACTCGACCGTGGTGCCGCTGCCGAGCGCCGCAAAGGTGAAGGAGTTGAGCTCGGCGTCGGGGAGGGTGGCGTAGCCGGCGAACTCCACGCGCACGTAGCGCAGGGTGCCGCTGTTGTCGCTGTCCACCGTGCCGCCGGTGTACACCACGCCGGCGGGGTTGGCGCCCACTACGGAGCCGTTGGAGCCCTCGACGATGATGTTGCCGGTGCGGTTGTTGCGGGCGTTGCCCACCAGGATGAGGCCGCCCCAGTCGCCGGGCTGGCGGGTGCCGGGGGCGCGCTGCGACGTGAACACCACCGGGGCGGTGGCGGTGCCGTTGGCCACGATGCGGGCGCCGCGCAGGACGAACAGCGCCGAGCCGAGCGCCGTGGTGTCACCCACGATGCGGGTGCCGGCGTTCACGGTGAGCGTGGCGCCGCTGTTCACGTACACGAAGCCGCGGAGCACGTAGGTGGTGTCGGCGGTGAGCGTGCGGTTGGCGGCAATGGAGCCGCTAAGCACCACCGTGGGGGTGGTGGCGACGGCGTAGGTCACGGTGACGGTGCTGGTGGCGCTGGAGGCCACCGTGGCGGGCGAGCCGGAGACCGTGGCGTTGTAGCGCGCGGTGCCGGCGGTGACCTGGGCGGCGGCCACGGTGTAGCTGCCGGGGGCCACCGTCAGCGAGGTGGAGCCGGAAGCGGTCTGGCTGTAGCTGTTGGGGCCCGTGATGGTGAGGGCCGCATTGGTGCCGGTGGGGAGCCCGGTGACCGTGATGGCCAACGTGCCGTTGGCCGGGGTGGTCGGGCCGGTGGGGGCGGGGTCGTCGCTGCTGCAGGCGGCGAGCCCGGCCAGGGCAAGGAGGGGCACCAGGCCCCGGAAGCGCGCGGTGATCATCGGCAAAAGCCCAATGGGATGGGGGAAGGACACGGTGGCGCCCGCCGGCGCCCGCCATGAATCAGCGTGCGGCGTGTGGCCAAACGGTCATGGCCCGGTCACGGTTGTGTCACCGCGGCCGGGCCATGAGGGCGCCTACGGGGCGCCGGCGGCGGGGATCAGCTCCCCGGGCGCCGGCGGGGGGTCACGGGCGCCAGGAGAACCCCATCGACACCACGCGGCCGCTGTTGAACCCCTCGCGCTCCAGGTTCCCCTGCATGAAGCGGGTGCGCGCGTCCAGCAGGTTGCGGGCGTCCAGCCGCCCCGAGAGGCTGCCGGCCACGGGGAAGCGGAACGACAGGTCCACCAGGTGGCGCGGCACCTCGAGGATGTTGGGGAGCGGCACCACGCCGGCGGCGAAGATCCGCTCGCCCACCACGTTGTACAGCACCGTGGCGGAGGTGCGCCCGCTCTCGGAGGCGTAGGTGAGGCCGCCGTTGACCACGTAGGGGGCCTGCCCCACCAGCCGCCGCTCGCGGTCGGTGACGGTGAGCCCCGCGGTGGTGTCCAGCGTCACGCGCGAGGCCATCAGCGTGAGGTTGGAGAAGGCGGTGAGCCCGCGCGCCCAGTCGCCGATGAACCCCAGCGGCTTGCGCAGCTCCAGCTCGGCGCCGTAGTTGACGGCGCTGACGGCGTTCTGGAAGGTGGCCTGGTAGGCGCCCGAGGTGGCCTGCTCCACCCGCTCGATGGGGCGGTCGAAGCGCTTGAGGAAGACCCCCACGCTCACCACCTCGCCCTCGGCCGGGAAGGCCTCCCACCGCAGGTCGAGGTTGTCGATGAGCGCCCGCACCAGCTGCGCGTTGCCGGTGACGCTCACCCCGCCCAGCACGTCGCGGAAGGTGACCGGGGCCAGCTCGCGGTACTCCGGGCGCGCCAGGGTGCGGGTGGCGCCGAAGCGCAGGTTCTGCGTCTCGGACAGCTTCGTGTTCACCAGCAGCGACGGCAGCACGTCGGTGTTGCGGAGCGTGGCCGTGGTGGTGAAGCCCCCCTGCGTGCTGGCGTCCACCGTGATGTCGGCCGCCTCCACGCGGGCGCCGGTGATGACCCGGACCTTCTCCCCCAGCCCCCAGTCGGCCATGGCGTAGCCGGCGACCGTGCGGTCGGCGGCGCTGTAGGAGCCGGCCTGCCCGATGGGCTGCACGTTGATCACGCTGCAGCCGGCGCAGGCCTGGCCGGCGCCGAAGATCACGTCGGCTCCCTGCCGGATCACGTTGGCGGGCGCCCGGCTGATGAAGGCGAAGATCGGCGCCGCCGCGGTGCGGTCGGTGGTGCGCGCGTAGGCGCCCACCTTGAGGGTGTTCTGCCGTGACACCGCCCCGAGGTTCATCGTGTGGTCGAGCTGCAGGGTGCGGTTCTGCTCCCCCAGGTCGAAGTACAGGCGGCGCGCCCCGTCCAGCGAGGCGAGCAGCGAGTAGGCGCCGGCGTCGCCGCGCACGTACACCAGGTCGGAGCGGTCGGGCTCGCGGCGGCTGGTGGAGGCGGCGCCGGCCGACCACGCCAGCTTGTGGCGCTCCGACAGCTGGTGCTCCCCCTGCAGCGTGGCGGTGGCCACGCCGCGCTCCACGTAGCGCAGCGTGGTGCGCGCGATGCTGTCGCCCAGGTTCTCGTCGAAGCCGCGGTCGCTGCGCGCCTCATTGTCGGCGCTGCGCGTCATGGTGGTGTTCAGCGCCAGCCGGGAGTTCCGCCCCAGCAGCGTGGAGAAGTTGGCAATGCCGCCCCACTGGGCGGAGCTGCGCCCGGTGCTGCCGCGCACCGACGTCAGGGGCGACACGGTGTTGTTCGGCCCCTGGTTCCCCACGGCGAACTGCTCGTCGGCGCGCACCTCCTCGCTGTAGCCGTAGCTGCCCGAGAGCACGTAGCCGATGCGCTTCCCCAGGATGGTGTTGCCCCCGGCCGAGACGCCGAAGGAGCCGTTGCCGGCGCCACTGCGGCGCACCGGGCTCCACACGTTGCGCTGCTGCAGCGCCATCTGGTTGTACTGGGCCTGCGTCACGTTCCCCAGGAAATTGGCGCCGGCGATGGCGTCGGGGATGCGACGCGCGTTCTGCGCGAAGCCCACCAGCTCGCCGCCGGCGCGCGGCGCGAAGGGGAGGGTCTGTCCGAGCACCCGGTCGGCAAAGCCGACCGAGGCCGAGTAGCTGACCTGCCGCTGGGCGGGGAACTCGCGGGTGCGGATGTTGACGTTGGCACCGGCGAAGTCGCCGGGCTGGTCGGGGGTGAAGGTCTTGCTGGTGGTCACGTCCTGCAGCAGGCCGGCGGGGAAGAGGTCCAGCGGGACCACCTTGCGCTCGGGCTCGGGGCTGGGGATGCGGGCGCCGTTGAGGGAGGCGGTGGTGTAGCGCTCGCTGAGGCCGCGCACCTGCAGGTACTTGCCGTCCTGCACGGTGACGCCGCTCACGCGCTGCGCCGCGGCGGCCGCGTCGCCGTCGGGGGAGCGGGCGATCTGCTCGGCGGTGACGGCATTGACCACGTTGGTGGCGGTCTTCTGCTGGTTGAGGGCGTCGTTGACGGTCCCCTTCTCCTTGGTGGCGGTCACCGTGACCGCGGCCAGCTGGAGCTCGGCGGTGCGCAGCGACACGTCCTGCTCCACCGTGCCCCCCGGCGCCAGCTGCAGCCCGGTGATGGTCTTGGGGCCGTAGCCGATGCGCCGCACCTGCAGCGTCACGGTCCCGGCCGGTACCCGGACGATGGTGAAGCGCCCGTCCACCCCGGACTGGGCACCGATGGTGGTACCCACCACCTGGATCCCGGCGGCAGGGATCCCCTGGCCGGTGGCCGCGTCCACGATGCGACCGGTGATCTTGCCGGTCGGGGGCTCCCCCTGGGCGGCGGCGGGGCGGGCGACCAGCGACGGGATGAGAACCAGCAGCCCCAGCGCCAGCCAGCGGTGGCGCGTAAGGGGACGGAGCACGGCAGGAACGGTCCGCATGGGGGGGTGGGGCAAGGGTGGCCGCTCGCAGGCGCCCTCCGGCGCCCCGTGGTCCACCAGGACTCCCCCAAAGGTCCGTGACCTTGGTGACGGGTCTCCCACAGCCGTGCAACGAAACTGTCACGACGGGGGCGGTCCGGACCTGCAGGTCGTCCCGAGCCCCGCCCCCGTTGATATCCGTTGGTCCCCTCCCTATTCTCGCTTCCGGTATGGCCTTTTCCGAGTCGGCACCCCCCAAGCGACGTGTGGCGTCGCCCCCCCCCACCGACCCGCTCACCCGGGCCGAGCAGCTGACCGTGGCCGCGCGGGCGCTTCGGGCGGCGGAGCACATCTGCATCTTCACCGGGGCCGGGGTGTCGGCGGAAAGCGGCATCCCCACGTTCCGGGACGCACTCACCGGCCACTGGGCGCGCTTTGCCCCTGAGGAGCTGGCCTCTCCCCAGGGCTTTGCCGACGACCCGGCCCGCGTGTGGCAGTGGTACGCCGAGCGACGGGCCGACGTGCGTCGGGCGCTCCCCAACCCCGCCCACACCGCCCTGGCCGCCCTGGCGGCACGCGTGTCGCATTGCACGGTGATCACCCAGAACGTGGACGACCTGCACGAACGGGCCGGGACGTCGGCGGTGCTGCGGCTGCACGGATCGCTCTTTCACATCCGGTGTTCGGCCGGGTGCGCGGGGCGGGTGCCGGCGCCGGATGATGCCGCGGGCGACGTGCCAGCGGGCGGTGTGGAGGGCATCCCGCGCTGCGGCTCCTGCGGGGCGCTGATGCGCCCGGATGTGGTCTGGTTTGGCGAGCCGCTCCCCATGGATGCGTTCGAGGCGGCCCGGAGCGCGGCGATTGCCTGCGACGTGTTCCTGTCGGTGGGGACCTCCAACATGGTGGAACCGGCCGCATCGCTCCCGTGGATTGCCGCCGCGCACGGTGCGACCGTGCTGGTGGTCAACCCCACCATGGCGGGGCAGCGGAGTGGGCCCAGCATCCTGCCCATCGAGGGACCGGCCGGGGTGATGCTCCCGCGGCTGATGGCGGAGGCGTTCGTGGGGCGCCGCGTGCGGCGGCAGGACCCCCCCAGCCCGCGCTAGGATCCCTCTTCGAGGGGGTGGGGGGTGTCGGGCCCCGTCCACCCGGGAGGCTTCGGCAGGAAGCAGGCGATGGTCGTGCCGCTGCCGGGCACCGATTCGGCGCGCACCCGTCCGCCGTGCGCCTCCGCCAGGTGCCGCACGATGGACAGCCCCAGGCCGGTCCCCCCGGCCTCCCGCGACCGACCGGGGTCGGCCCGGTAGAAGCGCTCGAAGATGCGCGGCAGGTGTTCGGCGCCGATGCCGATGCCCGTGTCGCGGACGCCGATCCAGGTGCCCCCCTCCTCGGGGGTGCTGAACACCACCACCTCCCCCGCCGGGGTGTGCCGCAGCGCGTTCTCGGCCAGGTTGGAGAGCACCTGCCGCACCGCCGTGGGATCGGCGTGCAGCCGTTCGCCCCCGGGGGCGATGTCCGTCCGCAGCGCCACCCCCTTGGCGTCGGCCGCGCCCTGCAGCGGCAGGAGCACGTCGGCCGCGGCCGGCGCCATCTCCACCATCACCGGCTTGGGGCGCCATCCCCCCGATTCAATGCGGGACAGGTCCAGCAGGTCGTCCACGATCCGCTGCATCCGTCGCACGTTCTGCTCGGCCATCCCCAGAAACTGCCGGCGCAGCGCCTCGGGGAGCGCCTCGTCCTGCAGCGTTTCCACGAAGCCGCTGATGACCGTGAGCGGGGTGCGGAGTTCGTGGGACACGTTGGCCACGAAGTCCCGGCGCACCGCTTCCAGCCGACGGAAGGGGGTGACGTCGTTGAGGGCCAGCACCGCGCCCCCGCCGGGGAGCGCCTTGGTCACCAGCGCCAGCGTGCGCTCGTCGGCCACCAGCTCGGTGGGCGGGGCCGCGCCGCCACCCATCACCGCCGCCAGCGCCAGCTGCAGCGGGGGATGGGGGGGGAGGCGGTCGGCGGTGAAGGGCACCTCGTCCCACACCCGGAGCAGCTGCCGCGCCGTCTCGTTGATGCGCACCACCCGGCGGCGCGCGTCCACGGCGATCACCCCCTCGGTGAGCGTGTCGGCAATGGCCAGCCGCAGCGCCTCCTCCGCCGCCTGCGCGTCCGTGCGCCCCTCCAGCTGCTCGGCCAGCTTTCGCACGGCATCAGTCAGCCGGTCTTCCGCCGCGTCGCCGTGGGGCGGCACGCTGCCCCGCACGCGGCCGCTGGCGGCCACGGCGCGCGCGTCGTCCCAGAGCGCCTCCACGGGACGCACCACCGGGAGGAGGAGGAGTGCGGCCAGCCCCACGCCAACCACCAGCACGGTGGCCCCGATCACCACCAGGTCGCCGCGCACCAGCCGCGCCACCTGCGCTTCCACCTGGGCGGCCGCCCCGGGCGCGAAGTCGCGCCCCGCTTCCCGCACGCGCACGCCCACGCGGTACTGCACCAGGAACTCGGCCCCCACCACCAGGAGGAGGGCGATCAGGGCGCCCCGGAGGAGCAGGCGCTGGGTGAAGCGCGCGATGGGGGTCAGCCGCCGCGCCCGGCGGAGGCGCGCAATCGGTAGCCGAAGCCGCGCACCGTCTCGATGAACTCCCCGGCGTCGCCCAGCTTGGCGCGCAGCCGCTGCACATGCATGTCCACCGTGCGCGTCTGGATGTCCGGCGCCGCCTCCCAGACGGTCTCCAGCAGGTGCGCGCGCCCCTGCACCCGTCCCCGCCGCTCCGCGAGGGTGAGGAGGAGCTTGAACTCGGTGGGGGTGAGCTCCACCGCCTTCCCTGCCACGGTCACCGTCATGGCGCCGCGGTCGATCACCAGCGGCCCCACCACCACGCTGTCGCCGGAGCCCGGCGCCGTGGTGCCGGCCCGGCGCAGGATGGCCCCCACCCGCAGCACCAGCTCGGCCAGGCTGAACGGCTTGGTGAGGTAGTCGTCCGCGCCCAGCTCCAGCCCGCGGATGCGGTCGGGCTCCTCGCGCCGCGCGGTGAGCATGAGCACCGCCACGTCCCGGCTCCCCTCCTCGGCCCGCAGCTGCTCGAGGATGTCAAAGCCCGACATGCCGGGGAGCATGAGGTCCAGGACGATGAGGTCGGGGTGCTCGCGCCGCGCCGCGTCCAGCGCATCCTCGCCATTGCTGGCGGTGGAGACCCGGTACCCCGCCTTGGCCAGGTGATACGCGACCAGGGCGACGATCTCGGGCTCGTCGTCCACCACGAGGATGCGTTCGGCGGGGGCAGGGGGGGGCGTCATGGGGCGGTCAGGACGACTCGATCGGCTGGGGAGCGGCGCCGATCCGCGGCGCCTCCCCGCGCAGGGTGAGTCGCCGCTGGATCGCCGCCAGGAGCATGTCAAGGGCGACGGTGTTGCCGCCCCCGCGCGGGACAATGACGTCCGCGTACCGCTTGCTGGGTTCGACGAACTGCAGGTGCATCGGCTGCACGGTGGCCAGGTACTGCTCCAGCACCGACTCCAGCGTGCGCCCGCGGACGGCGGTGTCGCGCCGTATGCGCCGCACCAGCCGCACATCGGCGTCCGCGTCCACGAACACCTTCACGTCGCACCAGGCGCGGACCGCCGCGTCGGCCAGGAGCAGGATCCCGTCCACCACCACCACGTCCGCCGACGCCACCCGTCGCACCCGTGCGCTACGCGAGTGGGTGGCGAACTCGTACACCGGCATGTCCACCGCCTCGCCGCGCGCCAGCGCCGCCAGGTGGTGCTCCAGCAGCGGCAGGTCGAAGGCGTCGGGGTGGTCCCAGTTGACCTGGTGCAGCTGCTGCAGCGTGAGGTGCCGGAAGTCGCGGTAGTACGCGTCCATCTCCACGAAGGCCACGGAGGCCCCCGGGAGGGCGTCCGCCACCTTGCGCGCCAGCGTGGACTTCCCCGAGCCGGATCCGCCCGCGATGCCGATGATGAGGGGAGGTCGCGCGGGGTGGTCTGGGCGTGTCACGAACAAGGGGAGGATGGGGCGCCGGCGTGTCTGCTCCGCCACGGCGGCGTAACGGTCTGGTATCGGCGGGCGGCGCCCGGAGCCGGCCGGCGCGCTCCGGCGGCCACCTGGCCTGCCACCGAGCCTGCCGCCCCGTCCACCACCTGTCCATCACCGTCCTACGTCTTCCAACATCGCGGGGCACCGGGGGCGAGGCAAGGCAGTCGCCCCCCTCGTCGGAGGACCCGTGGGCGGCTAGCATTCGCCCATGGAACGTCTCCCGTGCCGCCTCGCCCAACCGCGCCGGGGGCTTGCGCGTCGTTGGCGCCCCCGGGCCTTCGGGTCCGCCCTGCCGGCCGCCCTTCTGGCCCTTGGCGGGGGGCTCACCGCCCCGGCCGCGGCCCAGGGCACCCCGCGCCGCACCGACCTGGTGGTGCTGGCCACCACCGACGTCCACGGCCGCCTGCGCGGCTGGGACTATGTGGCCAACCGTCCCGACCCGGCGCGGTCGCTGGCGGGGGCGGCCACCATCGTGGACTCGGTGCGCCGGGCGCACCCCGGGCGCGTGGTGCTGGTGGACGCCGGCGACCTGCTGCAGGGGAACCCGCTCACGTTCGTGGCGGCGCGGGTGGCCCCCACGCCGGTGCACCCGGTGATGGCCGCAATGAACACCATGCGGTACGACGCGGCGGTGCTGGGGAACCATGAGTTCAACTACGGCGTGCCGCTGCTGCGCCGGGCACTGGGGCAGGCGGGGTTCCCCTTCCTGGCGGCCAACCTGCGCGACGCGAAGGGGCGGCTCTGGGTGCCGGGGTCGACGCTGGTGGAGCGTGCCGGCGTGCGGGTGGGGATCGTGGGAGGGACCACGCCGGGGTCGATGATCTGGGACCAGGCCAACCTGGCGGCCGCCGGGTTGACGGTGGAGGACATCCTGCCGGCGGTGCGGGCCGAGGCGGCGGCGCTGCGGCGGCGCGGGGCCGACGTGGTGGTGGCGCTGCTGCACTCGGGGCTGGACGGCGCGGCCAGCTATGACACCGTGGCCACGGGGCTGCCGTCGGAGAACGTGGCGGCGCGGGTGGCGCGCGAGGTGCCCGGGGTGGACCTGGTGGTGTTCGGCCACTCGCACGGGGAGATGGTGGACACCACCATCGGGGGCGCGCTGCTGGTGCAGCCGCGCAACTGGGCGGCGTCGGTGGCGGTGGCGACGCTGACGCTGGAGCGGCAGGGGCGGCGGTGGCGGGTGGCCGAGCGGCGCGGGTCGTCGGTGCGCGTGGCGGGGCATGCCGAGCACCCCGACGTGTTGGCGGCCACGGCCCGGACGCATGCGGCCGCCGTGGCGTGGGCCACCGCCCCGGTGGCGCGCGCGATGGTGGCGTGGCGCGGGGACAGCGCGCGGGTGGCCGATCTGCCGCTCACCGACTTCGTGGCGGAGGTGATGCGCCGTGAGACGGGCGCCGAGCTGGCGGCCACGGCGGCGTTCTCGCTGGACGCGGGGTTTGCCGCGGGGCCGGTCACGCTGGCCGAGTTTGCCCGCCTGTACCCGTACGACAACACCCTGCGGGCGGTGCGCATCACGGGCGCGCAGCTGCGGGCGTTCCTGGAGCATGCGGCGCGCTACTACCGCACCCTGGGGCCCGGCGACGCGGTCCCGGCGGGGGGGATCGTGGACCCGCGCGTGCCGGGCTACAACTTTGACGTGGTGAGCGGGGCGTCGTACACGCTGGACCTGCGCCGTCCGGTGGGCCAGCGGGTGACGCGGCTGGCGGTGCGCGGGCGTGCGGTGCAGGACGCCGACCAGTTCACGCTGGCGCTCAACAACTACCGCGCCGGGGGCGGGGGCGGGTACGCCATGCTGGCGGGGGCCCCGGTGGTGTACCAGAAGGACGTGGACATCCGCCAGCTGCTGATCGACGAGGCGCGGCGGGTGGGGACGCTGGACCTGTCGGCGTATGCCGAGCGCAACTGGACCCTGGAGCCGGCGGCCGCGGTGGCGGCGGCGTATCGGGAGCAGCGGCGCGGGGCGGGGGCCGAGGCGGCGGGAACGGCGCCAGCCACGGGGGCGCCGGCGGGTGCGGCCGCCGGGGCGGCCCCCACCGGGCGCATGGTCCGCGTGATCGCCATGAGCGACTTCCACGCCACGCTGGCGCCGCGGCAGGAGGGAGCGCGGCGCACCGGCGGGGCGGTGGCGCTGTCGGCGGCCATCGAGCAGGCGCGGCGCGAGTGCACCGGGGGCTGCCAGAGCGTGGTGGTGGACGCGGGCGACCTGTTCACCGGGTCCCCGGCGTCGGACTGGGATGCGGGGCGTCCCACGGTGGCGGTGATGAACCGCCTGCACGTGGTGGCCGGGGCGCTGGGGAACCACGAATTCGACTTCGGGCAGGATACGCTGCGGCAGCGGGTGGCGGAGCTGGGGTACCGCGTGTTGGGGGCCAACGTGCTGGGCCCCGACGGCACGCGGCCGGGCTGGCTGCGCGCCGACACGCTGGTGGAGCGCGGCGGGGTGCGCATTGGCATCGTGGGGACCGCGGGAACGCACACCCCCAACACCACCAAGCTGCGCAACGTGCGGGGGCTGCGCTTCGCCGACCCGGCGCCGGTGATCAGCGAGCGGGTGCGCGCGCTGCGTGCGGCCGGCGCCCAGGTGGTGGTGTCGGTCATCCACGACGGGGCGCGCTGCGAGCGCGACCGCCCCGCCCAATGCCAGGGGGAGGGGCTGGAGGTGGCGGGGCGTCTGACCGCGCGCCCCGACCTGTTCGTGATGGGGCACGCGCACGTGAACCTCACCACCACGGTCAACGGGATGCCGGTGGTGGAGCCCGCCTCCAACGGTCGCGCGATCGTGGTGGTGGACCTGCCGCTGGAGGGCGGGACGCCGGTGGTGTCGGTGCGCCCGGTGGACGGCGCGCAGGTGGCGGGTGCCGACCCAGTGGTGGATTCGGTGGTGCGGGCGGCGTCGGCGCGGGTGGCCGCGCGGATGGCCGCGCCGGTGGCGCAACTGGCCGAGGCGCTCCCGCGTCGCGGCACCCAGTACGCGCTGGGGCAGCTGCTGGCCGACGCCGCGCGCGTGCAGGGGAATGGCGACTTCGCCGCGTGGAACAACGGCGGCATCCGCGCCGACGCGGCCGCGGGGACGCTCACCTACGGCGGCGTGCATGAGGTGACCCCCTTTGGCAATGTGCTGGCCAGGGTCACGCTGCGCGGGCGCGACCTGGTGGCGGCGGCGGAGCGGTGGGTGTGGTCGGGGAGCCCCGGCGTGCACGTGAGCGGGCTCACCATCGACTATGACCCCGCGCGCCCGCGCGGGGAGCGGGTGGTGGCGGTGCGCGACGCGCGCGGCGCGCCGCTGGACCCGGCCCGCGTGTACACGCTGATCGTGAACGACTTCATGCTCGACGACCCCGAGGGGACCGCGACGGCGCGGGCGATCGCGCAGGAGGTGCTCCCCATCCGTGACATCGACATGTTTGCCGCCTACCTGCGGCGCCTGCCCCAGCCCGTGCGTGGGGATGACGCCCCCCGCATCCGCCCCACCGGAGCCTCCCGATGAGCGCCACGCCGACCACCCCGCCCGCCCCCCCGAGTCCGATCCCCCAGGCGGCTGAGGGGCTCCGCGCCTACGTGAACGAGCGCGGCGTGACGGTGCCGCCGGGCGCCTGCGCGCTGGACGCCGTGGCCGCGTACGACGCGGCCGTCGGCACCGACGACGCGGTGGCGGTGCGCGAGGGGCGGCGGCGCCTCACCGACAGCCGCGGGCTGCCGTGCGATCCCGACGCGCCGCTGGTCAGCGGGAGCATCCTGCGGGTGGTGACGGCGCGCGCGCCGCTGGCGGACGCCGACGCCGAAGGCGCCGCGTGAGCGCCCCGGGGCTCACCCCGGCGTTGGTGGACGCGGTGCGCCGCCTCCCCAAGGCGGAGCTGCACGTGCACCTGGACGGCTCGCTGCGCCCGGCCACGCTGGCGGCGCTGGCGGCCGAGCGCGGCGTGGCGCTGCCGGTGGCGGCCGAGGCGCTGGGCGACTGGATGCGCGTGGAGGACGCGCGGCGCCTGGAGGACTACCTGGCGCGCTTCGAGGTGACGCTGGCGGTGATGCAGGACGCCCCCGCGCTGGAGCGCATCACGCGCGAGCTGGTGGAGGATGCGGCCGGGGACGGCACGCGCTACGTGGAGATCCGCTTCTGCCCGGCGCTGAACACCCGGGGCGGGTTGTCTCCCGACGAGGTGATGGCCGCGGTGTGGCGCGGCGCACAGCAGGGGGAGGCGGCCACCGGCACGGTGGCGCGGCTGATCGTCTGCCTGCTGAAGACGTTTCCCGATCCGCACCCCGTGGAGATGGCCGAGCTGGCGGTGGCGTGGCGCGGGCGCGGCGTGGTGGCGCTGGACGCGGCGGGGGCGGAGTTCGGCAACCCGGCCCCCCGGTACGCCGAGGCGTTTGCCCACGCGCGCCGGAACGACCTGTGGGTCACCTACCATGCCGGGGAAGGGGACGGCGCCGCGTCCATCCGCGGGGCCATCGCGCACTGCCACCCCGACCGCATCGGGCACGGCACGCGGCTGCTGGAGGACCCGGCGCTTGAGGCGTACGTGGTGGACCACCGCCTCCCGCTGGAGGTGTGCCCCACCAGCAACGTGCAGACCCGCGTGACCGCCAGCTTCGCACAGCACCCGCTGGCGCGCTACCACCAGCTGGGCGCCGTGGTCACCCTCAACACCGACAACCGGCTCATGAGCGGCGTGTCGCTGACCGACGAGTACCTGCGGTGCGCCGAGCACCTGGGGTTCGACTTCGCCACGCTGGGGGCGCTGGCGCTCAACGCCTTCGACGCGGCGTTCCTGCCGCTGGCGCAGCGGCAGGCGCTGCGGGCGGAGGCGGCCGCCGAGATTGCCCGCCTGGCGGCCACGCTGGCGCCGGAGGACGCATGAGCGCGCCGGGGCCGTCCCCAACCGGGACGCTGGCGGCACGGCGCTCTGCCGAGGCCATCCGGGCGGCGGTGCCAGGGGCCTGGGTGCCCCCGGTGTGCGCCCTCACGCTGGGGTCGGGGCTGGGGGGGCTGGCGGACCGCGTCGAGGGCGCCGTGCGCATCCCGTACGCGGAGATCCCGGGGTTCCACGCGCCTACGGTGGCGGGGCATTCGGGGGCGCTGCTGGTGGGCACGCTGGCGGGGCGTCCCGTGTTGTGCCTGGCCGGTCGGTTCCACATGTACGAGGGGCACGAGGCGGCGCTGGCGGCGTTCCCGGTGCGCGTGGCGCATGCGCTGGGCGCACGGGTGTACCTGGCGTCCAATGCGGCGGGGGGGATCCGCCGCACCTTTCGCCCCGGCGACCTGATGGCCATTGCCGACCACCTCAACCTCATGGGGCGCAACCCGCTGGTGGGGGCCGTGGAGCCGGGGGAGGAGCGGTTCCCCGACATGTCCGCGGCGTATGACGCCGCGCTGCGGGCGCAGCTGCATGCGGCCGCGCAGGGGGTGGGGGTGCCGCTGCACGACGGCGTGTACGCCGGGCTGCTGGGCCCCACCTTCGAGACGCCGGCCGAGGTCCGCATGCTGGAGCGGTTGGGGGCCGATGCGGTGGGAATGTCCACCGTCCCCGAGGTGATCGTGGCGCGGGCGCTGGGGATGCGGGTGGCGGCGGTGTCGTGCATCACCAACCAGGCGGCGGGGATTGCCAGCGCGCTGCTGCACCACGGCGAGGTGATGGAGACCGGGGCGCGTGTGGCCGGCGCCTTTGAGGCGCTGGTCACCCGCTTCGTGCGCGACCTGGTGTAAGGGGCGGGCGGCGCGGCGCCCCCGCCCCGGTCCCTCAGCGCCCCGCGGCGGGGGCGCGCGGCAGCGAGGCCAGCCGCCGCTTGAACGCCTGGAACGCCGGCGAGTCGCGCGTGAGGGTGGCCAGCACCGCCGGGTCGAGGGGGGCGATCAGCGCCTCGGTATCGGCCACGCGGCTCTCCTCGATGGGGTGCGACGCGAAGAACGCCTCCACCCCCGACGGGTTGGCCTTGCGCTCCCCCAGCAGGATGCGGAACATGGCCGGCACCCCCCGCGGGTCGATGCCGGCCCGGGTGACGTACTGCACCCCGTAGCGGTCGGCTTCGACCTCGTCATCGCGGCTGAACTTGGCAAACGCCCCCTGCGCAATCAGCTGCACGCCGGCGCCGGCCACCCCCTGACACGCGGAGGGGACGAAGAGGCACAGCCCGGTCAGCCCCACATTGGCGCGCTGCGCCTTGACCATCTGGTTCACGCTGTGCCGGCGGGTCACGTGGGCAATCTCGTGCCCCAGCACCCCCGCCAGTTCGGACATGGTGACGGTCTTCTCGATGAGCCCGCGGTTCACGTAGATGTGCCCGCCGGGGACGGCGAAGGCGTTTACCTCGGGCTGGTTGACCACGGTGAAGCGCCAGGTCAGCCCCCGCTCGTCCACCACGCGGGCGATGGAGTCGCCCAGCAGGTTGATGTAGCGGTCCACCTCGGGGTCGCGTACCATGGGGAGTTGCTGCTCGATCTGCTGCGCGTAGCTGTTCCCCAGCTCCTGCTCCTGCACCTGTGATGGGACGCAGGCGGTGGCCACCGCGATGGTCAGCACGGCCGCCCGCGGCAGCACCGCCCCCGTCCCTCCCCCGGTCGCGCGCGTCACCCGGCGCGCCTGCATGGGGGCCCTGCGCATATTCCACGGCATCGTTTCCTCCTGAGCGTTCATGGCCACTGCCAGCAAGATACTGACCCAAGCCCGCGACCTGCAGCGCCGCAAGGCGCGCGAGCGCCGCGAGGCGTTCGTGGCCGAGGGGATCCGGACGGTGGAGGCACTGCTGACCTCGCCGCTGCAGGTGCGGGCGCTGCTGGCCTCGCCGGCGTTGGCGGCCACCCCGCGTGGGGCGGCCGTGCACGCGGCCGCCCTGGCGCGCGGGATCCCCGTGGAAGTGGTGGACGAGGTGGCGTTCGCCTCGGCGGCCGACACCGAGGCCCCGCAGGGGGTGCTGGCCATCGCCGACCTGCCGCGGCCGGTGCTGGGGGCGCCCCCCAGCACCGGCGCCCGCTACCTCATCCTGGACGGCGTGCAGGATCCCGGCAACGCCGGCACCATCATCCGCACCGCCGCCGCGCTGGGGGTGACCGCCACGCTGGCGCTGCCGGGGACCGTTGACCTCTGGAACGCCAAGGTCGTCCGTAGCGCGATGGGTGCGCTGTTCCACCACCCGGTGCTGGCGCTGGCCTGGGGGGAGGTGGCGGCCTTCCTGGCGGCGCACGGCATCCCCTGCTGGGCGGCCGACGGCGGCGGGGTGCCGGTGGAGACGCTGGCCGGCACGCTGGCCGCGGGGCCGCTGGCGCTGGTGGTGGGGAACGAGGGGGCCGGGCTCTCCGCCGAGGTGGAGCGCGGGGTCCCCTCCCGCGTGGCCATCCGCATGGCTCCCGCGGTGGAATCGCTCAACGTGGCGGTGGCCACCGGCATCCTGCTGCACGCCCTCCGCGCGCCGTTGCCGGCGCACGGGTAGGCCCTCCCTCTTCCCCGTTCCGCGTGCCCCTCGACCTGCTCCCCGCCGACCTCCGCCTGCTGGCCCTGGTGGCCACCGGCGTGCTTGGCGCCTCCCTCGGATCGTTCCTCAACGTGTGCATTGCGCGGTGGCCCGCGGAGGGCAGCGTGGTGCGCCCGCGGTCGCGGTGCCCCCGCTGCGCGCGCGGCATCGCGTGGCACGAGAACATCCCCGTGCTCAGCTGGTTGCTGCTGGGCGGCAAGTGCCGCGGCTGCCGGCTCCCCATTTCGCTGCAGTACCCGGCGGTGGAGCTGCTGGTGGCGGCGGGGTGGCTGGCCAGCGTGTGGGCGTTCGGGGCGGGGCTGGAGGCGGCGCGCGTGGCGGTGTTCGGCACGCTGCTGCTGGGGGTGGCGGTGACCGACGCGCGCCACTACCTGATCCCTGACGGCTACACGGTGACCGGGCTGCTGGTGGGGATGGGGGGGGCGGTGGCGCAGCTGTTCACCGGTGAGGTCACGCGTTTCGCGGGGCCGTGGGAGGCGGTGCTGGGGGCGTGCGTGGGGGCCGGAGCCATCACCATCATCGGGTGGCTGGCGGAGGTGGTGCTGAAGCGCGAGGCCATGGGCTTTGGCGACAGCACGCTGATGGCCATGGTGGGGGCGGCGCTGGGGCCGGAGCGCGCGCTGGCGACGATCTTTGCGGGGGCGTTCGTCGGGGCGGTGACCTTCCTGGTGGTGGTGGCGCCGGTGGGGTGGCTGCGTGCGCGCCGCCGCGGCGAGGCGTTTGCCTTCCCCGAGGTGCCCTTCGGGGTGTTCCTTGCGCCGGCGGCGCTGCTGGTCCTGCTTTGGGGGACGCCGCTGATCACGTGGTACCTGAACCGCACCTTCCCCGAGCCCGTCTGATGCGTTCTTCCGCTGCTGCTGGCGCCCCCCGCCCCCTGCCACCCCGCGCGTGGGGCACCCGGATGCGGCTGGCCTCGGCGCTGGTGATGGCCGGCGCGCTGGGGGGCACGGGCTGCGATGGGGAGCGCCCTGGCGCCGGTCCCTACGCCGACCTGGTGGCGCGCTACGTGCCCCGCATCGAGAAGGAGACCGGGCTGCGCTTCAAGCGGCCGCCCGCCGTGGCCGAGCGGAGCCGCGACGAGGTGGCCGTCTTCGTGGGGCAGCAGCTGGCCTCGGAGCGGGCGCAACGCCAGCTGGCGGGGCAGGAGGCGGCGTACCGGCTGCTGGGGCTGATTCCCGACACCATGCGGCTGGACGCGCTGCTGCAGCGGCTGCTGGAGGAGCAGGTGGTGGGGTACTACGACCCGCGCACCGACACGCTGTATGTGGTGGGGGGCGCGCCGAAGGCGCTGCTGGAGCAGACGGTGGCGCACGAACTGGTGCACGCGCTGCAGGACCAGTACGTGAAGGTGGACTCCATCCAGGAGCAGGTGGAGGATGCCGATCGGCAGTTGGCGGCGCAGGCGGTGCTGGAGGGGCAGGCGGTGTCGCTCCAGCTGCGCACCAACCCCAACGCCGGGCCGATGATGAAGATGCCGGGCGGGTGGGACCGCATCCGCGACATGATCCGTGACGGGCAGGGGGGGATGCCGGTGTTTGCCGCCGCGCCCATGGCCATTCGCGAGGGGCTGCTGTTCCCGTACCTGGGGGGCGCCGACTTCGTGCGGCGCTACATCCTGCAGCGCCCCGAGTCCACGCTGTATGGCGACCTGCCGGTGTCCACCGCGCAGCTGCTGCACGACGACGCCTACTTCACCGAGGCGGCCAGCCGGCTGCGCCCCACGGCGGTGACGCTGCCGGCGCCCACCACCGGGACGCTGCTGTGGAGCAACAGCTTCGGGGAATTCGAGACGCGGCTGTTCCTGACGCAGCAGATCACCGACGAGGAAGTGGTGCGGCGGGCGGCGGGGGGGGTGACGGGGGACCGGATGGCGGTCGTGCGCACGGCGGCGGGAGACGCGCTGGTGTGGGCCACCAGCTGGCGCTCGGCGGTGGACGCCGGGGACTTCCTGGACGCGGCGGCGGAGGCGGCGCGCAAGCGCCACGGCTTGGGGAAGCTGACGTTCCCGGCCGGGGCCACCGAGCGGCGGATTGCCGTGCCGGCGCGCGGGACGCGGGGGGCGCGGACCGTGGTGATCACCGTGTCGCCACGAGCAGGCGGGGTGGCGGTGGTGACGTACGTGGACCTGCCGGCCTCGCTGTCGCGGTCGCCGATCGACGTGGGGAAGGTCTCCGTTCAGTGACCGGCAGCTGCGTGGTGGATGCGCCCCCGTCCTGCTGAAACCGGCGCGATGAGCTCGCGTTGATGTGGCCATGATTGGCGATGTAGACCGGCTTCCCGAGGGGCTCCGCCCCACCCCTGACGACGAGCTCCGCCGCGCCAGGCTGGTGGCCATGCAGCGCGTGGCCACCGGCCTCCTGGTGGTGGCCGCTGCCGCCTACGCCGCCGCCCTGGCGTGGGAGCCCCGCCACCCCTGGCTGGCGTGGGTGCGTGCCTTCAGCGAGGCGGCCATGGTGGGGGGGATCGCCGACTGGTTTGCCGTGACCGCCCTCTTCCGGCGCCCGCTGGGGCTCCCCATTCCCCACACCGCCATCATCCCGGCGCGCAAGGCGCGCATTGGCGCCGCGCTGGGGAACTTCGTGCAGCGCTTCTTCCTGGCCCCCGACGTGGTGGCCGCCAAGCTGGAGGCGCTGCGCCCGGCCCACCGGCTGGGCACCTGGCTGGCCGACCCCGCCAACGCGCGGCAGGTGGCGGCGCAGGCGGCGGGGGTGCTGCACGGCGGGGCGGCGCTGCTGCGCGACGACGATGTGCAGCAGCTGGTGGAACGGGGCATCGTGACGCGGCTGCGGCGGGCCCCGGCTGCCCCGTTGGCCGCGCGCGCGCTGGAGCTGGTCACCGCCGGCGGGCGCCATCATGCGCTGCTGGACGACGCGCTGCGGCTGGCGGCCCGGCTGCTCACGGAAAACGACGCGCTCATTCGCGAGCGCATCCGGGCGGAGAGCCCCTGGTGGGTGCCCGGCAAGGTGGAGGAGAAGCTGGGGGACCGGGTGGTCACCGCCGTGGAGCGCACGCTGGCGGCGGTGGCGGCCGACCCGGCGCATCCGCTGCGTCACCGCTACGACGAGGCGGTGGCGCGCTTCGTGACGTCGCTGCGCGAGGACCCGGCCACGATGGCGCGGGCGGAGGCGCTCAAGGGGGAGCTGCTGGACCACCCGGCGGTGGCCGCCTTTGCCCATGCGGTGTGGCAGGACGCCAAGGGACGGCTGGCCGCGTACGCCGAGCGGGTGGGGGCGCACACGGCGGCCGATCCCGATGCACTGGAGCGGTGGCTGGCGGAGGCCGGGGCCCGGTTGGCCGCCGACCCGGCGCTGGCGGCCCGGGTGGATGCCGTGGTGGGGCGGCTGGGCGTGGCGCTGGTGGGGCAGGCGCGCGGCGAGGTGGCGGCGCTCATCGCCGGCACGGTGGCCTCCTGGGACGCCGAGGCGACGTCCCGGAAGATCGAACTGCAGGTGGGGCGCGACCTGCAGTTCATTCGCATCAACGGGACGCTGGTGGGCGGACTAGTGGGCCTGCTGCTTCACGCCCTTCGCGCGGGGGGATAGGGCGCCGTCGCCCCGCCCCACCGATTCCAGCCCCAGGGGCTCCAGCGCCGAATCGTCCAGCGGCGGGGCATCGGCGGGGTGCGGATCGGCGGCGGGGAGCAGCGCCAGGTGCAGCACCTCGTCCATGGTCCCGGTGAAGGTGAACGCCATCTTGTCGCGCACCTCCTCCGGGAGGTCGCGCAGGTCCTTCTCGTTCCCCTTGGGGAGGAACACCTCGCGCAGCCCCGCGCGGTAGGCGGCCAGCACCTTCTCCTTCACGCCGCCGATCTCCAGCACCTTGCCACGCAGGGTGACCTCGCCGGTGAGCGCCAGGTCGCGGCGCACGGGGCGGCGGGCCAGCGCGCTGGCCACGGCCAGGGTGACGGCCGTGCCGGCCGAGGGGCCATCCTTGGGGACGGCGCCGGCGGGGAAGTGCAGGTGCAGGTCCGACTCGCGGAAGCTGCGCTCGGCGATCCCCAGCGCCACCGCGCGCGAGCGCACGAAGGAGTAGGCGGCATCCACCGACTCGCGCATGACCTCCCCCAGCTGGCCGGTGACGGTGAGCTTGCCGTTGCCGGGCATCTGGAGCGCCTCAATGGTCATGAGGTCGCCGCCGGTGCTGGTCCACGCCAGCCCGGTCACGGTGCCCACCTCGGGCTCCTGCTCGGCGGCCTCGGGGGAGAAGCGCGGCGGGCCCAACAGCTCCTCGGCACGCGCCTCGTCGGGGGCCCAGCGGGAGAGGTCGCCGGCCGCCTTGGTGCGGGCCCGCTTGCGGCACAGGGCGGCCACCGACCGCTCCAGCGTGCGCAGCCCCGCCTCGCGCGAGTAGCGGCTGGCGATGAAGGCCAGCAGCGCGGGGGAGAAGGCCAGGTCGTCGGCGTCCAACCCGTGGTCGGCCAGCAGCCGCGGCACCAGGTACCGCTCGGCGATCTCCACCTTCTCCTCGATGGTGTAGCCGGCGATGCGGATGACCTCCAGGCGGTCGCGCAGCGGCCCCGGGATGTCGAAGAGGTTGTTGGCGGTGCAGATGAACAGCACCCCCGACAGGTCGAAGGGGAGGTTGAGGTAGTGGTCCACGAAGCCGGCGTTCTGCGCCGGGTCGAGCACCTCCAGCATGGCCGCCGACGGATCGCCGGCGGCGCCCCCGTTGGCCATCTTGTCGATCTCGTCGATCATGATGACCGGGTCGCGCACCCCCACGCGGCGCAGCGCCTGCAGCAGCAGCCCGGGCATGGCGCCCACGTAGGTGCGCCGGTGGCCGCGGATCTCCGCCTCGTCGCGCACGCCCCCTACCGCGATGCGGTAGAAGGCGCGCCCGATGGCGGTGGCGATGGCCTCCCCCAGCGAGGTTTTGCCGGTGCCCGGCGGCCCCACGAAGCAGAGGATGGAGCCGGTGGGGTCGCCGCCGCGCAGCTTGCGCACCGCGAGGTACTCCACGATGCGCTCCTTGGCCTCGGCCAGCCCGTAGTGCCGGTCGTCGAGCGCCCCCTCCACCGCCTCCAGCGTGATGGCGTGGTCGTCGGCGCTGCGCGAGGCCCAGGGGAGCGCCAGCAGCCAGTCCAGGTAGGTGCGCACCACCTGGTATTCGCTGGAGGCCGCCGAGAGCATGCGCAGCCGCTCCACCTCGCGCCGCGCCTCGGCGGCCACCTTCTCGGGGAGCCCCGCGCCGTCGATGCGCTGCTGCAGGTCGGTGGACTCGCGCTCCGCCGGGTCCGTCTCCCCCAGCTCCGCCTGGATGGCCCGGAGCTGCTGGCGCAGGTAGAACTCGCGCTGGTGCTGCTCGATCTTCACCTCCGTCTGCTTCTTCACGTCCTCCATGACGCGTGCGCGCGCCACCTCGCGCTCCAGCCGCGAGAGGATGAAGCGGATGCGCTGGCCGATGTCGAGGCGCTGCAGCACCTCCTCGCGGTCGGCGATGCGGAGGTTCATGTTGGTGGCCGCGAGGTCCGCGAAGCGCCCCGGATCGGACACGTTCATCTTGAGGACCTGCGGCACCTCGTCGGGGATGCGCTCCACCAGCTCGGCGAGCGTCTCGGCGGCGGCGATGGTGCGCGTGACCAGCTCGTCCACCTCGCCGGGGTCCACCGGCGCCTCGCGGACGCCGCGCACCTGGGCGATGGCATAGGGGGTCCGCTGGTCGATCCCCTCGATGGTGATCCGGCGCAGCCCCTGCAGCGTGATCTGGATGGTGTCGCCGGGGAGGTTGATGCGCTCGTGGACGCGCGCGGCCACTCCCACGCGTCCCACGAACTTCTCGGGGTCGATGACGTCGTCCCCCTCCCCCGAGGCCACCACCAGCGCCACCACCAGCCCGGACTCCTCGTGCGCCCGCAGCAGGGCGAGGTTCTCGGGGGCTCCCATCTGCACCGCGATCGTCCCCAGGGGGTAGACGATGGTGGAGCGCAGCGCCATGAGCGGGAGCGCCGGGGGCAGCTCGGCGCGGAGGATTTCCTCCGTCCGCTGCCCGCGCGGCATGGGGGGTGCCGACTTGCGCGAGGGGGATCGGGACACGACGGGACCGGCTGGGGGATCACGGGGGGCGGCACGTCCCGCCCCACGGCGCATCCCTGCAATCTACTCACGGAGGCGCCCGGGGGCCCGGGCGCCGGCCAGGGGAGGGGTGGGGGGCGGGGGCCCGGGCGGTTGTCCGGGGGGGGCGGGGCGGGTTAGGCTTGACCCATGTTTGACGATCTTTCCGAAAAACTGGGCAACGTCTTTGCGAAGCTCCGCGGCCGCGGGGTCCTGACCGAAGCCGACCTCAAGGAGGGGCTGCGCGAAGTCCGGCGCGTCCTGCTGGAGGCCGACGTCAACTTCGCCCTCACCCGCGAGTTCCTGGAGCGGGTGGAGAAAAAGGCGGTGGGGACGCTGCAGGTGAAGTCGGTGCAGCCGGCCCAGCAGCTGGTCAAGATCGTGCACGACGAGCTCACGGCGCTCCTGGGGGAGCGGCGCGAGGGGCTCAAGCTGGGGACGGTGCCCCCCTCGCGGGTGATGCTGGTGGGGCTGCAGGGGTCGGGGAAGACCACCACGGCGGGGAAGCTGGCGCGCAAGCTGGCGCTGGAGGGGAAGAAGGCCCGGCTGGTGGCCGCCGACGTGTACCGTCCCGCGGCCATCGACCAGCTGGAGACGCTGGGGAAGGCGCTGGAGATCCCGGTGTACGCCGACCGCACCACCACCGACGTGGTGAAGATCGCGCGCGACGGCATCGAGCAGGGCGTGCGGGCCCGCGACCGGGTGGTGATCGTGGACACCGCGGGGCGGCTGCAGGTGGACGAGGCGATGATGGCGGAGCTGGTGCGCCTCAAGCAGGCCATCAGCCCCGACGAGATCCTGTTCGTGGCCGACGGGATGACCGGCCAGGAGGCGGTCCGCATCGCCAAGGGGTTCGACGACGCGCTGGGGATCACCGGCGTGATCCTCACCAAGATGGACGGCGACGCGCGCGGCGGCGCGGCGCTCTCCATCTACGGCGTGCTGAAGAAGCCCATCAAGTACATCGGCACCGGGGAGAAGTCGGACGCGCTGGAGGAGTTCCACCCCGAGCGGATGGCCGGGCGCATCCTGCAGATGGGCGACATCGTGTCGCTGGTGGAGAAGGCGCAGGCGACGTTCGATGCCGACGAGGCGAAGCGGCTGGAGAAGAAGGTCCGGAAGGAGGGGATGGACCTGGAGGACTTCCTCACCGCGATGCGGCAGATGCAGAAGCTGGGGCCGCTGGAGAACCTGCTCAAGCTGATGCCGGGCGTGAACGCGAAGATGCTGAAGGACGTGAAGATGGACCCCAAGCGCCTCAAGCACGTGGAGGCGATCGTGCTGTCGATGACGCCGGGGGAGCGGAAGAAGCCCGAGCTGCTGAACGGGTCGCGCCGGCTGCGCATCGCCAAGGGGGCGGGGCGGCCGGTGAGCGAGGTGAACCGGCTGCTGGAGCAGTTCCGCGAGATGCAGAAGATGATGAAAAAGCTGGGCGGCGGCGGGGGCGGGAAGGGGGGCTTTCCCGGCATGCCCCGCATGCCCTTTGGCGGCGGCGGGATGTTCGGGATGCGCTGAGGGGTCGTCCCCCGCGCATCCCCCACCCCCTTCCGTGTCAGGGCGCCCGGGTCAGGGCGCCGTGTCGAGCGCCGCGTCCAGCCCGGGCCACGCGGCCAGGTTGTACACCACCAGCGTCTCCAGGTAGTGCCGTCCCGCGTCGCCGTGCGCCGCCAGCACCGCGGCCACGCCCGCGGCCACCACCTCCGCCGCGGCATAGGGGGGCTCCAGCGTCTCCGGGATCACCCCGTTCTCGTGCGCCACGCCGCACGCCTCCAGGAACGTCACCTGGTACTGGGGCTCGAGGTCCACGTACAGCAGCTGCAGCAGCTCCAGCTCGTCGTTCCCCGCCTGCGCGTTCAGCCGCACGAACTCGCGCGCCAGCTTCTCGGGGGGCCAGCCGGCCAGGGTGGCGGCGCGGAAACCGCCGCCCTTGGCGGCGATGCGCTGGGCGTAGAGCAGGCGGCTGGCCTTGTGGCGCTGCATGGCGCGGGTCACCAGCGAGACGCGGCGCTCCACCGGGAGCGCGCGATAGGGGGTGGCAGTCTTCGACATCCAAGAAAGCTACACGCAAATGCCGCACGGGGAGCCCCCGCGTGCTGGCGGAGACTCCCCGTGCGGCCCACCGGCGGCGCGAGGCCGGGTCAGCGCTTGATGCTGCCCCCACCGGTCACGCCGCCCCCCGCCAGCTGCGCCGCCACGCGCGCCGCGATCACGTCGGCCAGTTCGTCCCCCGCCAGCATGGGCGAGGGGAACCGACCCGCCACCGGCGGCGGCCCCGCGGGCACCCCCGACTTGCGCATGTCCGCCAGGTGGTCGGCGGCATCCTGGCAGTCGATCCCCGTGGCCACCTCGCGCAGCAACCCCTCCTTGAGGTCGTACACCAGCCCGTGCAGCAGCGGGCGCTTTCCCCGCGCCCACGCCTGCTGGATCACCGGCGTCTCCGAGAGATGATACAGCTGCTCCAGCACGTTGAGCTCCACCACCCGGTCGAAGCGCTCCTTCTCATCGGTGATGGCGTCCAGCTCCACCTTGTTCCAGCGGATCACGTTGCGAATGGGGCCCAGCCAGTGGTCCACCAGCCCGTAGGACTGGTTCCCCATGGCGGCCTTCACTCCGCCGCAGCCGTAGTGGCCGGTGACCAGCACGTGCTTCACGTCGAGCACCTCCACGGCGTACTGCAGCACGCACATGGCGTTGAAGTCGCTGGGGAGCACCAGGTTGGCGATGTTGCGGTGCACGAACAGGTCGCCGGGCTGCGTCCCCGTGACGGCGTTGGAGGGGACGCGGCTGTCGGCGCAGCCGATGTACAGGAACTGCGGCGCCTGCCCCTGCGACCGGCTGGCGAAGAAGTCGGGGTCTTCGGCCTTGCGGGCCGCGGCCCACGCCCGGTTGTTCTCGATCAGCTTGCGGAAGTTTTCCATGGCAGCCTCAACGGGCGGGTCAGGGGGTGGGGGAGGCGGAGGGCTCGGCGTCGGGGATCCCCACCAGCCGGTAGTCGATCTGGCGCTCGCGGGCGGTGGCCCGGAAGCGGTGGATGATCTCCAGGGCATCCACGTCGAAGCGCGTGGTGTGGCGACCATCCAGCTCCACCCGGCTGCCGGGAGGGATGGCGTCCAGCGCCTTGGCAATTCCCGGCTTGCTCAGGAAGGTGAGCTGGTCGGGGAGCGCAAAGCGCGTGAGCACCGTCCCCGGCGGGGAGAGCCGCGTGAACACCGGGCGGCGCAGGTGCTCCCACATGATCACCGCCACGCCCACCGCCAGCCCGATGGCCATCCCCACCAGCAGGTCGCTGAACAGGATGGCCACCACGGTCACCACGAAGGTCCAGAAGTACCAGCCGCCCAGCGCGCGCGCATGCCGCCACACCGCCGGCTCCGCCAGGCGGTAGCCGGTGACCAGCAGGATGGCTGCCAGCGCCGCCAGCGGAATGCGGTCGAGGAACGGCTCCAGCGCCAGCACCGCCACCAGCAGCAGCGCCCCATGGGCGATGGTGGCGAGCCGCGAGCGCGCCCCGGCGTTCACGTTGACGGCGCTGCGCACCATGGCGCCGGCCACGGGAAGCCCCCCCGCCAGCCCGGCCAGGATGTTCCCCGCCCCCTGCGCGAGCAGCTCCCGATCGGCCCCCGCCGCCTCGCGGCGCGGGTCCAGCCGACTGGTGCCCTCCATGGTCAGCAGCGACTCCAGCGACGCCACCACCCCAATGGTCAGCGCCAGCGTCCACGCATCCGCGTCGCGCAGCGCGGTCCAGTCGGGGCGCGGGATGGCCGCCCACAGCGAGCCGTCCACCGCCGTGGGGAGCTGCACCAGCCCGGCACCCGTCACGGCGTATGCGGGTGCCACGATGCGCAGCAGCTCGTTGAGCAGCACGCCCAGCAGCACCGCCACCAGGGGCGCCGGTACCAGCCGAATGCGGGCCAGCGGGGTCCGCGGCCACGCGGCGATCACGATGATCCCCAGCACCGCCACCACCAGGGCGCCCGGCTGCAGGTTCTCCACGGCGCGCACGATCGACTCGAAGGTGGTCTCCCCCGTGCTGGCCACGAAGGCGAAGTCCCCCTCGAAGTCGCGGTCGTACCCCAGGGCATGGGGGATCTGCTTGAGCACCAGCGTCAGCCCGATGGCCGCCAGCATCCCGCGCAGCACGGAGGAGGGAATGAACGCGGCAAACACCCCGGCGCGCAGGCTCCCGAGCAGCAGCTGCACCACGCCGCCCAGCACGATGGCCGGCAGCACGCGCGAGAAGCTTCCCACGGACGCGATCCCGTCCACCAGGATGGCGGTCATGGTGATGGCCGGCCCGCTCACGATGAGGGCGGAGCCCGACAGGGCGCCCACGAGCAGCCCGCCGATGATCCCGGCGATGACCCCCGACATGAGCGGGGCGCCCACGGCCAGCGCCAACCCCAGGCACAGCGGGAGCGCCACCAGGAACACCACGACGGCGGCAGGGAGATCGTCACGCCAACGCGCCAGCAGCGGGGGCGGAGGCGAAGCCGGCGCAGTGGCCGGAGGCAAGGCGGGAGGGGCCATGGCAGGGGGGACGGAAGCCCAGGGCGTCGACCGGGGTACGGTACCCCAGCCGTCTACCACGGAAATTCCCGCGGCTGAAGTGGAAACTACGTCGACGCGCGCCCGGGCGGTGGCCAGATCGGGGGGCGGGCGGCAGAATTGGCAGCAGTCGTTTCACCTCCCACTGCGTCCCCCATGCGCCGACTCCCTTCCCGCCTGTCCCTCCCCCCTGTCGCGTGGGGCCTGCTCGCCCTCGTGGCCGCCTGCGCCCCCGCCCCCGCCTACGACGTGGTCATCCGCGGGGGCACCCTGCTGGACGGCAGCGGCGACGCCCCCCGCACGGGGGACGTGGCCATCGTGGGCGACTCCATCGTGGCGGTGGGCACCGTGGACGGCCGCGGGCGCACCGAAGTGGACGCCACCGGCCTGGCCGTGGCCCCCGGCTTCATCAACATGCTGAGCTGGGCCACCGAGTCGCTCATCGAGGATGGCCGCTCGCTGAGCGGGATCCGCCAGGGGGTCACCCTGGAGGTCATGGGGGAGGGGACCTCGATGGGGCCGCTCTCCGACACCCTGCGCGCCGAGCTGGTGGCCGAGCAGGGGGACATCAAGTACCCGGTGACCTGGCGCACGCTGCGGGGCTATCAGGACTCCCTGGTGAAGAAGGGGATCAGCACCAACATCGCCTCCTTCGTGGGGGCCACCACGGTGCGCATGAACCACGTGGGGTGGGACGACCGCGCCCCCACCCCCTCGGAGCTGGACGCCATGCAGGCCGAGGTGCGGCAGGCGATGGAGGAGGGGGCGCTGGGGGTGGGGTCGTCGCTCATCTACGCCCCGGCGTTCTATGCGAAGACGCCGGAGCTGGTGGCCCTGGCCAAGGTGGCCGCGGAGTACGACGGGATGTACATCTCGCACCTGCGCAGCGAGGGGGCGCGCTTCGAGGAGGCGGTGGACGAGCTCCTCACCATCGCGCGGGAGGCGAAGATCCGCGCGGAGATCTACCACCTCAAGGCCGCCGGCGAGGGGAACTGGCCCAAGATGGCGCGCGTGCTCGCGCGCCTGGATTCGGCGCGCGCCGCGGGGGTGCCCGTGACCGCCGACATCTACCCGTACACCGCCGGCGCCACGGGGCTGGACGCCGCCATGCCCCCCTGGGTGCAGGAGGGCGGCTACGCCGCGTGGGCCAAGCGGCTGCAGGACCCCGCCATCCGCGCCCGCGTGGCGCGCGAGATGCGCACCCCCACCGACCAGTGGGAGAGCCTGCTGCTGGCCTCCGGCTCCCCTGACCGCGTGGTGCTGGCCGGATTCAAGGCCGACTCGCTCAAGAAGTTCACCGGAAAGACGCTGGCCGAGGTGGCCAAGCTGCGGGGCACCTCGGTGGAGGAGACGGCGATGGACCTGGTGGTGCAGGATGGCTCGCGGGTGGGGACCATCTACTTCATCATCAACGAGGACAACATTGCCGCGCAGCTGCGGAAGCCCTGGGTGAGCGTGGGCTCCGACGCCGCATCGCTGGCACCCGAGGGGGTGTTCCTCAAGAGCAACCCGCACCCGCGCGCGTACGGCACCTTTGCGCGCATCCTGGCCAAGTACGTGCGCACCGACTCGGTGCTCACGCTGCCGGACGCGGTGCGGCGCATGACCGCGCTGCCGGCCACCAACCTCAAGCTCGCGCGTCGCGGGATGCTGGCGCCGGGGTACTTCGCCGACGTGGTGGTGTTCGACCCCGCCACGGTGCAGGACCACGCCACCTTCGAGCAGCCGCACCAGCTGGCCACGGGGGTGCGCGACGTGTTCGTGAACGGCACCGCGGTGTTGCGCGGCGGCGAGCACACGGGCGCCACGCCGGGGCGGGTGGTGCTGGGGCCGGGGGCCCGCCGGTGAGCGCCACGCCAAGCGGCGGCGCCTCGCGTCGCGCGTTCCTGGCCGCGTCGGCGGCGGCCGCCTCGCTGGCGGCCGTGTCGCGCGGCGCGCTGGCGGCGCCGGCGATCCGCCGCTTCCCCGCGCACGACCTGGTCATTCGCGGCGGGCTGGTGCTGGACGGGCGCGGCGGCCCGGGGCGCGTGGCCGACGTGGCCATCAGCGCGGGCCGCGTGGCGGAGATCGCCCCGCGCGTGGTGGGACAGGGGGAGGAAGAGCTTGATGCGCGCGGCCTGGTGGTGGCGCCGGGGTTCGTGGACATCCACTCGCACGCCGAGGGAAACCTGGCCGACGACCCGCGGCTGGAGTCGGTGGTGCGGCAGGGGATCACCACGGTGGTGGTGGGGGCCGACGGCAGCTCGTCGTTCACGGGGGCGGCCGATCGCGGCTTTGCGGCGTGGGCCACGCAGGTGGAGGGGCATCGCCCCGCGGTGAACGTGGCCGCCATGGTGGGGCTGGGGAGCGTGCGGGGCGCCGTGGTAGGCGCCGCCAACCGCCCGGCCACCGCCAGCGAGCTGGCGCGCATGGTGGCCATGGTGGAGCGGGCGCTGGCAGAGGGGGCGTGCGGGGCCAGCACGGGGCTGGAGTACGCGCCGGGCGCCTTTGCCACGCTGGACGAGCTCATCGCGCTGGCCCGTCCGCTGGCGGCGCGGCGGCTGCCCTATGCGTCGCACCTGCGCAACGAGGACGACCGACTGCTGGAGTCCATCGACGAGGCGCTGGCCGTGGGGCGCGGGGCCGGGTGCCCGGTGCAGCTCTCGCACCTCAAGCAGCAGGGGCGCCGCAACTGGGACAAGCTGGACGCGTCGCTGGCGCGGCTGGCAGCGGCGCGCGAGGCGGGAGTGGAGGCGTGGTTTGACGTGTACCCCTACGAGGCGTACAGCACGGGGCTCTCCAACCTGTTCCCCATTGCGGCGCTGGATGGCGGCACCGAGGCGTTCCTGGCGCGGCTGGCCGACTCGGCAGAGGCGCCGGCGCTGCGCCGCCAGGTGCTGGCCAAGGTGGAGCTGCTGGGGAGCTGGGACCAGGTGCAGATCGCGTCGGTGCGCGCCGCGGAAGACCGCGCCGCCGAGGGGAAGCGCCTGGGGGCCTATGCGGCCTCGCTGGGGGCCGACCCGTACGACACGGCCGTGGGGCTCCTGCGGCGCAGCGGGGGGTCGGTGGGGATGCTGGGGTTCGGCATGAGCGAGGCCAACATCGACCGGCTGCTGGCGCACCCATGGGGGATGGTGTGCTCCGACGGCGGGGCCTTTGCGGTGGAGGGGCCCACCCGGCGCGGGAGCCCGCACCCGCGCGGGGCCGGCACCTTTCCGCGGGTGCTGGGGCGCTTCGTGCGCGAGCGGAAGGCGCTTACGCTGGAGGAGGCGATTCCCCGCATGACCAGCGTCCCCGCGGCGCGCGTGGGGCTGGCCGACCGGGGGGTGCTGGCCCCCGGGATGGCCGGGGATGTCGTGGTGTTTGACCCCGCCACCGTGGCCGACAGCGCCACCTTTGCCAACCCGTTCCAGTATCCGGTGGGGATCACCGCCGTGGTGGTCAGCGGTTTCATCGCCCTGCAGGGGGCGCAGCGCAGCAGTGGCGGCACTGGCCGCGTACTTCGTCCGGGGGCGCGATGACCCGCTCCCGTCCTGTGTCCCTTCACCCCGTCTCCTCCGCCATGACTCGCTGGACTCACCCCACCCGGGCGCTGGCTGCCGGCGCCTGCCTCCTCTCGGCGGCCGGCGCGCTGGCCGCGCAAGGGGCCAATCGCCTTCCGCCGCGCGGCACGGTGGCCCCCGCCCGTCCTGTCGCCCCGCCCCCCATGGCGTCGGTGGACCCCGCGCTGTTCCGCGGGATGCAGTACCGCCTGGTGGGGCACTCGCGCGGGGGCCGGGTGACCTCGGTCACCGGCGTGCCGTCGCAGCCGAAGACCTTCTACATGGGGGTGGCCAGCGGCGGCGTGTGGCGCACCACCGACGGCGGCACCAGCTGGCAGCCCATCACCGACGGCAAGGTGCCGGTGGCCTCCATCGGCGCCATTGCCGTGGCGGAGACCAACCCCGACATCATCTGGGTGGGCACCGGCTCCGACGGCGTGCGCAGCAACGTCTCCACCGGGCGCGGGGTGTACCGCTCGCTGGACGGCGGCGCCACCTGGCAGTTCATGGGGCTGTACGACGCGGGGCAGATTGGCGCGGTGCGCATCCACCCCACCAACCCCGACATCGTGTGGGTGTCGGCGATGGGGAACGCCTTCAAGCCCAACCCCGAGCGCGGCATCTATCGCACCACCGACGGCGGGAAGAGCTGGACGCGCACGCTGGCCGTCAGCGACAGCACCGGCGCCATGGACGTGGAGCTGCAGCCCGGCAACCCCAGCGTGGTGTACGCGTGGATGTCGCGGCTGGAGCGGAAGCCGTGGAGCATCATCTCCGGCTCGCGCGAGGGGGGCTTCTACAAGAGCACCGACGGTGGCGCGACCTGGACGCAGCCCGGGCAGGGACTCCCCACGGGGCTGATCGGCAAGGGGAACCTGGCGGTGACCGCCGCCAACCCGCAGCGGATCTACGCGCTGGTGGAGGCGCTGCCGGGGGGCGGGCTGTACCGCTCCGACGATGCCGGAACCACCTGGCAGCTGGTGAACAGCACGCCGGGGCTGATCACGCGCCCCTTCTACTATACGTCGCTGGGGGCCGACCCCACCAACGCCGACGTGGTGTACGCGGGCGCGGAGACCTTCTACAAGAGCACCGACGGCGGGAAGACGGTGGTGCCCTTCCGCACGCCGCACGGCGACAACCACGACATCTGGATCAACCCGAACGACGGGAAGGTGATGGTGCAGTCGAACGACGGCGGCGCCAACGTGTCGTTCGACGGCGGGCGTACCTGGAGCTCGCAGGACGTGCAGCCCACGGCGGAGTTCTACGGGGTGTGGCTGGACAACGCGTTCCCGTACAACCTGTACATGGCGCAGCAGGACAACAGCACGTACATCGTGCCGTCGCTGAACACCCCCTTCAGCATGGGGAGCGTGCGCACGGGCCCGGGGTGCGAGACCGGCCCCATCATCCCGCACCCCTCCGACCCCAACATCATCCACGGCAACTGCAAGGGGCAGTACGCCGTGATGAACGTGGCGGCCGGGGTCACCAAGAACTACTGGATTGGCGGGCAGTCGCTGTACGGCAACGACGGGGGCGACCTCATCTTCCGCATGCAGCGCACCACCCCCATGGCCACGTCGCCGCACGACCCGAAGGTGCTGTACTACGGGTCGCAGTACCTGCACCGCACGCGCGACAACGGCGCCACCTGGGAGCGGATCTCCCCCGACCTGACGGCCTTCCCGAAGTGCTGCCAGGGGGGGAGCGGCGCGCCGATCACGCGCGACGTGACGGGGGAGGAGTTCTACAGCACGCTGTATGCGATTGCCGAGTCGCCGCTGGAGCCCGGGGTGATCTGGACGGGGGCGAATGACGGGCCCTTCTCGGTGACGCGCGACAACGGGAAGACGTGGAAGCGGGTGACGCCGAAGGACCTCCCCGAGGGGGGGCGCGTGGCGTGGATTGACGCGTCGCCGCACCGGAAGGGGTCGGCGTACTTCGCGGTGTACCGCTACCTGCTGGGGGACTTCCAGCCGTACCTGTACCGCACCGACGACTACGGCGCCACGTGGACGCGACTCACCACCGGCGAGAACGGCATCGCGAAGGACAACCCCACGCGCGTGGTGCGCGAGGACCCGGTGCGCCCGGGGCTGCTGTACGCCGGCACCGAGTTCGGGATGTTCATCTCGTTTGACAACGGGGCGCACTGGCAGCCGTTCCACCTCAACATGCCGGTGGTCCCCATCAACGACATCCGCGTGCACCGCGGCGACCTGGTGGTGGCCACGCAGGGGCGCGCGGCGTGGATCCTGGACGACATCACCCCGCTGCAGCAGTTGGCGCCGGCCTCGGCGACGGCGCCGCTGACGGTGTTCCGCCCGCGCGACGGGTACCGCACGAACGTGGGCTCCACGCTGGTGGCGCCCACGGTGTCGTACTACCTGCCGGCGGCGGCCACCGACACGGTGCGCATCGAGGTGCTGGACCCGCAGGGGGCGGTGGTGAACCTGTACCGCAGCGGCGTGCGCCCGCCACCGGCGATGGCGCGTCGCGGCGGCGGCGGGGACGACCCGGACGAGTCGATGATGGAGGGGCGCGGCGGGCGCGCGGCGGCGCTGGCCGCGGGGCCGGTAGCCAACGTGGTGGGGACGGCGGCCGGGCTCAACCGGTTCGTGTGGGGGATGCAGGACCAGCAGGGGATTGGCGCGCCCCCCGGGCGCTACCGGGTGCGGATGGTGCTGGGGGCGTCGGCCACGGAGGTGCCGCTGCGGGTGCGCATCGACCCGCGGCTGGCGGCCGATGGCACCACGGAGGCCGACCTGCAGGCGCAGTACCGCCACAACGTGGCCATGCGGTCGATGGTGCAGGAGGTGAACGCGGCGGTGGCGCGGGTGCGGGCGGCGCAGCAGCGGCTGGGGGGCGCCACCGGGGCGGCGGCCGACACGCTGGCACGCCTCACCAAGGTGGCCGAGGTGCTGAACACGCAGCCCATCCGCTACGGGAAGCCGGGGCTGCAGGCGCACATCAGCTACCTGGCGGGGATGACAGCGCGGGTGGACCAGCGGGTGGGGCGCGACGCCATCGAGCGGCGGGCGTTCCTGCGGGCGGAGCTGGACAAGGTCCAGCGCACCCTCACCGCGCTGCTGGGTCCTGCGGCGCCCTGAGGGGCGCGGGTGGCCCCCTTCGGCCACCGGGGAGGGGGGCGTTAGGATTGGGGGGTCGGCCGTCGCAGGCCGGCCCCCTGCCCGTTTCCGGGGGGAGGCACGGAGTGGACGAGGACCTCAACCAGGACAGGATATCTCCCATGATGAAGGCCCGTGTGATGGTGGGTGGTGCGATGGTGGCGGCGGCGGTGGCGCTGTCGTCGGGGGTGGCCGTGGCGCAGGGCGGCATGGCCGGGATGGGGCAGGGCGCGCGGGGGCAGGCGCCGGCGTCGCCGCGCGACTCGCTCAAGGTGACCGTGGCGGGGAGCGAGATTGCCGTGAACTACGGGCGCCCCAGCAAGCGCGGGCGCGTGATCTTCAACGGCCTGGCCGACATGAAGTGGGGGATGGTGTGGCGCACCGGGGCCAACGAGGCCACGCACTTCACCACCAGCAAGGCGCTGGACTTCGGCGGCAAGGCGGTGCCGGCCGGGACCTACACGCTGTTCACGAAGCTGGAGGAGAGTGGCAAGTGGGAGCTGATCGTGAACAAGCAGACCAAGCAGTGGGGGACGGCGTATGACGCCAAGCAGGACCTGGTGCGGATCCCGATGACGGTGACCAGCAGCAACCCGGTGGTGGAGAAGATGGAGATCCAGGTGAAGCCCGCCGGGAAGGGGGGCGAGCTGGTGATCGCGTGGGACACCTACAAGGCGGTGGCGGCGTTCACGGTGAAGTGAGCGGCGCCTGAGGGAGGCGACCAGGGGGGGCGATCCGCGGTGGATCGCCCCCCCCTCCCGCTCAAGAGACGGAAGGCGCCGGCCGACGCTCTGCGCCGGAGTTCGCCCCGTGCGAACCACTCGTTGCTGGCGTGTTTCCCAATGTCAGCTCTTGACAGCGTGGCGGGCCGACCATAACGATTGATGCACACGCTCGCATCGTCGGCGCAGGCGATGGCAGCTACAGCTACACGGGAACCGCAATGCATTCCAATAAGTGGTTTCGCGGTGGTGCTGTTGCCATGATTGTGGTGTCCACACTGGCGCTCACAGTCATCATTGCGGCGAAAGAGGCTGAACTGAGGGCTCTTCGACCGGTAAGTCGCGAGATCAAACGGCTGCGCGCGATGCCGGCCGTTGGCGCCTATGTGCCGTTGCTGCGTACGGTCAGCGTTGCCGGCGACAGTCTGACGATTGGCGAAACGGTTCTCGGACGTTCGCAGGTGCTGTTTGCCATCAGCACCAGTTGCGCGATCTGTGAAGCAGTACGCCCCACGCTCGAGCGGCTGGCCGATTCGCTGCGCACAGCCGATCATGACGTGATCTGGTTGTCCATCAGCGGCCGCGATTCGACGATCGCGTACCGGGCGAAGCACCAGCTCCGCGATCCCGTGGTGGTGCTGGACGATGTGCGGACGACGCGACTCTTTGGCATCAAGGGGGTGCCGCTCGTGCTCGTGGTGGACGCCAAGGGGCGCGTGTGGCACGCGCACGGATCGCGGTTTGCAACCACTGCGGCCGCGGACTCGATTCTCGTTGCGGCGCGAAGCGCGCGCCGCGGGCGGCTTGTCCCGCCCACCTCGCTGGACTCACCTGCGGGTCCAGGGTAGCCGTTCCTCCTCACTATTGGAGCTTGCGATGAGAAAGACACTGCTTGTTCTTGGTGGGCTGGTCACCATGCTGCTCACCGCAGCTGCGACCAGCGAGGCACTTGCGGTGCGAGGGGCGGTGCGCAAGGCGGATTGCGGGACTTACAACTGGTGCGCGCCGTCGCAAGGCGGTCAGGAGAACTGCACCGAATGTTGTGGCGGTCAGGGTGGCTTTTGTTACGACGAGCGGGAAGAAGACAATTTTCAGGGGTGCCTCTGCCTCAACTGAAGTACGAGGTGAGTACCGCGAGTCGTCATCGCCATAACCCCGCACCTGATCCGCGCGTGCCTTCAACGCTCCATGCCGGCTGACCTGCCGCTCAATCTTATTCCGTGCTTCTGTGCGCTCCCAGCCACCGCGTCGTGAGATGAACCGGCAGCGCTCCCTGCGATGCGGCGTCACCGCGGTCCTCCTTTGCGCCGCGGTTCTCGCCGCCTGTGGCCGCGGCGCGGTGGACGAGACCGTGGCCCCGGTGGCGCCCCCGGTGGACACCACCAAGGGGACGGTGCAGCGTGCCACGCTCACGGTGCGGGTGGGGGTGAGTACGGATGATTCAGCGCTGGTCGCGGCCACGGGCGTGTCGCTGGCCGGGTTGACGGTGCGCGCGGAGCGGAGCGGCTCGCCCGATCCGGTGCGCACGGCGCTGACCGATGCAGCCGGAGCGGCGGTGTTCACCCAGCTGCCGGAAGGGCTCTACGTGCTGAGCGTGGACCGGGCGCTGACCACCGCCGAGCGCCAGCGCCTGCCGGCGGCTGATCGGGATGTGGCCCTGCTGGCGGGCGGGGCGCAGCTTGCCGTCGCCCCCCCGACGCTGGCCACCGGGCTCGATCTGGTCGCTTCCCGTCGCGGCTCCTTGGTGCTGTCGGAGTTGTATTCACGGACTCCGACGGTGAGCTCGGCGTCGTATCCCTGGGCCCACTATTGGGAGGTCTACAACGCGAGCGACAGCACCATCTTCCTGGATGGCATCCTGTTGTTTCGCAGGACGCATGTGCCGGTGGGGGCGCAATGGCCCACCGATCCCTGCGAAACCGTGAACGCGGCCGAGCGCCTGGACCCCGATGGGATATGGGCCTCTTCCATCTACGCCTTTCCCGGTACCGGGCGGCAGTACCCCGTGCCGCCCGGTGAGGCGCGCGTGCTCGCCGTGGACGCGATGGATCATGCGGGGGTGGGGCTGCCCAACCTGTCCCGGGCGCCGTTCGAGACGATCGGCACCGAGGCCGACATCGACAATCCCGCGGCCGCCAACATGGTGCGCCTCAAGGGCACCACGGGCGCCCTAGGCCGCGGCGAAAACATCGTCGAAGGGTCCATGTACGGGCTGGCGCTCCCCGTGGCGCGTGACACCACGCAGCTTCGCCGCAGTATCGTCACCAATGAGAGCAAGCTGACTAGCGTGTTTCGTATCCCGCGCGACGCCATACTCGATGTCATCGGAACGGACCTGCCCGATGTGGAGTCCATGGCATTGGGAGCGTACCGGGCCGGGCTCCGTTCCTGCGAGCCGTGGGCGCTTCCCCAGTTTGAGCGCTCGCGCGCCAAGCTGTTCAGTCCGCGGCAGCCGCTGGCCGTTCGGCGTCGGTCGCTGGGGCGCACCGCGGAGGGGCGGGAGATCCTGCAGCGCACCGGTGCAGCCGCCCGGGATTTCGAGCTCGCCCAGCCCCTGCGCCGGTCGCTGGACAAGTAGCGCCGTACTTGAGCCCTTTGAGGAATGCCTTGATGGCCCGCCCCTGTCGTTCGATGAACCGGCAGCGTTCCCTGCGATGCGGCGTCACCGCGGTCCTCCTTTGCGCCGCGGTTCTCGCCGCCTGTGGCCGCGGCGCGGTGGACGAGACCGTGGCCCCGGTGGCGCCCCCGGTGGACACCACCAAGGGGACGGTGC
>JBILKP010000056.1:0-14445 GCA_044376625.1 Gemmatimonas sp. | reverse complement strand
GGCACCGTGCTGAACTTCGAGTGTGCCGCCACCCCGGAGATGCTGGCGATCGCCGAGCGCATCCGTCCGGCGGCGGTGACGCTGGTCCCCGAGCGGCGCGAGGAGGTCACCACCGAGGGGGGGCTGGACCTGGTGCGCGCGGCCGCTCCCCTGCGCGACGCCCTGGCGCAGCTGGCGGCGGCCGGGATCACGGGGAGCCTGTTCATCGACGCCGACCCGCGGGCCGTGGAGCGGGCCGCCGCGCTGGGGGCGCCCGCGGTGGAACTGCACACGGGTCCCTACGCGCACCATCCGGCGGACCCTGCCACGCTGGCGGCGCTGGCCGAGGCGGCGGCGACCGGCGACGCCCTGGGGGTGGCCGTCCACGCCGGACATGGGCTGTCGGTGGACAATGTGGCCCCCGTGGCGGCCATTCCGGCCATCCAGGAGCTCAACATCGGGCACGCCATCGTGGGCCGTGCCATTTTCATCGGGTTGGAAGCGGCCGTGCGCGAGGTGCGTGCCGCCATGGACCGTGCCCGGTCGTCCCACCCCGTCCGCTCGTGACCTCCCCCTTCCACCGGCAGCCATGAGCTCCCCGACCCTGCTCCTCGCCTTCTTCCGCAAGGAGGCCGTGGAATACCTGGCCCGGCTGGAGCACCTGGCCACGACGGCGACCGATGTCCCCCCGGACAGCACCACGGTGCTGGCGCAGGCGCGCGCGCTGCACGGCAGCGCGCGGATCACGCCGCTGGAGGGGATGGTGGATGCCACGGCCGCGCTGGAGCGGCTGGCCGGGGGACTGCACGAAGGGGCGGTGCACTGGGACGGCGCGCTGCGCCTGCGGTTCCTCGAGGCGGTGCGCGGCGTGCGGGCCCTGGTGGCCCAGGCAGAGCAGTGGGGCCCCGAGGCCCAGCGCGAGGCGAACGCCGTGGTCGTGCGGCTGTCGCAGGCCACGGTGCAGGCACTGGCGGGGCCGCAGCCTACCACCGCGGAAGCGGGGCGGGTGGTGCCCATCGCCCGCTTCTACCCCGACAACGGCGCCCCGGGGATCCTGCACCGGGCGCCCGCGCCCGCCACGACGGTGGCTCGGCGCTTCCGGGAGGCGATGGCGGCCGTGGGGGCCCGGGCCGGCGTGGAGGCGGCGCGCGTGCTGCAGGACGCGGAGGAAACGCGGCGTGCGCTGCATGAGCTGGCCGACGTGGCGGAGAGTTATGGGGCCGCCAGCATTGCCCAACTGGCCACGCGGATGGCCCGGGCCCCGTTGACCTCCCCCGAGGAACGCGAGGCGGTCCTGGCGCTGGCGGCGCTCCTGCAGGACCGCACCCTGACCGAGCCCCAGTTGGCGCAGGGGGTGCGCGAGGCGGGCGCGCGCTTCGGCAGCCACCCCGAGGCGCCGGCGGCGGCGGACATCGTCCCCATCGAGACGCTGCTGTACCGCGGCCACGCGGCGCTGGCGCGGGCCCGCACGGTCCGCGACGCCTTGCAAGGGCACTGGCAGCGCGGCACGCTCGCCGAGCCGGCGGCCCATGCCCTGTTCGAGGAGCTGTCGGAGCTGCTGGATCTGGCGGGGACCCCCTGACCGGCGCGGCGGCCCCGCCGGGGCGGCGACGGCGCACGCCAGACCCCAAGGCGGCGCTGGGGTTTCTCGTGAGCGCCGGCGTGCTGTGGTGGACGCTGCGCGGCGTGGCGCTGGCGGAGGTGTGGGCCGTGCTGCGGCAGGCCAACGCGCCCCTGCTGCTCGCCTGCACCGCAGTGGCAACGGCCATCTTCCCGCTGCGGGCGCGCCGGTGGCGCACCATCCTGGCTCCGGTGGCCGGCGTGCTCCCGTTCCGGGTGCTGTGGCGCGGCACCGCCATCGGCATGATGGTCAACAACGTGTTCCCGCTGCGCGCCGGCGAGTTCGCCCGGGCGCTGGCGTTGGTGCGGCAGGTGCCCACGGTGGGGGCCGCCACGGCACTGGGCTCCCTGGCGGTGGATCGCCTCTTCGACGCCCTGGTGCTGCTGGCCCTGCTGTGTGCGGCCCTGCTGGATCCGCGCTTTCCCGACGGGGTCACCATCGGTGGCCAGGGGATGGGGCAGCTCGCGCTGGGGGGCCTCGCGGTGATCGGCGGCGCCGTCGCCGCAGCCTTCCTGGCGGCGCGGTGGCCGCACCGCCTGGTGTCGCTGGTGCGCGGGGGCGTGCGGCTCATCGCCCCCAGGTTGGAGGGGCGCGTGGTGCTGCTGGCCACCGAGGCCACCGCGAGCCTGGCGGTGCTGGCCGATCCGCGGCGCTTCCTGGCCGTGTTCGGGTGGACGCTCGTGCACTGGCTGGTGCATGCGGCGTCCATGCACCTGGGGTTTGTCGCCGTGGGCATCGACCTGCCGCTCTCGGCGTCGCTCTTCCTGATGGGGGTGATCTCCTTCGGGGTGGCGCTCCCCAGTTCGCCGGGGTTCTTCGGCGTCTTCGAGGGGGCGGCCACCGTGGGGCTGGGGGTGTATGGCGTGCCCAAGGAGCTGGCCATCAGCTGGGCGCTGGCCTACCACCTGCTGAGCTTCATCCCCATCACGGTGCTGGGCGCGTTGGCGCTGGCGGCGGTGGGGCTCACGCCGCAGGAGTTGCGCGCCGCGCCCGCGACACCGGTGTCCGACGCGCGCTGAACGCCGCGTCGCCCGCCTCCTGCCTTCCTCGACCCGTTCCCCCGCATGGCTCACGCCCCTTCGCCGCGCACCCTCACGGTGGCGGCCCACGCCAAGGTGAACCTTGTCTTGCGCATCCTGGCGCGCGAGGCGTCAGGGTACCACGGGCTGGAGACGCTGTTCCAGCGGCTGGTGCTGCATGACGCGGTCACGGTGACCGTGGACGTGCCCACCCGATCGCTGACCTGTGCCGGGGCCGCCCTGCCGCCCGGGGGGCTGGGCGCCGCCGAGGACAACCTGGCGTGGCGGGCGGCGGCGGCCTATGTGGAGGCGGCCGGGTGGGACACCGGGTGGTCGCTCACCATCGACAAGGTGATCCCCGTGGGCGGCGGACTGGGGGGGGGGAGCGCCGATGCGGGGGCGGTGCTGCGGGCGCTGGAGGCGTTGTCCCCTCGCCCGCTGGGGCACGCGCGCCTGGTGGCGCTGGCCGGCGCCCTGGGCGCCGACGTGCCGTTCCTGACCCTCGATGTCAGCCGCGCGTGGGCGTGGGGGCGCGGCGACCGGTTACTGCCGCTGCCGGCGCTGGATCCCATGGGGGTCACGCTGGTCGCGTTTGCCCATGGCGTGGAAACGGCCGCGGCCTACCGCGCCGTGGCACAGGCCCGGTCGGACGCCGGGGCCGCTGTCTCGTCGGCCGCCTACCCGATGGGGGCGCTGGAGCAGTGGGCGTCGCTGTGCGCCCTGGGTGCCAATGACTTCGAGACGGTCGTCCCCGCCCTGCACCCCGGCGTGGCGGGCGTGCTGCCGCTGCTGCGTGACGAGGCGGCCCGCCTGCGGGCCGCAGGGCACCCGGCGCTGGCGCTGCTCAGCGGCAGTGGAGCCACCTGCTTCCTGCTGCACCCGCTGGAGGCGCCGCCGCGGCTGGACGCGACGGCGCTCCCCGCGGGCGGGCGGTTGGTGGCCACCCGCACCGCCTGACCCCCGTCAGCGCGATTCCACGCGGATCATCCGCCCCTTGGCCTGCGGCAGCTTGGGGAGGGTGACCTTGAGGACCCCTCTGTCGAAGGTGGCCGACACCTTGTCCACGTCCACCGTGCGCGGCAGCGCGAAGGACCGCTGGAAGGCGCCGAAGTAGCGCTCGCACTGGTAGTAGTTGCGCCCGGCCTCCTCCTCCTTCTGCTCCGCCTTCTCGCCGGAGAGGGTGAGCACGTTGTTCTCGATGTTCACGGTGACCTGCTTCTCGTCCAGCCCGGGGAGCTCGGCGGTCAGGCAGAGCGCATCGGCGGTCTCCGACACTTCCACCGCCGGCGCCCAGCCGGAGGCGGGGAGGAGGGTGCCCGCGGAATACAGCGGCTCGTTGAACATCCGCCGCATCAGGGTGGCAAAGCCGTCCTCGGCCAGCGAGGAGGACGGGGTGCGGCGCATCAGGTTGGCCATGCAGGATCTCCGGCGCGGATGCCGCGCGGCAGGGGTGCGCGGGGCCCGTCGCCCGAAATGGCGGCGCGCCCCGCGCCCGCATGGTGCCCCCCGCACCGGCTGGCGCACATCCGGGCCGCGCCGGACAAGGCGTGGGGGCGCCCCCGGACGCCCGCGCCCCGTTACCCGCGGAAGAAGTACACGTACTTGGCCACCAGCCCGCCACGCGCTGGCTGCAGCCAGGGCACGGGGCGCTCCAGCCCGGTGGGCCACGCGCTGTTCCACACCACGAACAGGTCGCTGCCGGGACGCACCGTCCAGCGGAGCCGCGCGTTCACCGACGCGCGGTCCGACTGGTTGTCCCACTGCGCGAAGAGCGTGGTGTTGAGGCGCGGCGAGAAGGCCCAGTCGGTGCGCAGGCGCACGGTCTGCGCCGTGAACGCCGCCTCCGGGAGCGTGACCGCGGTGCGGACCAGGTCGAGCGTGGCCAGCAGGTGCGGCGAGCGGCGTACGCGCAGGCCGGTGCTGGCCTCCACCGAGCGGCCGCGATAGAAGCCGCCCGCGGAGACGTTCACGGTCCAGCGCACCGGGCGCGCCTCGGCGCCGGTGTACTGGAGCTCGGCGCGGTTCCACCAATAGCCCCCCGGCGCGATGCTGGCCCCCGGAAACAGGGCGAAGGCGCTGGTGGGCGCGTCGAACTGCCGCTGCAGCTGCAGCTCCACACGGTCCCCCCGCTGGAACTGCACCCCCAGCGGCTTCATGGACAGCGCCGCGTTGGCCAGCCGCCAGTCCAGCCCCCACACCACGTCGTACTGCAGCAGGTTGAACTCGTAGCGCCGGATGATGGACGGCTGCCGCGGGCGCGGCGTGAGGGCAATGTTGCCCCCCAGCCGGTGGATCCCCCGCTGCTGCACGAATCCCAGGGCGGGGTTGAAGCCCGCCTCCACGCGGTCCATGCGCACCACGATGTCGGCGTTGTCGTTGGGGTAGTCCACCATCAGCCGGTAATGGCCGCCCACCGGGGCGCCGGCGGAATCGCGACTCCACGCCGCATTGCCGATGACCAGCAGGTTCTGCCCCCCCTGCACGATGTACGGCAGGGTGAAGTCCACGCCCCCCGCCACGCTCTGCGGGCGCCCGGGGGCGTCGGCGTAGGTGGCCATCGCCCCCACGAAGCCGCGCCCCAGCACGTCGTGCTTCACGCGCAGCGCCCCGCTGGACGAGGGGGCGGCGCCGCCGGTGCGCACGGCCAGCACGCCCACCTGGTGGTTGAAGGCGCGCCCCTGCATGCGCAGTCCGAAGGGGATGGGGTCGGGGACCCCCGAGCGCCCCAGCCCGATGCGCCGCGAGTAGAACAGCTGCGTCTGGCGTGGCCGCCCGAAGTCGAAGATCGCCTGCCCCTCGGTGAAGAAGGGGCGCTGCTCCGGGAAGAACAGCGGGAACCGGGTGAGGTTCACGATCTGCCGGTCGGCCTCGGCCTGCGCGAAGTCGGGGTTGAAGGTGAGGTCGGCGGTGAGGGTGTTGGTGACGGGGACCTTGAGGTCGGCCCCCACCTGCGCCATGGCGCGCCCCGCGGTGACCACCGAGTCGCCCCCCAGCGCCGGGAACACCCGCTCGGGGAGGCGCACCTCCCCCAGGGAGTACGGACGCAGCTCCACGCGGGGCCGTGCGGGCAGCCCGTCGAACCCCGCCACCATCCCCTCGCGCTCGAGGAAGCGGAACCCCTCGGTGCGCCGCCACCCGCGCCAGAGCACCTCCTCGTTCTTCCGCGGCATGAAGCGCCGGAAGTTCATCCCGAAGAGGCTGTCCACCTTGGGGTAGCGCAGCGTGGCCCAGGGGATGAGCATCTCGACCTCATACCCCTGGTCGGTGACGCGCCCGCGCGCATCCCACACCCCGTCCCACTCCTCGTTCCCCTGCTCGAACGAGACGTGCTCGCCGTCCCAGAGCGCGCCGTTGGCGTTGGAGCGGAAGTAGAAGCCGCTGCGCCGGTCGTGCAGCCCGTCGATGGACATCGACACGTAGTCGTCCGAGCGCAGCTCGGCGTCGCGGCGCAGCTGCGAGCGGACGATGCGCGCCGGATCGCGGTCGTAGCACCACCACCCCACGGCCAGCCCGGCGGGAGTGGCCAGCAACCGCACCACGGTGCGTTCGGTGGCGGGGGCCCCCTCCCGCGGGTCGCGCTGGCGGAAGTCGGTGATGGAATCGGCCTGCGCCCACAGGGCCTCCGTCAGGCGCCCATCCAGGATTATGGCCTCCCGGGTGCGCCGCGCCCGGAAGTCGGGCTGGGCTCCCGCCACGAGGGGGCAGAGGGCGGCCACGGCCAGCGCACCGGCGACGGCGCAATGGAGGCGGTGGCGCCGAGGCGCTGGTGCGGGGGCGGGCATGGCGGGATACTACCACAATTCGGTCCGCCTGCCGGACACGCCCTCCACGATCCCTCGTTCCCCGTCCCACCCCCGGCCATGCACCATCCGTCCCTCCCCACCTTTTCCGATGTCGAGGCGGCTGCCGCGCGCATTGCCCCGCACGCCGCGATCACCCCGCTCCTCCGCTCCCCCGCGCTGGATGCCGTGGCCGGCGGGACGGTGCTGCTAAAGGCCGAGGTGCTGCAGCACACCGGGTCGTTCAAGCTGCGCGGGGCGCTGAACCGCCTGCTGCAGCTGTCCGCCGAGGAGCGCACGCGCGGCGTGGTGGCGTATTCGTCGGGGAACCACGCGCAGGCCGTGGCCTACGCGGCCACCAAGCTGGGGATGCCGTCGGTGATCGTGATGCCCAAGGACGCGCCCCCGCTCAAGATCGAGCGCACGCGCGCCTTCGGCGGCGAGGTGGTGCTGTACGACCGGTACACCGAAGACCGCGTGGCCATTGGCGGGGCCATTGCGCGCGAGCGGGGGATGGTGGTGGTCCCGCCGTTCGAGGACGCCCACGTGATTGCCGGCCAGGGGACGCTGGCGCTGGAGGCGCTGCGGCAGGCGCAGGCGCTGGGGCTCACCCCCAACCGGCTGCTGGTGTGCTGCGGCGGCGGTGGGCTCACGGCAGGGTGCGCGCTGGCGGCCGAGGGGGTGTCCCCCACCACGGTGGTGCATCCGGTGGAGCCGGTGGGGTTTGACGACTACGCCCGCTCGCTGGCCGGCGGGGTGCGGGTGGGGAACCCCCCCGGCAACCGGTCGGTGTGCGACGCCATCGTCACCGAGATGCCGGGGGAGATGACCTTTGCCATCACCCAGCCGCGCGTGGGCGCGGGGCTCACCGTCTCCGACGACGAGGCGCTGGCGGCGGTGGCCTTTGCCGTGCGCGAGCTCAAGCTGGTGGTGGAGCCGGGCGGCGCGGTGGCGCTGGCCGCACTGCTGGCCGGGCGCGTGGGGACGCGCGGCGAGGTGACGATGGCGGTGGTCACTGGCGGGAACATCGATCCCGTGATCCTGGGGCGGGCCATCACGGACCCCGAGCTGCCGCGGTTCGTCCCACGCGGGTGACGGGCGGCCCTGCGCGCCGGGGGCAAGCTGGCGCGCATGGCCCGCGCGCATAGGTTTCTCCGGATGCGCGCATGGCGTGGGCCCCGCTGGGTCCGGGTGGTGGTGGGAGTCTGGTTGTCGCTGCTGCTCAGCGACGCCGGGCTCATCCACGCCTGCCAGCCCGATGCCACCGAGGCGCCGGTGGTGGCAACGGGCCAGAGCCCCGCGGCACCGGGCGACCACGGGGCCTCCGTCGACCACGGACACCACGTGTCGTCCACTGATCACGCTGGCCACGTCGCGCCGCGCTCCCCCACGGACGCGCCGGCGAAGCACGACGGGCACGGCACGCGCGATTGCAGCTGCCTGGGCCACTGCTGTGCGCCCATCCCGCCCGTGCTGGGCACGGTGGCCGACATCACCTTCACCCACGTGGTGGAGACGGCCACGCTCCCCCCGGGGCGCCCCGCCCATGCGGTGCGCGCCGCGTGGGCCGATTACATCCTCCCCTTCGGTACGGCCCCTCCCGCGGGCGTCGCCTAGCGACGCGCCCCGCCGGCCCGGCCGGCCCAGCGGTGCGTCGCGCTCCCCTGTGACGACCACCGCGCCCACGCGCGTGTGCCTCACCAAGGAGGCCCACGCGCGTGCGCCTCCGCTGCCTGCCACTCATGTTCATGCCGTCCGTCCCGCGCGCGCTCCGCGCGGGGCTCCGTGGCGCGACCCTCGCGGCCGCCGCCCTCGTAGGGAGCGCCCTGCTCCCCGTTGCTCCCCGGTCCCTGCGGGCCCAGCCCGCCCCCCGGCCCACCGCGCAGCCTCCCCGCCGCGACACCTCGGCGGCCGGGCGCGACAGCGCCCGGGCCCGGGCCCTCAACCCGGTGGTGACCACCGCCACGCGCGATGCGCGCGAGCTGCGGCAGCTCCCCGTGTCGGTGACCGTGGTGGACTCCACCACCCTCTCGCGCACCAGCACCGTCTCGCTCACTGAGGCGCTGCGCACGGTCCCCGGGGTGATCGCCGGCAACCTCTTTGGCGGCGACGACGTGCGGCTCTCCATCCGCGGGTCGGGCGCGCGCGGCGGCTTTGGCGTGCGCGGCGTGGGGCTGTTGCTGGACGGTGTCCCCATCACCGAGCCCGACGGGCAGACCCGCCTCGACCAGCTGGACCTGGGGGCGGCCCGCTCCATCGAGGTGGTGCGCGGCCCGGGGAGTGCGATGTACGGCGGGGCGGCGTCCGGGGGGGTGGTCAACGTCATCACCCGCAGCGGGCGCGAGCTGCAGGGGCTCTCCGTGCGGATGACCGGCGGCGGCTTCGGTCTCGACTCGGTCAACCTCCGCAAGGTGGATGTGTCGGCCGGGGGCGCGCGCGGCGCCTTCGACGGTTACCTGCAGGCCAGCAGCACCGACCTCCAGGGGATGCGCGTGCAGGGGGCCAACCGCATGCAGCGCGCCAACGTGCGCCTCAACTGGGTGCGGCGGGCCGACGGCGCGCCGGCGCCGGCCTTGCACGCCACGCGCATCGGCCTCGATGCCTCATGGTCCAACCTGGACATGCAGATCCCCGGCTCGCTCACCGACGGCGAGTGGGGGCGCACCCCGTGGGCCGCCGACCCGCTCAACGTGACCGGCGCCTACGGGCGGCAGGAGGCGCGCTGGCGTTTTGGCGTGCGCGGCAGCCAGGGGCTGGGGAGCGCCGGCACCCTGGAGGCGTTCGCCTTCGGCACCGCGCGCACCATCATGCACCCCATCTTCCGGGTGGTGGACCAGAGCACGCACCGCGTGCAGGGCGGGGTGCGGCACGCCATCGCCGGCGCCCCCCAGGTGGCAGGGGCGCCGCTGGTGCTGCGGCTGAACAGCGGGCTGGACGCCGACCGCTGGTACGGCGACTCGCGCCAGTGGACCAATGCCGCCGGGCAGGCGGTGCGCACCACCCCCTGCGTGAACGACCGCGTGCGCAACGTGGTGTCCGTCCCCTGCACCAACCAGTACGTGGTGCTCCCCGGGCTGGGGACCTACTCCACGCTGGACGCCACGCGCGGGCGGGTGACGGTCACCGCGGGCGCCCGCTACGACCGCGTCACGTATGACATCGACGACCGGATCCGTCCGGCGCAGTCGGTGCGGCAGACGTTTGCGCAGCTCTCCCCGCGGGGGGCCGTGCGGGTGGAGCTGCGGCCCGGCGTGAGCGCCTACGCCAGCGTGGCCCGCGGCTTCGAGGTCCCCACCAACAGCGAGCTGACCGCCAGCCCCGACACGCTGCGCGGTCTCAACACCGAGCTCCGCCCGAGCTCGCTGGTGAACTACGAGGTGGGCACCCGCGCCCTGCTGGCCGGCCGCGTGCTGCTGGATGCCGCCGTGTACCGCACCACCGTGCAGGGGGAGTTCCTCTCGCGCACCGTGGTGATCCCCGGGGTGGCGTTTCCCCGCACGATCTACGAGAACGTGGGGCGGACGCGCCGCGCCGGGGTGGAGCTGAGCGCCACCACGCTGGCCACCCCGTGGATGGACGTGGTCACGTCGTACACGTACGCGCGCTACGTGATGACCCGCTTCACCGGTACCGAGGTGAACGCCCAGGGCGCCTCAGTGGCGCGCGACTACGCCGGGAAGCTGGTCCCCGGGGTGCCGCAGCACCGCGCCGCCACCGAGTTGCGGCTCCGCCCGGCCGCCAGGGTGGGCGTGTCGCTGTGGGGCGAGTGGCAGGGGCGCACCTTCGTGGACAACGCCAACACGGTGACGGGGACGGTGCACACCCTCGTCACGCGCACCGGGCTGCCGCCGCTGGTGGTGCCGGTGCCCTTCTCCGCCGTGCCCGCCTACGCGCTGGCCCACGCCACGGTCACCTGGCGGCTCCCCGAGGTGCGCGGGGCGCGCACAGGGGCCTCCAGCGCGGAGCTGTTCCTGAACGTCGACAACCTGCTGGACCGGCGCTACGTGGCGGCCATCGCCACCAACGCCGGCAACGGGCGCTTCTTCTTCCCCGGGGCGGGGCGTACCGTGAATCTCGGTCTCACCCTGGGCACCGGAGGACGCTGACCCATGCTGTCACGCCCCATACCGTCCCCACGCCGCCCGTTCCCTGCCACGCACCGCGCGGGCGCGCTGCTGCTATCCCTGCTGGCCGCCTGCACCTCCCCCGGCGAGGAGGCCCCCGTGGCAGACGCGGGGATGGACGTCCGCTTTGAGGAGACCGTGGCCCTCTCCGCCGTGACCGAGGTGGGAGCTGCGCCGATCCTGGCCATCGCCCCCGATGGCCGGCAGGCCACGGCCTGGGTCTCGGCGCCGGATGGGGGGACGCTGGGGCGCCTGTACGTGAGCGTGGCGGACCCTGGCCAGCCCCCGGGGGACCCGGCCGAGATCGTGGACCCGCTGGGCCCCATTGAGCCGCACGGCGAGGCGCCCCCCAAGCTGGCGTGGACGCGCCGCGCCGACGGCGGCGTGACGCTGGGGGCGCTGTATGTGGTGGGACGCGTGGTGCCGGGGCGCCGCTTCCCCATGAGCGCGCTCCGCTACGTGTGGTCGGACGACGGCGGCTACAGCTGGAGCGCGCCGGTGACCGTCACCGACGACCGCAGCGCGGTGGCCGACGTGCCGGAGGATTTCGGCTCGCACAACTTCCACGCGCTGCACGCGGCGCCGGACGGGACGCTGTACGTGGCGTGGTTGGACGGGCGCAACGGCAAGTCGGCCACGTACCTCACGCATTCCACCGACGGCGGGCGCAGCTGGGCCCCCAACGTGCGCGTGGTGGCCCCCGCCAGCCGGTACCGCGAGGCGTGTCCCTGCTGCCGCACGGCCATCGCCGCCGACACGGCGGGGACGGTCTATCTGGCGTGGCGCGCCGTGCTGCCGGTGGACACCGCGGGCGGCGTGATCCGTCCGCGCGATGTCCCCCCCCCGGCGGCCGGTGTCGCCGGGGCCGGTGCCCCCCGTGCCGGCGGCGCGCACGCCGGCCACGGGGAGGGCGCGGGACCGACCGTGCGCGACATCGTAGTGGCGCGCTCCAGGGACCGGGGCGCCACGTGGGAGGAGCCGGTGCGCGTGCAGGCCGACAACTGGGTGTTTGACGGGTGCCCGCACGCGGGGCCGTCGCTAGCGGTGGACGGTGACCAGGTGCTGCATGTGGCGTGGTGGACCGGCAAGGCGGGGGCGGCCGGCGTCCACTACGCGCGCAGCACCGACCTGGGGGGGAACTTTGGCCCGTCGATCCCGTTGGGGGTGGCCGAGGCGTCGCGCCCCGCGCACGTGCAGCTGGCGGTGCTGCCGCGCGCCGACGCGCCGCCGCTGGTGGTGGCCGCCTGGGATGACGGCACGCGGCGCGTGCCGCAGGTGGTGGTGCGGGCCTCGCCCGACGGGGGCCGCCGCTTCGGCCCGGCGGTGCCCGTGAGTGATTCGGCGCAGGCGGCAGGGTTCCCGGTGCTGGGGGTGATGGCACAGGAGGCGGGGGCGCAGGTCACCGTGGCATGGTCGGAGCAGCCGCGCGAAGTGGCCGCGGCGGCCGAGCAGGCCCGCCCCGACATGCGCAATCCCAACGCCGTGATGGGGCTTCCCAGCGTGGGGGCCATGCAGGTGCGGCTCCGGCGCGGCACGGTGCGCGTGACGGGCGCCGCAGCCGCGCCCGCCAGCGCCGCGTTCCGCCCGCTGCAGCCCGGGGACGCCGCCCCCGCCTACACCGCGGCGGTGGTGGCCGGCACAGGGGCGGGAGGGACGGTGCCGCTCGGGGGCGCCGGGCCGGTGCGGCTGGTGAACGTGTGGGCCACCTGGTGCACCAGCTGCCGCGAGGAGATGGCCGACCTGGACACGCTGTATCGCCGCTACCGCGACCGCGGGTTGACCGTGGTGGCGGTGAGCGTGGACCAGGGGAGCCCCGACAAGGTGCGTCGCTACGCCGCCTCGCAGCAGCTGGCGATGGCGGTGGCGCACGATCCGGGGGGGACCGTCCAGGGGCTGTTCGGCGTGGTCGGGGTCCCCGAGACGTACCTGATCGACCGCACCGGCCAGGTGGTGTGGAAGCTGGCCGGCAACGTGCACGGTGCGGTGCCGGCGGCGCGGGCGGCCATCGAGCAGGCCTTGGGGAGCGCCGCCGTGCGCAGCGCAGCCCCCCCCCCTGCCGCGCGCGGGGCGCGCGCCCTCAGCGGCTCCGCAGGCGGATGAGCCCTTCCTGCGCCGTGGACGCCACCAGCGTCCCGGCGCGGGTGTACACCTCCCCCCGCACGAAGCCGCGCGCCCCCGCCGCCGACGGGCTGTCCATCACGTACAGCAGCCAATCGTCGGTGCGGAACGGCCGGTGCATCCACAGCGTGTGGTCCAGCGACGCCAGCATCAGCCGCGGGTCGCGGATGGGCACGCCGTGCGGCAGCAGCGCCGTGGGGAGGAAGCCGTAGTCCGACGCGTACGCCAGCACCGCCTGGTGCAGGATGGGGTCGTCCGCGATGGGCTCGATCACCCGGAACCACGCCGCGCGCCGCGGGATGCCGTCCCCGTCGGTGGACCAGGGGACCATGCGGAAGTCGATGGCCCGGTCCTGCGTGAGCACCGCGCGCAGCTCCGGCGGCAGCGAGTCGGCCCGCGCCCGCAGCAGCTCCAGCTCGGGCACCAAGGTCTCCGGAGCCGGCACCTCCGGCATCCGCCGCTGGTGCGCGAGCCCCTCCTCGGCCACCTGGAACGACGCCGAGAGGTGGAAGATCGCCTCGCCGTGCTGGATGGCGGTGACGCGCCGCGAGGTGAAACTTCCCCCATCACGCGGACGGTCCACGAAGAACACGATGGGTGCGGCCAGGTCGCCGGCCCGGAGGAAGTACCCGTGGACCGAGTGCGCCTCGCGGGGCCCCTCCACGGTGCGCCGCGCGGCCACCAGGGCCTGGGCAAACACCTGGCCGCCGAAGACGCGCCCCGTCCCCAGGTCGCGGTTCTGCCCGCGATAGATGTTCACTTCCAGCGGCTCGAGTTCGAGCAGCTCCAGGACCTCGTTCACGACGGACATGCCTGCAATATCGCCAAATCCCACCCGCCACGCCCCCCCTGCCCGGCGGGCGTGCGGGGCCCTGCTGTTGCTGGCGGCCGGGTGCCGCCCGGCCGCCGCCCCCGTGCCGCAGCCAGCCGCCGCCCCGTACACTGCCGCCCGCCTGCTGGACACCCGGGGCGCGCTGGGGGTGCCCACGGTGGACCTGGCCCCCGACACCACCCTCCCGGTGGTGGTGGACCACGAGCCCGGGCAGTATCTGGGGCACCCCACCACGGTGCTGCTGGAGGACGGGCGCACCCTGCTGGTGGCCTATCCGCGCGGCCACGGCGCCGGCGCCATCATGTTGCGCCGCAGCCCCGACGCGGGGCGCAGCTGGAGCGCGCCGCTGCCGGTGCCGGCCAACTGGGCCACCTCCAGGGAAACCCCCACCATCCACCGCGTGGTGGACCGCGCCGGGCGCAAGCGGCTGGTGCTCTTCTCGGGGCTGTACCCCATCCGCATGGCGCACTCCGAGGATGACGGCACCACCTGGACGCCGCTTACCCCCATTGGCGACTACGGCGGCATCGTGGCGATGGGCTCGGTGGTGCGCGTCGCCAATGGCGACTACCTGGCGTTCTTCCACGACGACGGGCGCTTCTTCCGCAACGCCGGAGGGAAGTCGGGGCGCTTCACGGTATACACTGTGCGCTCCACCGACGGGGGGCTCACCTGGGGGGCGCCGGTGGCCATCGCCTCGCACCCCACCCTCAACCTGTGCGAGCCCGGGGTGCTCCGCTCCCCCGACGGGCGCCAGCTGGTGGCGCTGCTGCGCGAGAACGGGCGCACGGCGCCAGCGCAGCGCCTCGTCTCCTCCGACGAGGGCGCCACCTGGAGCGCGCCGCTGCCCCTGTCGCTGGCGCTCACCGGCGACCGCCACGTGGCGGTACGGCTGCGCGACGGACGCTACCTGGTGAGCTTCCGCGACATGGCCCCGGACAGCCCCACCAAGGGGGACTGGGTGGCGTGGATC
>JBILKP010000213.1:0-4867 GCA_044376625.1 Gemmatimonas sp. | reverse complement strand
CGCCGCCTCCACCACCTGGCGCACGGAGTCCATCAGCACCCCCCACCCGGGCTTGTGCGCCACCTTCAGGTGGAACACCTCCACCGGAAGCCCGGCGCGCTCGCCAATGGCAATGGCCTCGCGCACCGACTGCACCACCTCGGCGCCCTCGCCGCGAATGTGGCTGGCGTACACCCCGCCATGGCGCCCGGCCACCTCGGCCACCGCCACCAGCTCCTCGGTGCCGGCATAGCTCGACGGCGGGTAGATGAGCGCGGTGGTCATCCCCAGCGCCCCGCCCAGCATGGCGGTGTCCATGATGGCGCGCATGCGGGTGAGCTCCTCGGGCGAGGGCGCGCGCGCCACGGGCCCCAGCACGGCGGTGCGCGCCTGCGCCTCGGAGAAGAAGCTGCCGAAGTTGATGCTGATCCCCTGTCGCTCCAGGGTGGCGAAGTAGCCGGGGATGCCGGCGGCCGGCACGGGGGTCCCCCCCTCGCCGCCGATGGCGGTGGTGACCCCCATGCGCAGCTTGTTCTCGGCCAGGCCGTGCCGGGGGAGGACGCTCCCCGACTGGTCCATGATGTCGATCCACCCCGGGGAGACGTACTTGCCCGCGGCGTTGATCTCGCGGCGTCCCCGTCCGGTGACGCGCCCGACCTGGACGAAGCGGCCATCGCGGATGGCGACGTCGGCCAGGATCCACGGGTTGCCGGCGCCGTCGAGGACGCGCCCGTTGCGGATGACGACGTCGTACCGGGGGGCGGTGTCGGCGGGGCTCGCTTGCGCCGCGAGGGGGGCAACCGGGGCGACGACGGGGAAAAGCCCCGGCATCGCGAGCGCGGCAAGCGCGGCGGCAAGGCGGGCGGCGGGGCGAGCAGGCTGGGGGCGCATGAAGGCGGGGAGGGGGGTGACGGCCATTCCCGGATACAACCCGGTATACAGCGTGGACCACCGAGGCGCCAGCGCGACCGCGCCCGCCCCTACCAGTGCCCCAGCTCCCCCTGCGCCCCGATCACCTGCTCCAGCCGCGCCGCCGCGTTCCGCCAGTTGATCTCCACCGCCGCCTGCGCCAGCACCCCCGACCCCGCCGCGATCTGCGCGATGATCGCCTCATGCTCGGTGATCGACTTGGCCATCTCCTCCACCAGGCTGCTCACGTACAGCCGCACGTACCGCTCCGTCTGCGGCTTGATCGCCGCGTGCAGCGCCTGCAGCCGCGGCCCCCCGCCCACCTCCACATAGTACCGGTGGAACGCCATGTCCACGTCGTACAGCGCCCCCTGGTCCGCCGGCACCGCCGCCCCCGCCAGCGCCAGCGTGTCGTTCAGCCGGTGCAGCTCCGCCACCACGGCACGCCGATCCGGCTCCGGCAGCTCCGCCGCCCCGCGCGCGCCCAGCCCCTCCAGGTGCCCCACGATCTGAAACAGCTCCCGGGCGTCCGCCTGCGTGAGCGGCGCCACCATGAGCCGGCGCTCCCGGCGCCCCTGCGCCACCATCACGTACCCCTCCTGCTCCAACCGGTGCAACCCGCTCCGCACCGGCGTGCGGCTCAGCCCCAGCCGCTCGCACAGCTCGCTCTCGATCAGCCGCGACCCGGGAGCCAACTGCCCCCGCACGATCAACCCGCGCAGCTGCCAGTAGGCCCGCTCCACGCTGGCCCCGCGCGGCGGAGCCTCCGGAGCGTGCGGACGCACCGTCGGCGCGGCCATCAGCCGAACCGCCCCAACGGACCCAGCCACCGACGCCCCGTGTGCACGGTCGCGCACCGCACCGCCCGCATGGTCCCGTCCCCCACATGCCCCTCCAGCGCTGGAAGCGTCAGGGCGGGAGCCCTCTCCCGCACCCCTCACCGAAAGCTAGCGCGCCCCGTGCCGCGGGGGATCTCCCCGACATCCCCGCGGCTCCGCATCGGCTACCCTCCGGAAGTCCGTGTGGCGCCGTTCGGTGACCGCGGGGACCCCTCTCCCGTTGCCGGAGCCCGCCATGAGCTTTCGCACCATCGCCGCCGCGTTCGCACACCGCGACCAGGCCACCGCCGCCGTCAGCGCCCTGCGGGCCGACGGCTTCACGGCAGACGACATCAACCTCCTGGCGCAGACACCGGAGCCCGATGGCGCCACGTGGAGCGGCGAACGCGCCTCCCTCTGGCACCGCGCCGTGGGGCAGGAGGTCCTGCACAACGACACGTCGATCTACCGGGACCTCCTCGCGCGGGGCGGGGCGGTGGTGGCGGTCCGCGTCCCTGCCAACGAGGTGGAACACGCCACCGGGATCCTGGACCGTCACCACCCCGTGAAGGTGGGGAACCACGCCCTCCCGGTGGGCGTCGGCGGCGTGAGCGCCAACCGCCGCGACCTCATCCCGCGCACCCCCGGCCGCTGACCCCGGCGACGCGGGGGCGGCCGCGGGCGAGGCGCAGGGGGCGGGCTACATTTCCCGGGCTCCTGCCGGCGCCGTCGGCCCGCCAGCCCACCCCCCGCACCTCGCCCCATCGCCTCCCGGCATTACTCCCCCCGCATGGCCACGCTGCTGATCATCGCCAACATGATCGGCACCGGCGTCTTCACCAGCCTGGGGTTCCAGCTGGAGGTGCTGCGCACGGGGTTCCCCCTCCTCATGCTCTGGGTGGTGGGGGGGGTGGTCGCCCTCTGCGGCGCCCTCACCTACGCCGAGCTGGGGGCCGCCCTCCCGCGGTCGGGAGGGGAGTACGCCTTCCTCACCCGCGGGCTGCACCCGGCGGCGGGGTTCGTGGCCGGATGGGTCTCCGCCACCATCGGCTTTGCGGCCCCCACCGCCCTGGCCGCCATGACCTTCGGCGGCTACCTGGGGGCATTGCTCCCTGGGGTGTCGCCGCGCCTCCTGGCCCTCCTCCTCGTGGCAGGGCTCACGGCCGCGCACATGGCCACCCGCCGCAGCTCGGGGTCCACCCAGGTGGCCCTCACGGGGGTGAAGCTGCTGCTCATCGCGGCCTTCTGCGCCGCCGCCCTCGTGGCCCCCGTGGCACCCCAACCGGTGCGCTTTGCCCCGGCCCCGGGCGATGGGGCGCTCCTCCTGGGGCGCGACTTCGCCGTCTCCCTCATCTACGTCACCTACGCCTACACCGGCTGGAACGCCGCCACCTACATCACCGGGGAGATCGACCGTCCGCAGCGCACGCTGCCGGGGATCCTCGGCGGCGGCACGCTGGTGGTGCTGGCCTGCTACCTGGCGCTCAACGCCACCTTCCTGCGCGCCGCCCCCATGGACGCGCTGGCCGGGCAGCTCAATGTGGGCGCCGTGGCGGCCCGCGCGCTCTATGGCGAGCCCGGCGCGCGCGCCCTCACCCTGGTGCTGTCGCTCCTCCTCGTGTCCACGGTGAGCGCCATGACGCTGGCCGGCCCCCGCGTCCTGCAGGTCATCGGCGAGGACCTCCCCCCCCTCCGCGCCCTCGCGCGCACCACCGCCGACGGCATCCCCGCCACGGCCATCCTGCTCCAATCGGCGGTGGCGGCGGGGTTCATCCTCACCGGCACCTTCGAGCGCGTGCTGGTGTTCTCGGGGTTCCTGCTGGGGCTGGCCTCGGTGGCCACGGTGGCCACGCTCTTTCTCCTGCGCTGGCGCGAGCCCGCCCTGGCGCGCCCGTACCGCGCGTGGGGGTATCCGTTCACCCCGCTGGCGTATCTGCTGGTCACCGGGTGGACGCTGGCCCACGTCGTCGTAGCACGCCCCGCCGAGGCGGCCGCGGGGGTGGCGCTGGTGGCGGCGGGGCTGGTGGCCTGGGCGGTGATGGGGCGACGGACACCGGGCGCACACGCCACCCCCCGCTCCCCGTAACCCCCCCCCTGGCCCGACCCGGTGCGGTCCGCGACCCAGCCCCACCCCCGGGACCGGGCGCGCACCCCGCGTCAGCTCACTCGGGAGCTTACTCGGGAGCTCACTCGGGAACCCCGGGGCCCTGCCCCGTCTGTCCCTGCCCGCGAAAGCGCGTGCTGCGCAGCACCGACACCACCACCGCGGTGAATCCCCCCGCAATCGCTGCCACCGTCAGGCGCGTGCGCCCGCGGTCCAGCGTCCGCCGGTCGCACCGCACGATCGCGCCTGCCGCAATCACCACCGGCGCGCGCGGCCCCGAACGCCGGTCGCCGTCCTCCAGCACCAGCTGCGTGCCGGTGAGTACCAGGGCGCCGTCCCCCTGACGCTCGCGCACCACCCCCTCCACCATCTGCACCCCGGGGCCGAGCACCGGCACCAGCCCCCGGCTCCCCTCGGGGGTGAGCTGCAGCTGCACCTCGTCGCGCGGGGCGACGGCGGCGGCGGTGACCGGCCGGTAGCGGTGACACCCGGCCGCGGCGGCAACCCACACGGACGCCGCGACCAGGCGCACCACCTGCCCCACGCGGCGGGGGACCCTCACGGGGCCCCCCGCCGCCGGGTCCCTTCGCTCACGGGGTCCGCAGGTTGATGTTGGTTTCCGTCTCGGACAGCGGGATCGGGAAGCACAGCGACCGCCCCGTCATGTCTTCTTGCTCCCCGGGACGGTTCTGCGCGGCCCACCGCCGGAAATCACCCAGCCGGCGCCCCTCCAGCCACAGCTCGATCCCGCGCTCCCGCTTGAGCGCCGTCCACGCCTCGGCGGCGGTGGCCGCGGTCCACGGCGCCAGCCCCAGCGACACGCGCCGGCCGTTGATCTTGGCCATGGCGCCGGCCACATCCCCTGCCGCCAGCTGCGCCTCCGCCTCGATCAGCCGCATCTCCCACCCGGTGACCAGGTTGATCGGGGACTCCCGCGCGGGGAACTTGGTCTGGAAGTACCAGCGCACCTGCCCCCCCAGGCTGGTCACCGCCGCGTCGCCGAAGCGGATGGTCAGGCTGGAGTCGTACGTCACGCGCGGGTCGCGGGACGTCTTGC
>JBILKP010000212.1:0-4873 GCA_044376625.1 Gemmatimonas sp. | reverse complement strand
GTGGTGGATGGCACCGGCGCCCCGCGCCGCGTGGCCGACGTGGCCATCGTGGGGGGTCGCATCGTGGCCGTGGAACCCGCGCTGCCGCGCCGCGGGGCGCGCCGCGTGGTGGACGTGGCGGGGCGCATCGTGGCGCCGGGGTTCTGGGACAACCACGCGCACCTGGTCACGCTGGCCGACCACCCGCAGGCGGAGAACTTCGTGCGGCAGGGGATCACCACCATCCTGGCGCCGCTGCATTCGCAGGACCAGCCGTTCCCCATGGACGCCTACCGCGCCCGCGTGCGCACCGCCCCCAACGTGGGGCTCTTCGCGGGGCACACGTGGATCCGCACGCGCGTGATGGGGCTGGAGAACCGCGCCCCCACCGCCGCCGAGCTGGCGTGGATGCGCGCGCTGGTGGACTCGTCCATGCAGCAGGGGGCACTGGGGCTTTCCACGGGGCTGGAGTACGTCCCCGCCGCCTACGCGGGAGTGGACGAGGTGGCGGCGCTGGCCGAGGTGGCGTCGCGGCACGGTGGCATCTACGTGACGCACTTGCGCGACGAGGGGCCCGGCGTGCTGGACGCCCTGCGCGAGACGCTGGAGGTGGGGCGGCGCGCGCGGATCCCCGTGCAGGTCAACCACCTCAAGATCACCGGCGCCGCACAGTGGGGGTGGAGCGGGCGCATCCTGGCCCTACTGGATTCCGCGCGGGCCGTCGGCGCCGAGGTGGCGGCCGACGTGTACCCCTACACGGCCTACAGCACCTACTCCGACCTCATGTTCCCGCCGTGGGTGCTGGCCGACGGGCCGTCGGCCTTCGCGCGGCGGGTGGCCGATCCCGCCACCCGCGCGCGGCTGGTGCGCGAGATGCGCATGCGCTTCCCGCAGCAGGCGGGGGACACGCCGGCCAGCATCCAGTTCCGCGAGGTGGGCGCCGATCCGTCGCTGCGCGGGAAGACGCTGGCCGACTACCTCACGGCCCGTGGCCAGCCGCTCACCATCGAGGCGGCCGTGGAGGCGCTCATCGCGCTGCAGCTGGGAGGCGGCTTCATCGGGATCTTCCACGGCATGGACGAGCGCGACGTGGAGGCGTTCCTGCGGGCGCCGGGCGCCATGGTGGAGACCGACGGCGACCTGGTGACCTTCGGGAAGGGGCACCCGCACCCGCGCAGCTACGGCTCGTTCCCGCGGGTGCTGGCGCGCCACGTGCGCGAACGTGGTGTGCTGTCGCTGGAGGCGGCGGTGCAGCGCATGACCTCGCTCCCGGCGCAGTGGCTCGGCGTGCGGGACCGCGGCACGCTGGCTGCGGGGCAGCACGCCGACGTGGTGGTGTTTGACGCGGCCACGGTGTCCGACCGCGCCACCTACACCGTGCCGCACCAGTGGCCGGTGGGGATCGACCTGGTGGCGGTGAACGGCACGGTGGTGTTCGAGGACGGCGCCATGACCGGGGCGCTCCCTGGCGCGTTCCTCGCGCGGGGCCGACCGCCCCAGGCGAACGCCCGGTGACCGGCCGTCTTCCCCCCGCACCGGGGTGGGGGGGCAACACCCGCATCACGGAGGCGCACGACATGACCCACGCGCTGGCGGCAACCATCAGGCACTACTACCACACCGTGGACACGGCTGGCCACGAGGCGGTGGTGGCGCTGTTCCACCCGGACGCCGTGTACCGGCGCCCGGGGTACCCGCCGCTCGAGGGGCGTGACGCGCTCCTGGCGTTCTACGGCGGGGTGCGGGTCATCGCCTCGGGGCGCCACGAGCTCCAGGAGCTGCTGGTGGACGCCCCGGCGGGGCAGGCAGCGGTGGCGGGACGGTTCCTGGGGCACCTCAAGGACGGCACCGCGGTGACCGTGGGCTTTGCCGACTTCTTCCACGTGCGTGACGGGCTGATCACCGACCGCACCACCTACTTCGACCGCGCGGCGGTATAGGTGGACGCCGGTGCGCCGGTGGAGGGAGCGCGATGACCGGATCGGGACGCCCGGCGGCGGCGGGTCGCATCCTCTGGGTGGACGCGCTGGGGGCACTCGGGGCCGGCACCCTGGTGCTCCTGCTGGACCACCAGCTGGCCGCGTGGTACCGGATGCCGTTGGCCGTGGTGACGGGACTCGCCCTGGCCAACGTGGGGTACGGCAGCGTGAGCTTCGCGCTGGCGCTTGTGCCGCGGTGGCGGCGGCCGGCGGCGGTCTGGCTGCTGGTCGTCGCGAACTGGGGGTGGCTGGCGGTGTGCCTCCTGCTGTTGGCGCGCCACGGGGGCGCGGCCAGCGGCCTGGGGGTGGCCCATCTGCTGGTGGAGGGGATCTATGTCGCCGCGCTGGGCACCGTGGAGTGGCGGGTGCGGCAGGCACTGATCGTGCATGGCCCGCAACCGGGGACCCAACTGCACCTGCTGGAGTGCCGCGTCCCCCCGCCGGTGGTGGTGCTCATGGTGGCCGCGGGCATGTGGCGGGTGACCCGCATCTGGCCAGGCACCTTGCCCCCCGGTGCCCGCCTGGCGGGACCGGTGCTGGCCGTGCTGGGCGCGGTGCTGGCGCTCTGGGGGGTGCTGGCCTTCCGCCGCGCGTCCACCACGGTGCACCCGCTACACCCCGAACAGGCCTCGGCGCTCGTCATCGCCGGCCCGAACCGGTGGACGCGCAATCCCATGTACGTGGGGATGCTGCTGGCGCTGGCCGGGTGGGGGGTGTGGCTGGAGGGCGGCGTGGCGCTGGCGGGGGTGGCCGCCGCATGGGGGTGGCTGCACCGCTTCCAGGTGCTGCCGGAAGAACGGGCGCTTGCTGCCCGCTTCGGCGCGGCCTATGACGCATACCGGGCGCAGGTGCGGCGCTGGGGGTGATGCCGCGGCACGAGACGCGCCCCACCTTCCTTCCGGTCGCGGGGCGCCGTAATACGGACCGTCGGGACCTCCGCACGTCGATCCCCCCAGCCCCCCCGGGTGCCGCGGGGACCGTGCGCCCCCCGCCCTACCCCCGCGCCAGCTCCGTCAGCGCCGCCACCAGCCGGTCCAGCTCGGCCGTGGTGGTGAACACCCCCGGGGTGACGCGCACGCCGCGCACCCCGGCCCCGTCAATCGCCACCGTCCAGATGCGGTGGCGGTCGAAGAGCTGCTGCGCCAGCGTCGCCGGCGCCATCCCTTCCACCCCCACGTTGGCAATCGCGCATGCCCGCGCGGGGTCCGTGGGGGTGTTGAGCACGATGCGCGGCACCCCCCGCACCTGCCGGGTCCAGTGCTGCTGCAGGAACCGCAGCCGTGCCTCCTTGCGCGCGAGCCCGATGGCCTCGTGGAAGGCGATCGCGTCACGGATGGCCAGGTCGGTGTGCACCGGGTGCGTGCCGGTGTGGTTGAGCTTGCGGATGTCATCGTCGGCGTAGCCCGCGTCACCGAACACGGGCCACAGCGGCGCGATCCGGTCGCGGCGCACATACAGGATCCCCGCCCCTAGCGGCACCCCCAGCCACTTGTGCAGCGAGGCGCCGAAGTAGTCGCACCCCAGGTCGGGGATCCGGAACTCCAGCTGCGCGAAGCTGTGGGCGCCGTCTACCAGCACCGGCACGCCGCGCGCGTGCGCCATGTCGCAGATCTTCCGCACCGGCAGGATCTGCCCGGTGATGTTCACCAGGTGGGAGATCATCAGCAGCCGGGTCCGCGGCGTGATCGCCGCCGCGTACCGCTGCACCACCTCGTCATCCGACCGCGGGTCCAGGGGCAGCGACAGCACGCGGTTCACCATCCCGAAGCGCCGCGCCTGCAGCGCGAACTGGTCCAGCATGGCGCCATAGTCCTGCGCGGCCATCACCGCCTCGTCCCCCGGCTTCCAGTCGATCCCGGCGATCACCGTGTCCAGCGACTCGGTGGTGTTCCGCGTGATCACCAGCTCCTCCACCGCACACCCGGCCATGGCGGCCAGCTGCCGGCGCGCGGCCAGCTTGTCGTCGGCCTGCCGCGTGCGCATGTAGCGGGTGTTGGCGCGGTTGATGGCGCGCACGTGCCCCACGAACGCCTCCAGCACGGGCTCGGCCTGCAGCATGTAGTAGCCGCTCTCGAGGTTCACGTAGTCGGGCACCAGGGCGAACTGCGCCCGCAGCGCCTCCCAGAACGGCTCGTCCTGCGCCAGCGCCGCTGGCGCCAGCGCGGCGTAGCGGGCCCACGGGACGTCGCCGAAGAGCGCGGCCAGCGAGGCGCCGCCCACGGTGCGGAGGAAGTCGCGCTTGTGCATGGGGAGGGAAGTGGGTGGGACGCGCGGTCGTCGATCCAAGGTACTCCATGCCCCCGCACGGCGCCCTTGACGCGGCATGCCCCGGGGTGGATTGTCGGCCATGTTCCGCCCCCGCATCCGCCGCCTCCTGCGCGTGGCCTCCGGCCTCGCCGCCCTGCTGATCCTCGCCCTCCTGGGCGGGGTCGCCTACGAACAGCTCGCCCGGTCGCGGGCGGCCGCCGATCATCCGCCCCCCGGACGCCTGGTGACCGTGGGCGACCGGACGCTGCACCTGGACTGCCGCGGCACCGGGTCCCCCACGGTGCTCTTCGAGGCGGGGCTGGACGCCAACGGCTCACTGGCCTGGTCCGCCGTGCACGACTCCGTCGCGGCCACCACGCGCGCCTGCGCCTACGACCGGGCCGGCATCATGTGGAGCGGCCCGCTGCAGGCGGGGGAGGTGCGTGATGCCGCGGCGGTGGCCCGCGACCTGGGGCGGCTCCTCGACGCGGCCGCCGAGCCCGGGCCGTTCGTGGTGGTGGGGCACTCGCTGGGGGGGCCGTACGCCCTGGTGTTCACCGCCGCGCGGCCGGCGAACGTGGCGGGGCTGGTGCTGGTGGACGCGTCGCACCCGGAACAGGAGGCGCGCCTTCGGCCGGCGGTGGGCGACCTGACGGGGAAGATGGCGT
>JBILKP010000211.1:0-4902 GCA_044376625.1 Gemmatimonas sp. | reverse complement strand
CCGTGGCCGCGGTGCGCGCCAGGTGCCACGCAGCGGCCTCGGCCACCGGGGCCGCCGCCAGCGCCGTGGCCCAGTGGTCCGGGAGTGGCGCGCGGCTCAGCAGGGCCCCGCCGCCGCCGGCGTTGAGCCCCTTGCCGCGCCCGAAGCTGAGCACCCCCCAGTCGCCCTGGCCGCCGCCGCGCACGCCGCCCACCCCGCCGCCGGCGTGCTGCGCCGCGTCTTCCACCACGGCGGCCCCATGCGCTGCCGCCAGCGCCAGCACCGGGGCCAGGGCGGTGACCACCCCGAACAGGTGGGCGACCACCACCACCGTGGCCCCCTCGCGCAGCGCGCGCTCCAGCGACGGCAGGTCGGGGGCCAGCGTGGCCGGGTCGGTGTCGTACAACAGCAGGGTGCCCCCTGCTCCCTGCACCGCGGTGCCCACGTCGGGACAGGCATAGGCCGGGGCCGCCACCCGCGGCCCCCCAGCCCCCTGGTGCGCCAGCGCCACGGCCAGCTGCAGGGCGGCCGTGCCGCTCTGCAGCAGCGTGGCGGAATGCCCCGGGTATGCGTCCTGCAACAGACCCGAGGCGCGCGCCGCGGCGGCGCGGGCCCGGGCGGGGAACCACGCATCGGGGACGGCGCGGCACAGGGTGCGCGCAGCCACCGGAGCATGCACGGGGGGAAGGTGACGCAACCGGGATACCGGGGGAAGGCGAGGGCCGCCGGCGGAGGCGTGGCGGCGTGGCGTGACGGGAATGTCCCAGAGCGACGGCTCGGGGGCAACCGGTGTGCCGTGCCCTCTCCTGCGCACCCCCTGGCCCGGCGCCGGGGCCCCACGGGGGCGTCGCGATGATCGTCCAGCTGGTCAACCCCGCGGTGATGGGGGGGCTGGAGGGGGTGGTGGCGCTGCTGCTGCGGGCCCTGCACGAGGCCGGTGAACCGGTGGCGCTGCTGGCCGTGCTGGATGAGGGGCAGGCGGTGGGCGCGCTGCTGACCGACGCCGAGGCGGCGGGGATTCCGGTGCGCCGCGTGGTGGTGCCGCCTCGGCGCTACGGGCGCGAGCAGCGGGCGGTGCGCGCCGCGCTGCGGGCGCTGGGGGCCACGGTGGTGCATTCGCACGGCGCGCGCATGGACGTGATGGCCGCCTGGGCCACGCGGGCCGTGGGGGTGCCGTGGGTGTCCACGCTGCACGGGTTCACGGGGGGCGACCTCAAGAACCGCGGCTTCGAGGCGCTGCAGCGGTGGGTGTTGCGGGGGGCCCACGGGGTGGTGGCGGTGTCGCCGCCGCTGGCCGCGCGCGCGGTGGCGTCGGGGATTGGCGCCGCCGCGGTGTGCACGCTCCCCAACGCCGTGGCCCCGGTGTCGCCCTGGTCGCGCGCCGAGGCCCGTGGCTGCCTGGGGGTGCCAGCCGACGCGACCGTGGTGGGGTGGGTGGGGCGCCTGGGACGGGAGAAGGACCCGGCGCTGTTCGTGGAGGTGGTGCGGGCGCTGGCCCATGAGGCACGCCCCGGGCACCCGCCAGTGCACGGCGTGGTGGTGGGAGATGGCCCGTTGCGTGCAGCAGTGGCGGCCGAGGGGGCCGCGCTGGTGGCGGCGGGGCAACTGACGCTGGCCGGGGCGCACCCGGGCGCGGCGCAGCTCATGGGCGGTCTGGACGTGCTGGTGAACACCAGCCACACCGAGGGGACGCCGTTGACGGTGCTGGACGCGATGCAACTGGGGGTGCCGGTGGTGGGCACCGCGGTGGGTGGGGTGCCGGCGCTGCTGGCGGGGCGCGGCGTGGTGGTGGCCGAGCGGTCGGCGTCGGCGATGGCGCAGGCGGTGGCCGCGCTCCTGGCGGATGTGCCGCGGTGCGCGGCGCTGGTGGCGGCGGCGCGGAGCTACGTGGCCGAGCACCACGCGCCGGCGCCGTGGGGCGCGGCGCACCGGGCGCTGTATGCGCGGCTGCGGGCGCATGCGCGGGGGCGGCGTCCTGCGGCGGCGCGGACCGATGTCGCGCAGGGGTCGGCGTCATGATGGGGCGCGAGTTGATCGGCGTGGCGCTCATCGCCCTCCCGGTGGCGGTGGGGGCGTATGCCTTTGCGCTGTACCCGGCGCTGGTGTGGCTGGTGGCGCGCATGCGCCCCCCGCTGGGGCTCCCCCCCGAGCCGGCCGAGTGGCCGCGGGTGACGGTGCTCATCGTGGCGTACAACGAGGCCAACCGGCTGCCGCAGACGCTGGCGCATGCGTTGGCGGTGGACTACCCCGCCGACCGGATGGACGTGCTGGTGGTGTCCGACGCCTCCACCGACGGCACCGACGCGCTGGTGGCGGGGCATGCCGACCCGCGGGTGCGGCTGCTGCGCATGCCCGAGCGCCGGGGGAAGGCGGCGGGGGAGAACGCCTCGGGGGCGCACGTCACCGGTGACATCGTGGTGTCCATCGACGCCACCATCCTCATCCCGCGCCATTCGCTGAAGGCGCTGGTGCGGGCGATGCTGCGCCCCGATGTGGGGCTGGCGTCGGGGCGCGACATCAGCGTGGGAGACGAGGCGCGCGAGGGGACCGGGGCCGAGGCGGGGTATGTGGGATTCGAGATGTGGCTGCGCCACCAGGAGACGCGCGTGCACGGCATCGTGGGGGCCAGCGGCTGCTTCTACGCCACGCGCCGCGAACTGCACCAGGCCCAGCTCCCCGACGACCTGTCGCGCGACTTCGCGGCCGCCAGCGTGGCGCGCCGCGCCGGCTACCGGGCCGTGTCGGTGGATGAGGCCACCTGCCTGGTGCCGCGCACCACGTCGCTGGACAGCGAGCTGCGCCGGAAGAGCCGCACCATGGGACGCGGGCTGGACACCCTCTGGTACCTGCGCGGCATGATGGACCCGCTGCGCTACGGCTCCTTCGCGGTGATGCTGGTGTCGCACAAGCTGATGCGGTGGGTGCTGTTCCCGGCGATGGCGGGGTGGATCGTGGGCCCGCTGTTCCTGTACCCCCGGTTCTCCGATGCGTTGTGGCTCACCGAGGCGATGTTGGCGGGGCTGCTGCTGGGGCTGTGGTCCGCGCGCTTCTCGTCGGGGCGGCGGCTTCCCAGGCTGCTGGCGCTCCCGGCCTACCTGTTCGTGAGCCTGGTGGCGGGGTGGCAGGCGTGGATCCACCTGCTGCGCGGCGAGCGCAGCGCCATCTGGGAGCCCACGCCGCGCCCGCGCGTGCCGGTGGCCACCGAGCAGCTGCAGGGGCTGCGGGAGGGGTGAGGACGGCGCGCCGCCGGGTGCGCCTGGCGGCTACCGGTGCGCCAGCCCGCCGCGCTGGCCCGGGCGTCCCAGCGACGGCCTCGGCACGGCGCCAGATCCGGCCCGCAGCCGGCCGCGGGCCCCGGGGGGCGGGGCGGGGGCCATGCTGGGCCCATGGGGGGTGGCCACGCGAATCAAGGGCGCGTCCACCGGCGGTTCCTGCCGCACCACCGCATAGCGCGCCAGGGCCAGCGTGAACCCCAGGTTGAACCAGAAGTACGGGTAGAACAGCACCGTCACGAAGAAGCCGCTGGTGAGGTACCCCACCAGGGCGCCGTCCAGGCCGTAGGCCATGGCGTGCACGAAGCGATCGGGCGCGCGCGCATCGGGGCCGGTGAGGCGCCGCGTGCGCGCGTTCTGCACGAAGGTGGCCACGATGAGCGCCACGAAGCCGGCCAACCCCAGGTACCCCAGCTCCCCCAGCGCCTCGATGAAGATGTTGTGCGGCAGCTGCCCCTTGGGGTTGTAGTAGGCCGCGTAGTACGGCATCCAGTTCTTGTATCCCACCCCCAATACCGGATGCTCGCGCGCGATCTCGATGCCATGCCGCCAGTAGGTGAGGCGCTTGGTGGAGGTCTCGTCGCTCCCTGCCCCCCGCCACCGCTCCAGGCTGGCCTCGGGGAGCAGCCCCCAGGCCAGGGCGGCCAGCAACCCCATGGCCACCCCCACCCGCACCCGATGGCGGCTGCGCAGCACGGCCCACGCCGCCACGGCCCCCCCGCCCAGCACGGCCCCGCGTGACGACGACCCCACCATGCCAATCACGGCGCTCACCGCTACCGCCCCCAGTGCCGCACGCTTCCACGGCGACAGGCGGGGCCATAGCCCGATGAGGAAATACACCACCATGGGAAAGAAGACGCACATGGCGATGCCGAATTCCCCGGAGTTGTCGAACCACCCCGGTGCCCCGCTCATCCCCCAGTCACGGAAGGCGAAGCCGTCCGACGCCCAGCTGCGCACCGCGCTCTGCGACATCTTGAGGTTCCACAGCAGGAAGCCCGCGAAGAGGAGCACCAGGCGCAGGCGTGTCTCCCCCATCCCCCCGAGAATGAAGATGACCAGCAGCCACTGCCCGAACAGGTTGAGCCAGGCGAACGACGTGGCGGGCTGGTAGGCCATCACCGACGACGCCACCACGATGGCGGTGAACCCCCCCAGCACCCACGGGATGAAGTGGGGGATCCCCTTGTACCGCCCCTCGAGGGCGGTGAACAGCACGGCGCCCGAGAGGGTGAGGTTGCCCCACGGGAGCACGGCCATCCACTCGTAGATCTGCTGCGGGCGCACGTACTCGAACATCACGTACGCCAGCGTGAACCAGGCCGAGAGCGGTTGCGCCTGCAGTGCCTGCAGCAGCGCCCTCACCCGCAGCGCCAGCACCTCCACATCGGGGACCAGCCGGCTTGGCCGGCGTCGCGGGCGCCGCGCCACCACCGGGGTGGCGGTGGGAGTGGGTGCTGCGGTGGTGGAGGGCGCCGTCATGCGCGGCCGCCGGCCAGCCATCCGCGCAGCCGCAGGCGGAATCCGCGCGACGAGATCCCCGCCGGGACATTCCAGCGGGGAAGGTGCCATGGCGCGCGGGCGTCGCCGCCTGTCATCCATCCGCCGGCCACGCACAACGCCTGCTCCACCCCGGCATCGGCCAGCG
>JBILKP010000210.1:0-4903 GCA_044376625.1 Gemmatimonas sp. | reverse complement strand
GGCGTGTGGAACGCCGACAGCGGAGCGGTGCTGGTGTCGTGGCCCAAGGCGGTGGACGACGGCACGGGGGAGCAGGACGCGGTGCGCTACGTGCTGTGGCGGAAGGCGGTGGCGGACCCCACGTGGCCCGAGCCGCTAGCCACGGTGAGCGTGGTGGGCGGAACCACCACCTACCGCTACACGGATGCCGGGGTGCCGCCCGGACAGTCGGTGCAGTATGCGGTCGCGCTGCAGGACTGCACCCCCAACCTGTCGGGGATGGCGTCGTCGGCCGGGGTGCTGGTGCCGGTGGCCACCACGGTGCCGCCGTGATGCCGGGAGAGATGCCCATGCGAACAGGACGGCGGGGGGCGCGGCGCGGCTCGGCGCTGATCACGGTGCTGCTGCTGGCCGTGGTGGGGGCGGCGCTGGCGCTGGTGGGGACGATGATGGCCACCACCGGCACCATCATCCAGAACGCCTCCGACCGCAGCAGCGCGCTGGACGACGCGGCGCTGTCGGGGCTGGAGGAGGCGCGCAACCGGATCAACGCCGGGCTGGACAGCGTGCCGCTGACCGGGTACCGGACGGTGGAGGACGAGGCGGCGCCGGCGGCGTGGCCCGGGATCCGGCGCAGCACCTGGGTGGCGCGGCTGGGGAACCCCGACTCGCTGAGCGCCGTGGGGGAGTACGGCGTGCAGGCGGAGGTGGTCTCGCGCGCCACCGACGCGCTGGGGGGGGTGGCCATCCGGCGGATGGAGGTGCTGCAGGAGTCGTTTGCCCGGTATGCGGCGTACACCAACGTGGGGCGCACGACCAACGGGCGCGAGCTGTGGTGGGCGCTGGGAAACCAGGCGCAGGGGCCGGTGCACTCCAACGACACGATCCGCGTGTGGGCGGGGAGCCCCACGCCGCAGGCGATCTTCCACGACAAGGTCACGACGGCGCGCATCGTCCTGAACAAGTCGTACGCCGAGTTCCGGATGGGCACGCCGCTGGAGCAGGTGGGGCGCATCGAGCTGCCGCGCCTCGACGCGCTGGTGAACCTGCGCACCATCGCCAGCCGGGCCGGTTACGTGTTCACGCCCGCCTGGACCACCGGGGACAGCGCACTGGCCACGATGCGCATCGAGTTCGTGGCGGTGGACGTGAACGCCGACGGCGACGTGACCGACGTCGACGAGGGGTACTTCCGCGTCTACCGGCTGCGCGTGGGCGGCGGGCCGTGGGGGGCGGGGTACGCCATCGCGCGCACCCCGGCCCCGCCCGCCGGCACGCTGGACAGCCTGTACAACTCCCAGAACTGCGGGGTCCTGGTGGGCGGCGGCGCGCCCCGGGTGACGCAGACCTTCCGCGAACTCCCGGAGCTGGGGGGCGCCTATGCCCAGCGGATGCAGCAGAAGCGCAACGCCTTCGACGACCCGAACGCCTTCTGCTTCCTGGGGGGGGACGAGCGGCTGAGCAAGAACGGGCGCTTTGCCGCCTCCGACTCGGCGGGGGACTGGCTGCCGCGCACGGCGGGCTCGGTGCCGGCGGCGGTGGCGGCGCGCGACGACGGCGCCTACCTGTGGCCGCTGAGCCCCGCGCTCAACACCCCCTACCGCGGGGTGATCTACGCCGACGGCAAGGTGGCGGTGAGCGGCGTGGTGCGCGGGCGGGTGACGGTGGTGTCCCCCGAGCAGGTGATCGTGGCACACGAGCTGCGGCAGGCCACCAACCCCGGGGTGGCCACGGGCAACTGCCGGGCCGACGACGACATCATCGGGCTGGTGTCGGGGAACTACGTGCTGTACGCCAACAATACGCTGGGGACGCCGCAGCAGCGGCGCACGGACGCCGGCACCGCGTGGCGGACACCGCGCAAGGACTTTGACCCCTCGCCGCGGCGCCCCGACCTCACGGTGCACGCCTCCATGCTGGCGCTCAAGTCGATCGCCGTGGAGGGGGCGTGGCCCCCCGACCTCAACCCCGACACGTGGGTGGTGCATGGGACGCTGCGGGTGATCGGCGGGTCGATCGAGGACCGGATCGGGCAGAGCGGCACCTTTGACGGGGGCACCCGGATGCACGGCTACTCGAAGGACGTGTCCTACAACCGCTGCGCGCTCCCCTTCCCGCCCCCGTACTTCCCCACCACGGGGCGCTGGTCCAAGACCCAGTTCCACGAGATCAACCCGGCGGGGTTCTCGCCGGCATCGTGGTTTGCCGGGCGCTAGCCCTGGGGTGCGCCGGGGGAAACGCACACGGGGCGCGGCCGGATGGCCGCGCCCCGTGGCGCCTGCAGCATGACAGGCCCCCTCGTGGGGGCGTCGGACAAGGCAGGGGCGTCTAGTCGGCCTCCGTCTCGGCGGCAGTGGCATCCCCCTCGCGCAGGCGCTGGAGCCAGTCGGCCTCGCCGTCGGCGTCGGTGACGGCCATGGTACCGTAGGCGGGCGTGCCGCCGGCGTGGAGCGTGAAGGTCACGGCGCGATCGGCGCCCTCGGGCCAGTCGGCCATGGCCAGCCCCGCGGCGACGCGGCGCAGCGTGGGGCCGCAGCTCCCCCAGAGGGCCGTGGCGCGCACCTCGAGGTCGGCCAGCGGGATGTCGAGGTCGTGCGTGACCAGGTCGCCGGTGTGGGCGTCGCGCCACGCCGCATCGCCCACGGCGCCGCGGTTGGCCCAGATGCCGAAGTGGCGCACGGCATCGTGGGCGTCGCGCCCGAAGCGCGCCCCTTCCACGGAGGCGGCCAGCGCCAACGCCAGCGCCTGCGGATCGGCGTCGCCGTAGAGGGTGACCACTTCGCGCCGCGCCCGGGGGGCGTGCGGCGCCCCCGGCACGGAGTTCACGTGCGCCATCACGGCGGGATCGCCAGGCGGATCTTCCAGGCGAACGAGGATGTCCATCAGGGTGTCTCCTGTGGGTGCAGCGGGACCGCTTGGGCAGGAACCGCGACCTCGCGGCCCCTCCAGCCTCATGAGGAAGGACGGACCCCTCCCCGCGTTGGCAACGCCGGGTTGGCAGGATTGGTGCCAGACCGCGGTGCCGCCCCGTTGGCCTGCGCGCGCGGCGGGCCGCGACGGGTGCCAACGCGCGAGGACCGGGCGCGAGGAGCGCTACGTCCCCGCGTGCGGATCGTCGTGCACCAACCACACCCCGCCCAGCAGCGCCACGGCCAACGCCGCTGTCATGCTAACCGCAGCACCGGGGGATCCCGTCACCGCAAAGCCGATGCGCACCGGCACCGGCAGCAGCGTCGCGGCCAGCCAGCCATACGCCGCCGCGGCGGCCAGCGCCGCCGGAATGCGCCACGCCCCGCGCCAGGGAAGCACCCCCAGCGCCAGCAGCGCCCCCCACGCCGTGGCCACGACCAGGTGATGCAGGTAGCCCAGCGCCACCGAGGTGAGCGGCGCGGCGCCGGACGCCACGCCGCCGCGCTCCAGCAGCGCCCGCCCGGCCAGCCGGAACAGGCGCCCGGCCTCTCCCTCGCGCCACCCGAATCCCACCAACGCGCCACCGGTGGCAATGGCCACCAGCGTACCGGTGGCCAGCGCCGCATCCAGCAGCGCCGTCAGGCGGCTGGGGGGCTCGTCGTGCGCCGCATCACCCGCGCCACCGATTGCCCCCTCGTCGTGGCCCCCCGCGGGCACCTCGCTCTGCTCCATGGCGGACAATACAATGGCGGGCGGCGTTGCGGCTCAAGGGGTCTACCGCGTGCGCATCACGCGGCCCATGCCGTCAGGCACCTCCCCCCCTGCAGGGGCGCCACGGTCCCCGCTTTATTGGGCGCATGCGCCTCCTGCTGCTGCTCCTGGGTGTCAGCCACGTCGTGGCGGCCCAACCGCCCGCGCCACCACGCCCCGCGCCGCCTGCGCCGAGGCGGACCGCCTCCCCCGTGGCCCCGCTCCCCCCCAATGAACTGGGGCGCATCCCCATCGTGGAGTGGCACCAGGTGGGCGACACCGACGGCAGCTACAAGGTCTCGCGGGCCCGCTTCCTCGCCGAGCTCACGGCGCTGCACGCGCGCGGCTACGTCCCCATTGCGCTGGACGACCTGCTGACCGGGCGCATCGACCTGCCGGCCGGCACGTCCCCCGTGCTGTTCACCTTTGACGACAGCTCCCCCAGCCAGTTCCGCTACCGGCAGCGCAATGGCCAGCTGGTGATCGACAGCACCAGCGCGCTGGGGATCCTGGAGGGGTTCCTCGCGCAGCACCCCGACTGGGCGCCGCGCGCGCTGTTCTGCCTGCTCCCCGCCGCCGATGCGGGGCACGCCTTCTTCGGCGACAAGGGGATCGACGGCCAGCAGACGGCGTGGCGCTTTCCCAAGCTGCGCCACCTGGTGGCCCGCGGCTACGAGCTGTGCAACCACACGCTCTGGCATGCGCGCCTCGACAAGGCATCGCCGGCGCTGGTGCGCGAGCAGCTGGCGCGCGGCGTCATGGCCATCGACTCGGCGGTGCCCGGGTATCGCGTGCGGGCGCTGGCGCTGCCGTACGGCCTCTGGCCGAAGGATCGGGCGCTGGCGGTGGCGGGAGAGTGGACGCCGCCGCCCCGCCGCGGGGCGACGGCCCCCCGCGCCCCGGTGCGCTACCGGCACGAGGCGGTGTTCCTGGTGGCCGGCGGTCCGGCGCGCAGCCCGCACGACCCGGCCTTCGATCCGCTGGCGCTGCCGCGGGTGCCGCTGCAGGGGGGCACCTCGCTGACCCGCACCCTGGACGCGCTGGACCGCCCGGGCCCCCACAGTCGCTACGTCTCCGACGGCAATCCCGCCACGGTGGCCCGGCCGGCCGCGGCGGCGGCCGCGGCGGCGCCTCAGAAGCGGTAGGCGCGCAGCGTGGCGAGGGCGGTTTCCAGCGCCGCCCGCTGGTCGGGGGTGGGGGAGTGCGCCCAGAGGTGCTCGTAGCTGTCGATGGCCAGCTGGAGCGCCTCGCGGTCGTGCTCGGC
>JBILKP010000055.1:0-14643 GCA_044376625.1 Gemmatimonas sp. | reverse complement strand
CCCGGGCTGATCGATGTGCACGTGCACCTGCGCGAGCCCGGGCGCGAGGACGTGGAAACGGTGGCCTCGGGGGCGCACGCCGCCGTGGCCGGCGGCTTCACGGGCGTCTGCGCCATGCCCAACACGCGCCCGGTCACCGACAACCAGGCCACCGTGGGCTTCGTCAAGCGGCAGGGCGAGGCCGCCGGCTTCGCCCGCGTCTACCCCTATGGCGCCATCTCGGTGGGGCAGAAGGGGGAGACGCTGGCCGAGCTGGGCGAAATGGTGGGCGCCGGGGCGGTGGCCTTCTCCGATGACGGGCGCCCGGTGGAGAGCGCCCATCTCATGCGCACCGCGCTGGAGTACGCGCGCACCTTCGGGGTTCCCGTGGCGGAGCACTGCGAGGACATGTCGCTGGCGCATGGCGGCTCCATGAACGAGGGGCTCATGTCGGCCAAGCTCGGGCTCAAGGGGATCCCCGCGGAGGCCGAGGAGATTTACGTGATCCGCGACATCCTCCTCGCCCGCCGCACGGGCGGGCACATCCACCTCTGCCATCTCAGCACCAAGGGGTCGGTGGAGCTGGTGCGGTGGGGGAAGGAGCGGGGGATCCACGTGACGGCCGAGGTGTGCTCGCACCACGTGTCGCTCACCGAGGCGGCGGTGGACGGCTACAACACCAACGCCAAGATGAACCCGCCGCTGCGCACCGCCGAGGATGTGGAGGCGCTGCAGCAGGGGTTGGCGGACGGCACGATCGACCTGCTGGTGACCGACCACGCCCCCCATCACTACGACGAGAAGGAGCGCGAGTTCGCCGATGCCCCCAACGGCATCGTGGGGTTGGAGACGGCGCTGGGGGTGAACTGCACCTGGTTGCTCCACCGTGGCGTGCTGTCGCTGTCGCAGATGGTGGATGCCATGAGCTGCAAGCCCGCGCGCGTCTTCCATCTGCCGGGGGGGACGCTCACCCCGGGCGCCATCGGGGACGTGTCGGTGTTCGACCCGAACCGGTCGTGGGTGGTGGACCCGCGAGCTTTCCGCTCCAAGGGGCGGAACACGCCGTACGGCGGGACGACGCTCACCGGTCAGGCCAGGCTCACGGTGGTGGGCGGGCGCGTGGTCTATCGGGCCGACTGAGACGGCGGGGGTGGCCTCGGGTCGGCGGGGAGGCCGCCATGGCGTGGCCGACGCGACCGTGACCGACGCGCTGGTGGCGGCGGCGCGTCGGCTCCATGCGCGCGGGCTGTTGGCGGGGGCCGAGGGGAACCTGTCCTGTCGCCTCCCCGATGGCTCGGTGGTGATCACGGCGGCCGGCGCGGACAAGGGCGCGTTGACGGGTGAGGGGCTGGTGCGGGTGAGCGCGGATGGCGCCCTGCTGGCCGCGCGTCCTGGAGCGCGGGCGTCGTCCGAGCTGGGGATGCACCTGGCGCTGTACGCCCAGCGCCCCGACGTGACGGCCGTGGTGCATGCCCATCCGCCGGCGGCCACGGCCTTTGCCACGGCGGGGGTGCCGCTGCCGGACAACGTGCTGCCGGAGGTCCCCGTGCTGCTGGGACCGGTGGCGCTGGTCCCGTACGGACGTCCAGGCACGGCGGCCCTCGCCCAGCAGATGGCACCGTTCCTTCCCGCGCATGACGCCTTCCTGCTGGCCAATCACGGCGCGACCACCGTGGGGACCACGGTGGAGCAGGCCCTCCTGCGCATGGAAAGCCTGGAGCAGGCCGCGCGCATCCTCCTCGCCGCTCGCGTGCTTGGCGGGGCGCACCCGTTGCCCCCCGGGGAGGTCGAGGCGCTGGGGGGCGGGCGGGTGGCGTTTCCTGCGGGATCTGCCCATCGTCCACCCTCGAAGTAGGCGCCGCGGCTGGCGCCCGTCGCTCCCTCTCTGCTCCTGACATGGAACCACGCGACACCTCCCTGGATGACGTCCGGCACCTGGTGGCCGAGCGTCAGCGGTACGACGGCTGGCTGGCCACCCTTGAGGCGCGCCGGCACGACACGCCCGCCCGCGTCTTTGCACGCGTCCACGATGACTATCAGGCGCGCCGCACCGAGGTGCTGGCGCGCCTGCAGGCGCACGTGGCGGGGCTCGAGCAGCTGGCCGCCGCCCTGCACGGCACGGTGAGCCGGTTGGAGGCGGAGGCGGCCACCCTGGACGAGGAGCGCATCGAGGCGCACCTGCGCACGCTGGTGGGAGAATTCGATCCAGGGCGCTGGGAAGTGCTGCAGCAGGACGTGGACGGGCGGCTGGCGCTGCTGGCCGACCAGCGCACGGATGCGGCGGTCCGGTTGGAGGAGGCGCGCGACCTGCTGGCGCGGGCCCGGGGCGATGCCGCGACCGGTGCGGGCGAGCCGTCGTGGCTGGCCGATCCGGTGGGGCCTTCCGTCCCGTCGGCGCCGTCCGTGCCGGTCAGCCCCGTGGCACCCGCCCTGCCGGTGGCGCCGGCGGTCGTTGCGGTCCCCGGCTCCCTGTTCGAGGGGGTGCCGGAGCGCACCGAGGCCAGTAGCCCCCCGGTCCCGGATGATGCGGGACGGCCGCTGGGGGGGCGGCTCGGTGCCCCGGTGCCGTCGGTCGCCGACGATGACGAGGTGGAGCGGGCATTGGCCTCCCTGGACGAGCGCCTCCCGACCTCGGATCAACTGCCCATGGTGGCGGACCACGCGCGGGGGGAGGCGGTGCCCGACGTGCCTGCTGTCGCCCCCTCGGTCCCGGCAGCCCCCTTTGACGACCTGGCCTTTGTCCGGTCGCTGGGGGAGGCGCCGGCGACCGATGGGCGCAAGTCGCTGCGCTGCGGGGAATGCGGCACGATGAACCTGCCGACGGAGTGGTATTGCGAACGGTGCGGCGGCGAACTGGCTGCTGAGTAGGGGAGGGCCGGGGAGCGGTGGCGGCAGGAGCGTCTCCACCCCGGCTCCCCCCCAAACGCCACGCGGGCCGGACTCCAGGGAGTCCGGCCCGCGTGGCGTTGATCCGCTAGCGGCGCGTGGGCGGCGCCAGGGTCCGCTGTTCAGGCAGCGCTGGCGGCTGCCGCGCGTGCGGCCATGCGGCTCTTGACCCGCGCCGCCGCGTTCTTGTGGATGAGCCCCTTGCGCGCGGCCCGATCCAGCTGGGACACCGCCTGACGCATCACCTCGGCGGAGGCGCCCTCCACCTTCCCCTTCTTGACGGCCGTGCGAAGGGTGGACCGCTGGGCGCGGTTCCGCACCGCTGCCGCACGCGACTTCCGAAGGTCCTTCTTGGCGGCCTTGATGTTCGGCACGAGAGATACTCCGACAGGAATACGGACAGGGAAACCGCAACGAGGCCAGCAGGGCGCTGGCGCGGCAGACCCGTAAGCTATACCGGGGCCGCCGCGCGGGTCAAGCGGGAGCGCCTCGCCTTCGTGTGGTCCATGGGGCACGCGTTTTGACACCCCCCGGCCTCCGGACTAGCTTGCGGTCAGCGCTCCCTTGCTTGCTTTCGCGTCACGCCCCGGTGGCCGCGAGCCTCGGCGGCGTCGCGTGCGCGTCCCCCTCCCCCCGCTGCGTCAACTGGCCGTGGACTGGTACATCAAGCTCGCCCTCATCGGTCCCGTGCTCCTCTTCTCGATGGTCGCCCACGAGTACGCGCACGGGTATGCGGCCTATCGGCAGGGGGATCCCACCGCCTGGCAGCTGGGGCGCCTCACCTGGAATCCGGTCAAGCACATCGACCCGTTCATGACGATCATCCTCCCGGTCACGCTGGCGCTGCTCGGGGGGACGATCTTCGGGGGGGCCAAGCCGGTGCCGGTCAATCCGCGGAACTATCGCCACTACAAGCGCGGTGACATCATCGTGTCACTGGCCGGCGTGGCCAGCAACGTCGTCATCGCCGTGGCGTGCGTGCCGCTCATCCTCCTGCTGGGCGCCCTCGGGCGCGCCCTCCCCGCCGCCGCCACGCCGCTGGGGATCCTGCAGGTCATGTTCGACTACGGCATCCTCCTCAACCTGTCGCTGGTGGCGTTCAACCTGCTCCCCATCCCGCCCCTCGACGGGTCGCACGTCTTCAAGTACCTCCTGCCCCCCGCGTGGTCGCTGCGCTACCAGCAGGTGGCCGGCGCGGGGCTGCTCATCCTGTTCGCCCTGCTGACCTTCGCGCGCCCGCTCATCACGGCGTGGATGGCCCCCGCCTATGCCCTGTGGCAGTGGAGCCAGCAGTGGTATCTTTCGTCGCTCCTCCCCATTTCCTTCGGCGCGTAAGCCCTCCGTGATCGCCCCAGCCTTCCGCATCGCGCCCCCCGAGGCGGCCGCCTTCGTCGTCGAGGTCGGTCCGTACACCGGCCCCCTCGACCTCCTCCTGTCGCTCATCCGCGACGAGCAGGTCGACATCTACGACATCCCCATCGCCCGCATCGCCGAGCAGTTCCTGGCCCGGATCGGCTCGCTGGGGCTCGATGAGGCCGCCGACTACCTCGAAATGGCGGCCCGCCTCCTGCGCATCAAGGCGCAGATGCTGCTGCCGCGCGGCGAGGGGGAGGAGGCCTGGGAGGACCCGCGCGCCGAACTCGTCCGTCGCCTGCTGGAGTACCAGCAGATGCGCGAGGTGGTGGATCTCCTTGAGCATCGGGGGGAGGCGCGCCGGCACCAGTTCCCGCGCCGCTGGTTCCCGCAGCCGGTGGACGTGGCCCCGGTGCAGGCGCCGCTGGGGCTGGCGCTCCCCGACCTGTTGGCCGCCGTCGACCGCGTGTTGCGCGCCGCCAAGGAACCGGTGCTTCACGACGTGGTGCCGCGTGCGCTGGACGTGGCCGGCGCCATGGGGCTCATTCGCACCGTCCTCACCCGCCGGGCCGCCGCGCGCTGGCGCGACCTCCTGCCCGTGGGGGCGGAGCCCTGGCAGGTGCTCTCCGTGCTCCTTGCCCTCCTCGAGCTCGCCAAGCTGGGGGAGCTCCGCCTGGCGCAGGGGTGTCCCTTCGGCCCCATGGAGATCCGGCGTGACGCCGCTAGCCAGGCTGCTTGAGGCGGCGCTCTTCGCCGCGCCGCGCCCCATCCCGTACGACGCGCTGGTCGCGCTGGACCCCGAGGCCAGCCCTGCCGCCGTGTCGGCGGCCCTCGACGAGCTGCGGGAGCACTACGACGTCGACGGCCACGGCATCGAGCTCGCGGAGCAGGGCGGCGGATGGCAGCTGCTGACGCGCGCCGAGTTTGCCGAGGCGCTGGAGCGGGCGCAGGTGGCGGTGCGCCCCCAGCGCCTGTCCGCCGCGGCCCTCGAAACACTCGCGATTGTCGCGTACCGGCAGCCCATCGGCCGCGCGGACATCGAGGAGATCCGCGGCGTGGCGGTGGGGTCGGTCCTCAAGTCGCTGCATGAGCGCGGACTGATCGACATTGTGGGGCGCAGCGAGGGGATCGGGCGTCCGCTCCTGTACGGCACCACCCCGCAATTCCTGGAGCAGTTCGCCCTGCGTCACCTGGAAGAGCTGCCACGCGCCGACGAGCTGGCCATCGCCCTGCGCGGCGTCGGGCAGGCCGCGGTCGTGGCGGAGTGACCCCGCCCCGCCCCGCCGGGCGCCCCGATCGCCGCCGCCGCCCCGACGCGGCGCCGGCTGGCCCCGCGTCCCGCACGGGTGCGTCGCGCACCGGCGCGGCACGCGACCCCGGAGCCGGACGCGGCCCGGCCCGGGGCGCTGCCGCGGGCCGAGGAGGCGCCGGCGCCACCCCCAAGGGGCGAGGGACCGGTCCCGGTGGTGCGCGCCGGAAGCCCCAGCCGCAACCCGCCACCCTCACGGTGCGCGCCGAGGCCGAGGGGCCCATGCGCGTGCAGCGGGCGCTGGCGCGGGCGGGTGGCATGTCCCGCCGCGAGGCCGACCGGGCCGTGGCCGAAGGGCGGGTGACCATCAACGGCGCCCCGGCAGCCATTGGGCAGCTGGTCGATGCCGCGCACGATGTGGTGGCCGTCGACGGCACCCCCGTGATCATCCAGGTCCCCGCGCACCACTGGGTGGTGCTGCACAAGCCGGGGGGGACCATGACCACGCGGCGCGATCCGGCGGGGCGCCCCACGGTGTTCGACCTGGTGCCGCAGGTGCCGGGGCTCGTCTACGTGGGACGCCTGGACTACATGACCGAGGGCGTGCTGCTCCTCACCACCGACGGCGAGGCCGCCCACGCCCTCACGCACCCCAGCCGCGGGGTGGAGCGGACGTACGTGGCCACCGTACGGGGCGACGCCGTGACCGCCGCCCGCGAGGCGCGTCGCGGGGTGGAGCTGGAGGACGGGATGGTGTACCCGGTCGATGTCCAGGTGCGCGCCCTGGGACAACGGCGCTGGGCGTTGGAGCTGACGTTGGCCGAGGGGCGCAACCGCGAGGTGCGACGGCTGTGCGAACTGCTGGGATTGCAGGTGGAACGGCTGGTGCGCACCCGCTTCGGTCCGGTGCGCCTGGGGGAGATGGCGGTGGGGACCACCCGCCCGCTCACCGCCAAGGAACGGGACGTCATCGCGGCGCTCGTGGAGACCGGCGCGGTGCCGGACGAGGCGTGAGCCCCATGGCGCGGAGCACGCCGTGACAGGTCGACCGCCAGGCGCCACGGCAGCGGACGCCGCATTGGTCCAGGGGGTCCTCCGCGAGGTGGCACGCCGCATCGTCGGGCAGGAGCCGCTGGTGGAGCGGCTGCTCATCTGTCTCCTCACCGGCGGGCACGTGCTCCTCGAAGGGGTGCCGGGGCTGGCCAAGACACTCACCGTCCGCACGCTCGCGGAGACGGTGCGCAGCACCTTCCAGCGCATCCAGTTCACCCCCGACCTGCTCCCGGCCGACGTGGTGGGCACGCAGCTGTACGACCAGGCCAGCGGCAGCTTCCGCATCAAGCACGGCCCGGTGTTCGCCAACATCCTGCTGGCCGACGAGATCAACCGCGCCCCCGCCAAGGTGCAGGCCGCGCTGCTCGAGGCGATGCAGGAGCATCAGGTCACCATCGGCGGCACCACCTTCCTGCTCCCCGAGCCGTTCCTCGTCCTCGCCACCCAGAACCCGATCGAGCAGGAGGGGACCTATCCGCTCCCCGAGGCGCAGGTCGACCGGTTCATGATGAAGCTGCGCGTGGGCTATCCCTCTCGGGCGGAGGAGAAGGAGATCCTGCGTCGCATGGCGGGCGGCGAGGCCATCCCCGTGGCGGCGGTGGCCACCCCCGAGGCGCTCCTCGAGGCGCGCCGGCGCATCGCCGAGGTCTACCTCGACGAGCGGGTGGTGTCCTACATCGTCGACCTCGTCCACGCCACCCGGGCCCCGGGAGAGGCCGGCGCCCCGGCGCTGGCCCCCATGGTCGAGTTCGGGGCCAGCCCGCGTGCCACCATTGCGTTGGGACAGGCGGCCCGCGCCCACGCGTTCCTCCGCGGACGCGCCTTCGTCACCCCGGACGACGTCAAGCAGATCGCGCCCGACGTGCTCCGCCATCGGGTGCTGACGTCGTTCGAGGCGGACGCCGAGGGGATCACCAGCGACGCCATCATCAGCACGCTCCTGGGCACCGTCCCGGCCCCGTGATCGCGCGGGTGCCCCTCGCCACGGCGGAAGTGCTGCGCCAGGTGCGACGGCTCGAGCTGCGCACGCGCCGCGTGGTGGACACCCGGTTCGCCGGGGAGTACCGGTCGGTGTTCAAGGGGCAGGGGCTCGAATTCGCCGAGGTGCGCGAGTATCAGCCCGGGGACGAGGTGCGGGCCATCGACTGGCATGTCACCGCGCGCATGGGGCGGCCGTTCGTCAAGCGCTTCGAGGAGGAGCGCGAACTCACGGTGCTGTTCGTGGTGGACGTGTCCGCCTCCACCGGGTTCGGCACGGGTGCGCTCACCAAGCTGGACGTCGCGCGCGAGCTGGTGGCCGTCCTCGCGCTCACCGCCGCCCGCCACAACGACCGGGTCGGCCTGCTCCTGTGCACCGACCGGGTGGAGCGCCTGGTGCCCCCGCGCAAGGGCCGTCGGCAGGCGCTGCGGGTGCTGCGCGAGTTGCTGCTGGCCACGCCGCTCCCGCGCGGTACGGCGCTGGCGCCGGTGGCCGACACCCTCGCACGCCTGCTCCCCCACCGCGCCGTGCTGTTCCTGGTGGGCGACGGGATTGAGCCGACGCAGGAGCGGGCGGTGGCGCGGTTGGCGCAGCGTCACGACGTGGTGGCCGTCACGGTACAGGACCCGGCGGAGCGGGAGCTCCCCGACGTGGGGCCGGCCCTCTTGCAGGACCCCGAGACCGGCGCCAGCGCGGTGGTGGACACCTCGCACCCGGCCGTCCGGGCGCAGTTTGCCCGCCAGCGTGAGGCGAGCGACGCGGGGCGGGAGCGGATGCTGGCGCGCCTGGGGGTCGACGAGGTGCGACTGGAGGTGGGCCATGGGATCCTGTCGGCGCTCCAGGGACTCTTCCGGTCGCGCCTGCAGCGTCGGCGTGGGGCGGTGCGGGTGGCCTCCCGGGCGGTGGCGGACGTCGTGGGACCCGCGAAGGCCAGCGCCATGGGGCTCTCCCTGCTCGTGGTGGCCGCCCTGGCATGGCCCGTGGAGGCCGCGCGCGGGGCCGGGCAGCCCGGGGCAGTCCCCGGACCCGCAGCACAGCCGGCAGCCCCGCCCTCCGCCGCGCCCGGCGGCACCGCCGGTGCGCTGCGTCCCAGCGTGCGGGTCCGTCCGGACACCGTGACGGTGGGCGATCCCTTCACGGTGGACATCACGGTGCCCCTCCCCGCCGGTCGGGTGCTCCGGTGGCCGTCAGCAGGGGACTCCACGGCCGTGGTGGCGCCTCGCGGCCCGCTCGTGGCGGTGGTGCGCCCGCGCGCCTTCGGGGGACGCGTGGAGGTGGCGCAACTCCCCATGGCGGCGTGGGACACGGGCACGGTCCCCATTCTGCTGGGTGCTGTCGAGGTGGAGGTGGCGGGGAAACGCGTCGTGATGCCACTCCCCCCCACCACCATCCGGGTGCGATCGGTGCTGCCGCTTGATACCGCGGAGCATCGCCCGACCCCGCCGCGCGCCCCCTTCCCCCGCCTGCTCCGCTGGTGGGAGCGCTGGGGGGGAGCCCTCCTGGTCGTGGGGGCATTGGCGATGCTGGCCTGGTGGGTGCGGCAGCGCCGCCGCCGCGCCCCACGTCCGACCCTCCCGGACGTGTCGCCGCTGGAGACAGCCCGTGCGGCCTTTCGCCAGCTGGACGCATGGGCCCTGGCCGAGGCGGGGGAGGGCGCGCAACACGCGGCGGCGGCGCTGGACATTGTCCGTCGCTACCTCGCGGCCACCGTGCCGGGCGTCTCCGTCGCGCAAACCAGCGCCGAACTACTGGCAGCCGTGGCCGGTACCCCCCAGGTCCCCGCTGGCCGGCTGGTCTCGCTGCTGGCCGAGGGAGATCGGGCTCGCTTTGCGCCCCAGGCCGTGGCACGCGCACAGGCGCGGGCGGTGGCGCAGGAGGCCCGGGCCGTGGTGGAGGCGGTGGACGAGGCGCTGCATGCCCCGGCGCGCGTCGGGGATGCCTCCGAGCGGGGCGCTGACGAGCCTCGCCGCACCGCGGCGGCCGGTCAATGACGGCGGCCCTCCTCGACGCGGCCCGCGCCCTGGCCTCGCTCGGCACCTGGGCGTCCGGCACGGCCATCGCGGGCGTGTCGTTCGGGGCCCCGGCCGCGTTGCTGCTGCTGGCGCTCCTCCCCACCCTGTCCTGGTGGCGCAGGCGGGGCCCCCAAGCCCCTGCGGCGCTACCGTATCCCCGTCTGGCATTCCTGGCGATCCCGGTGGCGCGGCCAGGCGCCTGGGGGCTGGCGTGGCCGGGGGCGCACGGCTGGCGACAGGTGGCGGTGGTCGCGTTCATCGTGGCGGCAGCGCTGCCGCGCACCGGCGCGCGCGTGGCCCGTTCCGCCAGCGAGGGGATCGACATCGCGCTGGCGGTCGACATCTCCAGTTCGATGCTGGCCGAGGACTTCCAGCCGCAGAATCGATTGGAGGTGGCCAAGGAGCAGGTGCGACGGTTCGTGCTCGGGCGGCAGAGCGACCGGGTGAGCCTGGTGGCCTTCTCCGGGGAGGCCCTCACCCAGGTGCCCCTGACCACGGACTATCCGGTCGTGCTCTCCGCCATCGAGAACCTGCAGGCGGGACAGATGCTGGTCGATGGCACCGCCATCGGCACGGCCATCGCCACCGCGGCCAATCGCCTCCGATCGGCACCCGGACGGTCGCGGGTGATGGTGCTGCTGACGGATGGCGAGAACAATCGGGGGACCATCGATCCCCGCACGGCCGCGCAGGCCGCTGCGGCGTTCGGCATCCGCATCTACACCATCGGCGTGGGCAGCGAAGGGATGGCGCCGGTGCCCGTGTCGCGCGGGCTGTTCGGGCTCCGCTACGAGAACCGGCCGGTGAAGATCGACGAGGCGCTGCTGACGGAGATCGCCGGGACCACGGGCGGGCGCTACTTCCGGGCGCGCGACGCGCAGGCGCTGCAGGCCATCTATGCGCAGATCGACCGGTTGGAGCGGTCGACGGTGGAGACGACGGTCCGGGTGCGCTACACCGAGCAGTACCGCTGGCCGCTGGCGGCAGGCATGCTGGCACTGTTCCTCGAACTGCTGGCGCGGCGCCGGCGCGGGGTCCTCCCCGCGTGAGCGTGATGGCGACCTGGTCCCTGCCGCCGATGGCGCTGGACCGCCCCTGGGTCCTGCCCCTGGCGCTGGCCGCTGCCGTGGGATGGCTTGTCGGATGGCGGGCCATGGAGCAGCACCGTCGTGCCCGTTTGCGGCGCTTTGCCCTCCCCGTGGCCTGGGACCGGCTTGGGGTGGCCGTCTCGGCGGCTCGCGGGACGGCCTGGCGCGTGGCCGCGGTGCTGCTGCTGGGGGGCGTGGCGCTGGCCGGTCCGCGCTGGGGGCTCGCGCGCACGGCCTCGTCATCGGTCGGCATCGACATGGCCATTGCCTTGGATGCCTCGCAGTCCATGCTCGCGCACGACGAGCGTCCCAGCCGCCTGGAGCGTATGAAGCAGGAGGTGCGTCGGCTGCGGGCCATGGCTCCCTCCGACCGCGTGGCGCTGCTGGCCTTTGCCGGGCGGAGTTATATCCTCACGCCGTTGACCTCGGACGACGGCGCCCTGGAGCTGTTCCTCGACAATCTCGATCCTTCGCTGGTGGGGGAAGGGGGGAGCAGCCTGGCGCGTGCCATGGCCCAGGGGGCGGAAGTGCTCATGGCGAGTGACGGGGCGGCCGACCGCGCGCTGGTCGTCCTGACCGACGGGGAGACCTTTGATCCCCCCGCCGAGGTGGAGCGCGCGGCCCGCGCGCTTGGCGCGCAGGGCATTCATCTGGTCACGGTCGGCTTCGGCACTCCGGCGGGGAGCACGATTCCCGTCGAGGAGGAGGGGCGCGTGGCGGCCAAGCGCGACGTCGCGGGGCAGGTGGTCATCACCCGTTACGATCCAGGGCCGTTGGCGGCGGCGGCGCGGGCGGCTGGCGGGGAGTTCATCCCGGCCGAGGCAGGGGACAAGGCGGCGCGCGTGCGCCGTGCGGTGCGCGACCTGCGCACCGCGCGACGGGCGACCGCCGTGCGCGAGGACCTGGTGCTGCGCGTTGGCTGGTTGCTGGTGCCGGCGGTGTTGCTGCTGCTGTGGGATACCGCGCGCGGGGCACGGCCCGGGGGGAGCACGCGTGGGAGGCGGGTCGAGGGCGGGCCCATCCCGCCAGGCGGGCGCGCGGCCACCGCACTGCTGGCGGTCCTGACGGTGGCGTCGCCGGGATGTTCGCGGGGGGCCGATCCCGCCGCACTGTTTCAGGCCGGCGACGTGCAGCGAGCGCTGGCCGACTATCGGGCGCAGGTGGCCGCTGGGGATTCCACGCCGCGCACCCGCTTCAACCTGGGCACGGCCTTGCTGGCCAATGATTCGTTGGCGGAGGCCTCGCCCCTGCTGGAGGGGGCGCGTCGCGAGACCGAGGGCGAGGTGCGCCAGCGCGCGCGCTTCAACGCCGCCGTGGCCGCGCTGCGGCAGGCACGCGCCCCCGGAGCCCGGGAGGCCGACCGGTGGCGCGCCGAAGCGCGCGAGGCGTTGCGGGCGCTGCTCCGGGAGCGCCCCGGCGACCTGGAGGCGAAGTGGAACTACGAACTGGCGCTCCGGGCGCCGCCGGGCGGCGGTGGCGGGGGGGGCGGTGCAGGGGGGGGGGAGGGCGCGGGGGGCACCCCGGAGGCGGAGGATGCCTCGCCGCCGCCGAGCGGGTCGCTGGATGCCCGGCAGGCGGAAGCGCTGCTCAACAGTGCGGCACGGGACGAGCGTGACGTGCAGGGACGGCGCAAGCCGGCGGGGCGCACGCCGCCTCGTGGGAAGGACTGGTGACGCGCGGCCTCTGCGTGCGCGCGGGCTGGCGCGCCGCCGTCCTGCTGGCGGGGGTGCTGTTCGCCGCGCCGTTACAGGGGCAGCCCGACGCGGCCGCCATCCTGCAGGGGCTGCGCGTGAACCGCGCCCGGGCCATCGATTTCCATGCGGCCCGGTATCCCGATACCGTGTACGTGGGCGAACAGGTGACGTATCAGGTCGCGGTGTTGCTGAGCGAGTCCGCGCGCGCGCGCTTGCGTCGCAATCCCGAGTTCGTCCCCCCGGAGTTTCGCGGGATGCTGGCGTTCGAGCTGGGGCGTCCCGTGCGACGCACCGCCTCGGCGGATGGCACGCCGTATGAAGCCTTCGTCTTCCAGCGGGCGCTGTTTCCGGTCGTCGCCGGGCGCTTGGCCATCCCGGCGCCGTCGTTGAGCTACACGCTGCCGCAGTCGGCCAGCTACTTCAGCCCCGAGGCGCGAGAGTCGGTGCGCGCGGAAAGCCTGGAGGTGGTGGTCCGTCCGCTTCCCGAGGCCGGACGCCCGGCGCGGTTTGCCGGTGCGATCGGGCGCCTGAGCCTCTCCACGCGATTCGACACCACCGGGGTGCGGGTCGGTTCCCCGGTGGTCTTGACCGTGCGCGTGGAGGGGCGGGGGAACATCCGGCTGCTCCCCCGGCCGGAGCTCGAGGTGCCGTGGGGTGATGCGGTGGCTGGTACGGAGCGGCTCATGGTGGATACCGCCGGCCCGTGGGTGCGGGGACACAAGGAGTTCGACTGGATCCTCACCCCCGCCGCCGCCGGCGAGCAGCAGCTGCCGGCGATACGGTACCCGGTCTTCGATCCGGCAGTCGGGGCGTACCAGGTCGTGTCGACTGAGGCGCGGTCGGTCACGGTGGCGCCTGGCGCGGTGGTCGTGGGCGCTCGGGACAGTGCCGTCGTGGCGCCCCTCGATCCGTTGCGCCCATGGAGCGCCACCACGTCGCCGCCGTTGGCCCCGCGCCTGGCGCGGGGGTGGCGTTGGGTGGTGGCGGGGCTGCTGCTGCTGCCCGTGGTGGCAGCGTGGACGTGGCGCCGGCGTTGGGGAATGCCCCGGGCGCAGCGGCCACGCGAGAGCGTAACGGTGGAGCCTGGCGCCTCGGTCTCGCCAGGCGAGCCTCCCACCGCGGCCGCGTTGGCGCGCCAGCGGCGGCGGCGTCTGTTGGACGGGGTGGCCGCCCGCCTGCGTGTCCCGCATGAAGCGCTGGTGGGACGCGAGGCGTTCGCGCGGACCCTGCGGCATCATGGCGTGTCGCGCGAGGTCACGGCGTTGGCCCTCGCGCTGCGCGACCAGCTCGAGGTGGAGGGCTTCGGCGCCGGGTGGGATGCTGGCGCCGATGCGCTGGTCGGGCGCGCGGCCGATGATGCCGTTGCCGCCGTCCTGACGCAACTGGATGCCGAGGCCGTGCCCCCGGGCACCAACGCGGCCCCCCGGGCTGGCCGGGCCGCCGCATGGCGCCCTCGGCGGGGCGTTGCGACGGTCGGCACAGTCGTCGCTGGGGTGCTGACCGCGGCCCTGCTCGTGCCGTTGGCACCGTGGGCTGGCACCTCGCAGGGCGACACGACGCCGCGTGTGGTGCCGGCCGGCGCGGAACAGGCAGGCGGCGGCGGGACCGACCGCATCGCAACCGCCGTGGCGGCCGCGATGGGTGACTACGCCGCGCGTCGGTACCGCACGGCGGCCAATGGCTTTGCGGAGCTGGTGCGCCACCGTCCGGAGGATGTCGCGCTCCTGGCCAACTGGGGCACGGCCGCCTGGGCCGCCGGCGACACCGTCTCGGCCGTGATCGCGTGGCAACGGGCCGCGCGCCTGCAACCCTGGGCCGCCGACCTGCAGCGGCATGTCGCCCGCCTCCCCGTGGGCGCGCGCGCGGGCATCGCGCAGGTGCCCATGGTGCCCGTCGCCCTGCTGTGGGTGGCAGGCGCGGTGGCGTGGCTCGTGGGGTGGGGGTGGATGGCATGGAGGGGGGCGCGCGGCGCACGCCTCGAATGGCCTGCCTCCGGGCCTCTGCTGCTGGTGCTGACCGCGCTGGTGCTGGGCGGATGGGGCGCGTGGGGGTACCGGAGGCTGTCCGCGGGAGGCGTGGCGGTGGTCGTGCGTCCGGAGACGCTGCACAGCGCGCCCTCCCTGTCGTCTCCCGCCGTCGGCGGCGTCGGGACGGGGGATGTGGTGGCCGCACGCCCCTCGCAGGACGGATGGCAGCGGGTGCGGCACGCCGACGGGCGCGTCGGGTGGCTTCCGGCAGTCCGGCTGCGCCCCCTGCTCCCGGCCGGGCTGTCGGACTAGGATTCGCGCATGCCGCGCATCGCCGTGCTGCCCCCTGCGGTGGCAGACCAGATTGCCGCCGGGGAGGTGGT
>JBILKP010000054.1:0-14703 GCA_044376625.1 Gemmatimonas sp. | reverse complement strand
GCGCCCATCCTCCGCCAGCTTGTGCAGCACCTTCACCAGCTCCTTGCGCCGCTGTTCGGTCATGGACGGCAGCGGCACCCGGATGATCCCCCCCTGGTGCGCGGGATCGAGCCCCAGCTCCGACTCCCGGATCGCCTTCTCGATGACCTTGGCCATCCCCTTGTCGAAGGGGGTGACGAGGAGGATGCGGGGCTCGGGGGCGGAGACCGAGGCGACCTGGTTGAGCGGCAGCATCGAGCCGTAGGCCTCGACCTTCACCACGTCGAGCATGTTGGGCGACGCCTTGCCGGAGCGGATCCCGGAGAACTCGCGCTTGGAGTTCTCCACCGCCTTCTCCATGCCGCTGCGGGTGTCCTTCAGGATCTGGGCCGTGGTGCTCATGAGACGAGGGTTCCTTCGGGTTCGCCCCGGATGGCGCGCGCGATGGCGCCGGGGTGGTGGAGGTTCAGGACGACAATCGGGAGGCCGTTCTCCCGGCACAGGGTGATGGCGGTCTGGTCCATCACCTTGAGGTCACCGAGCATGACATCCCGATAGCTGATGGCGTCGTACCGGGTGGCCGTGGGATCCTTCTTGGGATCAGCCGAATAGATCCCGTCCACGCTGGTGGCCTTGATGATGACGTCGGCCTTCATCTGGATCGCCCGCAGCACCGCGGCCGTGTCGGTGGAAAAATACGGGTTCCCGGTGCCGCCGGCAAAGATGACGGTGCGCCCCTTCTCGAAGTGGCGCAGCGCCCGGCGCCGGATGTACGGCTCCGCCAGCTCCTCCATCCGGATGGCGGTCATGACGCGGGTGTCGAGCCCCTTCTTCTCCAGGACGTCCTGGAGCGCGAGGGCGTTGATGACGGTCCCGAGCATGCCCATGTAGTCGGCGCTGACCCGGTCCATCCCCCGCTGGGAAAGCTGGGTGCCGCGCACCAGGTTGCCGCCACCGATGACCATGCCCAGCTGGACCCCGGAGGAGGCCACCTCGACGATCTGGTCGGCGAAAAAACCGATGCGTTCGAAGTCGAACCCCACCCCGCGCTCTCCGGCGAGGGCCTCGCCGGAGAGCTTGAGGAGGACGCGCGCGTAGCGCACCCGGACTACTCCACGCCCAGCTGCAGGCGGACGAAGCGGTCGACGGTGATCGTCCCGCCGGCCCGCTTGGCATGGTCGGCCACGAGCGCCTGGATGGTGATGCCCCCGTCGCGCACCCAGGGCTGCGGGAGGAGGGTGACGTCCTTGAGGTACGCCTCCACCTTGCCGGTGGCAATCTTCTCGACCATGGCCTCGGGCTTCCCGGCCTGCCGGGCCTGGTCCTCGGCAATCCGCCGCTCGGACTCGAGGGTCTCGGCGGAGACGCCGGAGCGATCCACCGCGATGGGGGCCGCCGCCGCGACATGCTCCGCCAGGAACTTGGCGAGCTCGCGGGTGGCCTCGTGCCGCGCCACCTCGGGAGACGACGCGGTCACCTGCACCAGCGCCGCCAGCTTGCCGTTGTGGTGCAGGTACATCCCCACCTGCCCGGACTCACCCGCGTCGAAGCGCGCGGCCCGCTTGACGTTCACGGCCTCGCCGGTGCGCGCCGAGGCGGCCTTGACGTACTCGTCCACGCTTTCGCCGGCCCCGCCGGCCATCGGCTCGGCGAGCCACGCCTCGACGTCGCCCGCAGTGGAGTGGACGCGCTGGGCGACGAGCGCGGCGACGACGGCCCCGAACTGCTCGTTGCGGGCGACGAAGTCGGTCTCGCACGCCACCTCGACGAGCGCGGCGGACGCGCCGTCATGGAACTGCGCACCGCCGATGATCCCCTCGGTGGTGGAGCGGTCGGCGCGCTTCTCGGCCTTGGCGATCCCCTTCTTGCGGAGGAGTGCCATGGCGGCGTCCATGTCGCCACCGGTCTCTTCCAGCGCCTTCTTGCAGTCGCCGATCCCCGCGCCGCTGCGGGCGCGGAGCTCCGAAATGGCCTTGGTCGTGATGGGGGTGCTCATAGGAATGGGGCGTCGTGGTGGATACATCGTGAAGCGGCGCGACGGTCCCGCGCGCCGTGGAGCGGGGCCTCCGGTGCCCCAGGGGGCGCGGAGGCGGTCCGGGGAACCCCCGGGATCCTGCGCAAACGCCGCCGGAAGGCCGGCGGCGTTGCGAGGGACAAACGATCCGACCGCCGAGTGGGCGGGTTACTCGCCGCCGGCGGGCTGGGCGCCCGAGTCGGGGGCCCCGTCGGGGCCCTTGAGGCGGGCCGCAATGGCCTCCGGCTTGGCGCGCCGGCGACGCGGCCGCCCGCCGCGGCCGCCATCCCCGCCGCCGCGGTTGCCGCGGTCACCGCCCCGGTCGCCCCGATCCCCGCGCCCGGCGGGCTCGGCCCCGCGGTCGCTGGAGAAGGTGTAGCTCTCGGTCTCCTCCTCGACGGGGCGCACCGGCGCCTCGCGCCGCGCCTCGGTGATCGTCTCGGCCACCGCCTTGGTGATGAGCTCGACCGAGCGGATCGCGTCGTCGTTGCCGGCGATCGGGACCGTGATCAGGTCCGGGTCGGCGTTGGTGTCGACGATGGCGACGATCGGGACGCCGAGCTTGTTGGCCTCGGAGACCGCGATGCGCTCCTTCTTGGAGTCGATGATGAACAGCAGCCCGGGGAGCCGGTGCATCGGCTTGATCCCGGACAGGTACTTCGCGAGCTTGTCGCGCTGCCGGGACATCAGGAGCTGTTCCTTCTTGGTGTAGTTGGCGAACTCGCCCCCTTCCTCGCTGCCGGCCTCAAGCTCCTTGAGCTTCTTGACCTGCTTCTTGACCGTCTGGAAGTTGGTGAGCATGCCGCCGAGCCAGCGCTCGGTGACGAACATCGCGCCGCACCGCTCGGCCTCGTCGCGCACGATGGCCGCGAGCTGCCGCTTGGTGCAGACGAACAGGACGCTCTCGCCCCGCAGGACGACCTCGCGGATGAGCTTCTGCGCCAGCTCGATCTGGCGCAGCGTCTTCTGCAGGTCGATGATGTGGATGCCGTTGCGCTCGGCGAAGATGAACCGGCGCATCTTGGGGTTCCACCGACGGGTCTGGTGCCCGAAGTGGACGCCCGCGGCAAGCAACTGCTCGAGGGAGGGGCTGGACATGGGTGCGACCGAAAGGTTGAGAATCGTCCGCCCCCGTCACCGCCTCCCGCGACCGGGCGCCTGACGGCACCGCGGCACCCGCGGGAGGCTCGGGGGGCGTGAGGGATGCGGCGCCCGGGCGGACGCCGCGCCGTGCATCAGCGCTTGGAGTACTGGAAGCGCTTCCGGGCGCCGGCACGCCCGGGCTTCTTGCGCTCCACCTCGCGGGCGTCGCGCGTCAGCAGGCCGTACTCGCGCAGCTTGCGCTTGTTGGCCTCGTCCACCTTCACCAGGGCACGGGCCACCGCCAGCCGCACCGCGCCGGCCTGCCCCGACATCCCGCCCCCGTCCAGCACCGCCTTCACGTCAAACTGCCCGAGCGTCTCCGTCAGCGAAAACGGCTGCTGAATCGCCGACACCAACGTCGGACGGGGGAAATACTCCCCCAACTGGCGGCCGTTCACCTCCCACTTCCCGGAGCCGGGGGTGAGATAGAGGCGGCACACCGCCTCCTTGCGACGACCCACCGCCTGGATCTGCTGCGACATCACTTGGCCTCGGCGGAGGTGAAGGTGAGCGGGGCGGGAACCTGCGCGACGTGCGGATGCTCGGTCCCGGCGTAGACGCGCAGCTTGCGCCGCAGCACCTGACGCCCCAGCGCCGTCTTCGGCAGCATCCCGTACACCGCCTTCTCGATCACCCGCTCCGGGTGCTTGGCCAGCATCGTGGCATACGGGGTGTGCTTCTCGTGCCCCATGTACCCCGTGTGGCTGAAATACGTCTTCTGTTCGGCCTTGCGCCCGGTCACCTGCACCTTGGACGCATTCACCACGATCACGAAGTCGCCCGTGTCCATGTGCGGCGTGAACATGGGCTTGTGCTTGCCCCGGATCACCTTCGCCACCTCCGACGCGAGCCGGCCCAGGACCATCCCCTCCGCGTCCACGATGTACCAGCGACGGTCGATATCCTTCGGGGTCGCGCTGTAGGTCTTCATGCTGCGTTCACGCTGTCGAAAGTCGGCTGACGAAGCCATCCACCCGAAGGCCCACACCGCGCCGCGCCCCACCCCTCGGAGCGCCCCGCCGATGCACACGCCTGCCGGATATGGCACAGGACACCTGCCCCGGATTTCGGGACAGACTCGCATAGTATGCCGATCCCAACCCGGTGTCAATCCGCGTCTTGGCGCCAGACCGCCCCCACAGCCCCGCCCCACCACGCCCGGCGCCCCCTTGTCCCGCGCCGCGCCGCGCCCCATTGTCCCGCGCCGAGACGCATCCCCTGGTCCCGCGCCAACCTCCCCCTCTCCCCCCACCCCCCACCAGGAGCCCCACCGTGTCCATGATGTCCGAGTTCCGCGAATTCGCCATGAAGGGGAGCGTCCTCGACCTCGCCGTCGGCGTCGTCATCGGGGGCGCCTTCCAGAAGATCGTCGACAGCCTCGTCACCGACATCATCATGCCCCTCGTCGGCGTCCTCACCGGCGGCGTCGACTTCTCCAGCCGCTTCCTCACCCTGGGCGGCCCGTCCTTCGCCACCCTGGAAGAAGCCCACAAGGCCGGCGTCGCCGTCATCAGCTACGGCCTCTTCCTGAACCAGGTCCTCTCCTTCCTGATCGTCGCCTGGACCCTGTTCCTGGTCATCAAGGGGGTCAATCGCCTGCGTCGCACCCCCTGACGCCAGCCGCTAGACGGGGGCGGGCGCCTCACCCAGCGTGACCAGCACCGCCCCCTTGTCCACCGCCGTCCCCGGGGTGACCACCACCCCCGTCACCACCCCGTCGGTCGTGGCCCGCAATTCGTTCTCCATCTTCATCGCCTCCATCACCACCAGCCCCTGACCGGCCGATACCGCCTCGCCGGGGGCCACCAGCACCCGCACCACCAGCCCGGGCATCGGCGCCACCACCGGCGCCGGCCCGGCGGCCCGCGCCGAGGCGCGCGTCAGCTCCCGAATCGTCCGGGTACGCTCGTCCAACGCCTCCGCCGCCACCCGGTGGCCGTCCACCTCCACCGTCCACGCGCCGGGACCGCCCGCGCGGCGCAGCTGCAGCCGGTGCACCGCCGCCCCCACGCGCAGCAATCGCTCCGGCGTCCCCGACGCCTCGGACAGCGACGCCTCCACCGCCTCCCCGTCCACCCGGACCGTGGCGCCGTCGATCTCCACGGTCACCCGCTCGCCCTCCACCTCCACGATGTACCTCACGCGCCCTCCGGCTGCAGCACACACACGGTTTCCACGTGTGCCGTCTGGGGAAACAGGTCGAAACAGGTCACGTCCGCGATACGCCACCCCGGGAGCCGCCCCAGGTCCCGGGCCAGCGTAGCCGGGTCGCAGCTGACATACACCACCAACCGCGTGCCGTGAGCGACCGCCGCCTCGAGCTGCTCGCACACGGCAGGGGCCACCCCGCGACGCGGCGGATTGACCACCACGGCCTCGGCCGGGAGCGCCGCCGCCAACGCCTCCTCCACCAGCGCGGTCTCTACCCGCCACGGCGCACCGCCTGCCCCGGTACCGGCAGTGCGCGCCAACGCCGCCCGGGCCGCATCGGCCCCGGCGCGGTCGGCCTCAATGGCCACCCCACCCACGCCCGCCGCCTGCAGCCGCGCCGCCAGCCGTCCCACGCCGGCGTAGGCATCCACCACGGTGCGCGCCCCGCTCGCCAGCACCACCCGCGCCACCTCGTCCCGCAGCCGGTCCGCCAACGACGGATGGACCTGGGCAAACGCCATGGCCACCGCCGTTTCCTCGCCAGCGCGCTCGGCCACGCAGAGAGCCTCGCCACGCCCCTCCGGGCGCCACCAGCACGCCAGCACCTCCGGCATGGCGCCCAGCACCTCCCGGCCCCACGCCGCGGAGGCCGCCCACCGCTCGCCCCCCTCGATCACCAGCACCACCCCGGTGGACGCCTCCTCCGGTGGCGCCTCCCCACGTGGCGCCTCCCCACGTGGCGCCACGTCCCGGCGCCGCGTGGCCACGCGCATCCCCAGCCGCAAGGCGTCCGCGTCCGGGAGGGCCGCCCCCGCCAGCACGCCACGTAACCGCTCCCACACCGTCATCAGCTGCGGATGCGCAATGGCGCAGTGCCGAAGCTCGAAGATCCGTGACGGATCGTCGTACGGGTGAAAGCCGCCCCGCCAACGCCCACCCCGACGCCGCAGCGCCACGGTGATCCGCCCCCGGTAGCCCCACTCGGCACCCGTCACCAACGGTGGCGGCATCACGCGGCGCTTCCCGATGCGCGCCAGCGCCTCGGCCACCAGGCGCGTGCGCGCCACCTGCTGCGCCTCGGGCGCGAGATGCTGCAGCTGGCACCCGCCGCACCGATCCCCCACATAGTGCGGGCAGCCGGGCTCCACCCGCGCGGGCGACGACTCCAGCAGCTGCAGCACGCGGCCGCGAGCCATGCGCCCCTGCACGGCCACCGCCGCCTGCACCAGGTCGCCCGGCGCCGTTCGCGGCACGAACGTGGCCATCCCGTCCAGCCGGGCCACGCCATCGCCGCCGCTGGCAATCCCCTCGACGCGCAGGGTGGCCAGCTGCTCCGCCGCATGGGGCACGGCCCCTCGGCGAGACGGCCCGCGTCGGCCCGCCGCGCCCGAGGAGGACCCGCCCCTGCGTGGACGCGTCATGCCAGGCGCAGCCCTTCGCGCCGCGCCACCCCCGCCCAGCCGCCCGGTGCGCCCCCCCCCGTCGCCAGCGCCGGCGCCGTCCCCCCCGTACCCCGAGCGGCATGGGTGGCCAACGCGGCGGCCAGCGCCGCCAGGCGCCGGCTCTCGGCCGGCGCATCGGCCCGCGTGAGCTCCTCGAGGTGCTGCTCCAGCCACTGGATGGTGATCGCGCCCGACTGGAAGTCGGGGTGTGCCAGTACCCGCAGGTGGAAGTCGCGGGAGGTGTCCACCCCATCCACGGCCAGCTCCTGCAGCGCCCGGCGCATCCGCGCGATGGCCAGTGCGCGGGTGGGGGCGTGCACAATGAGCTTGGCCAGCATGGGATCATAGAACAGCCCCACCTCGGTCCCCACCTCGATCCCTCCATCCCACCGCACCCCGGGCCCCCCCGGCAGCCGCAGCTGCGTCACGCGCCCGGTGCTGGGCAGGAAGCCGTTGGCCGCGTCCTCGCTGGTGATGCGGCACTCGATGGCCCACCCGGTCGGATGCAGCGCCTCCTGCGCAAACGGGAGGCGCTCCCCCGCGGCGATGCGCAGCTGCCACTGCACCAGGTCGAGCCCCATGACGAGCTCGGTCACCGGATGCTCGACCTGGATGCGGGTGTTCATCTCGAGGAAGTAGTACGCCCCGTCCCGGTCGAGCAGGAACTCGCAGGTGCCGGCGTTGACGTAGCCGGCCGCCCGCGCCGCGGCCACGGCGGTGGCCCCCATGCGGGCGCGGAGCGCCGGGTCCACCGCCACGCTGGGCGCCTCCTCGATCATCTTCTGGTGGCGCCGCTGCACCGAGCACTCGCGCTCCCCCAGGTGCAGCACGGTGCCGTGCGCGTCGGCCAGCACCTGCACTTCCACGTGCCGGGGCCCCTCGATGTACTTCTCCAGGTAGACGGCATCGTCGCCGAACGCGTTCTGCGCCTCGCGGCGCGCCGAGTCCAACGCCGACGCCAGCCCCGCGGGGTCGCGCACCACGCGCATCCCCTTGCCGCCGCCGCCTGCCGCCGCCTTCAGCAGCACGGGGAACCCGTAGCGGTGCGCCAACGCCAGCGCTTCATCGGCATCCGCCACGCTTTCGGTGGTCCCGGGGACCACCGGCACGCCGGCGGCCACGGCCAGCTGCCGCGCGGCGGTCTTGGACCCCATGGCCTCGATGGCCTCCGCCGGGGGGCCGACGAACACGAGCCCGGCCTCCCGCACCGCCCGCGCAAACCACGCCCGCTCCGACAGGAATCCGTAGCCCGGGTGGATCGCCTCGGCCCCGCGCTCGTGCGCCGCCGCGATGATGCGGTCGCCCAGCAGGTAGCTCTGGGCCGAGGGAGGCGGGCCGATGCAGACGGCCTCGTCGGCGGCCCGCACGTGCGGCGCCATCGCGTCGGCCTCGGAGTGGACGGCCACGGTGCCCACTCCCAGCTCCCGGCAGGCGCGGATGACACGCAGGGCGATCTCGCCGCGATTGGCGACCAGCACTTTGCGGAACATGGGAGCGCTCAGAGGGGGAGGTTGCCGTGCTTCCGGGGCGGGTTGCGGTCGCGCTTCCCCTGCAGCGCCTCGAGCGCGGCGATGAGCCGCGGGCGCGTGTCGCGCGGGTCGATGACGTCGTCCACGTAGCCGCGCGCGGCCGCCACGTAGGGGTTGGCGAACCGCTCGGTGTACTCCGCCACCCGGGCGTCCAGCGCCGCCTGCGGATCGGCGGCCTCGGCGATCTCGCGGCGGTACAGGATCTCCACCGCCCCCTTGGGGCCCATCACCGCGATCTCGGCGGTGGGCCACGCCACGTTGAAGTCGCCGCGGATGTGCTTGGAGCTCATCACGTCGTACGCCCCGCCATACGCCTTGCGCGTGATGACGGTGAGCTTGGGGACGGTGGCCTCGCAGTAGGCGTACAGCAGCTTGGCGCCGTGCTTGATGATCCCGCCATGTTCCTGCGCCACCCCCGGGAGGAAGCCCGGGACATCCTCGAAGGTCACGAGGGGGATGTTGAAGCAGTCACAGAAGCGGACGAAGCGGGCGGCCTTGAGGGAGGCGTCAATGTCCAGGACGCCGGCCAGCACAGCGGGCTGGTTGGCCACGATCCCCACGCTGCGCCCGCCGAGGTGCGCAAACCCGACCAGGATGTTGGGGGCGTACTCCTCCTGCACCTCGAGGAAGGTCCCGTCGTCCACCACCCGGCGGATCACCTCGTGCATGTCGTACGGCTTGGCCGGGTGGTCGGGGATGACGGAGAGCAGCCCGGGGTCGCGCCGATCGGCCGGGTCGGTTCCGGCGCCCCGCGGCGGGTCGTCGACGTTGTTGGACGGGATGTAGCGCAGCATCTCGCGGATGCGGGCCAGGCACGCCGGTTCGGAGTCGTCGGCGAAGTGGGCCACCCCGCTGGTGCCGGCATGGGTGGAGGCCCCACCCAGCTGCTCCATGGACACGTCCTCGTGGGTCACCGTCTTCACCACGTTGGGGCCGGTGACGAACATGTAGCTCGTCCCGCGCACCATGAAGATGAAGTCGGTGATGGCCGGCGAGTACACCGCGCCCCCGGCGCAGGGCCCCAGGATGGCGGAGAGCTGCGGCACCACCCCCGAGGCCAGCGTGTTGCGGAGGAAGATGTCGGCGTACCCGCCCAGGGAGACCACCCCTTCCTGGATGCGGGCCCCCCCCGAGTCGTTGAGCCCGATCACGGGGGCGCCGGTCTTCACCGCCAGGTCCATGATCTTGCAGATCTTGGCGGCGTGCGCCTCGGAGAGCGAGCCGCCGAAGACGGTGAAGTCCTGTGAGAACACGTACACCAGCCGCCCGTGGATGCGCCCGTGGCCGGTGACCACCCCGTCGCCGTACACCGGGGGCTCCCCGTCGCCGCCGCGGGCGGTGACAAAGCGGTCGATCTCCAGGAAGGACCCCTCGTCGAGAAGAAGGTCGAGGCGCTCGCGGGCGGACAGCTTGCCCTTGGCGTGCTGGGCGGCGAGACGGGCGGCGCCCCCCCCGCGTTCGGCGGCTTCGCGGGCGGCGGCGAGCCGGGTAAGATGTTGCTGCATCGCGGCGGGCTCAGTCATACCCGGGAAAGTAGTGCGTGGTCTGGAAAACGAGGAGGCGAGCCGGCTGGGGGTCCCCGCCCCGCGTCCGGACCGCCCCTTGCATACGGCACCTGCAGACCACGGTACCAACCCCTCCCATTTCCCCGTTCCGATGTCCGACCTGCCCACGCTGCGTGACCATGCGGCCCTGCGCCGCCTGCTGTACCTGGCGGCGTTCCTCCTGATTGCCCCCTCCGTCGCCCAGGCGCTCAGCCAGCTGTGGCCCTGGCAACTGCGCACCATTCAATGGCGCTACTCGGCGGCCACGGTGCTGACGGGCGCCCTGGCGCTCCCCGCCACGGGGCTGGTGCTGGCCATGGCGACCGCCATGGCGGCGCGGCAGCGGGGGGGACAGGTGGCCGCGGGGGTGCTCGCGGCCGTCGGCGCGGTTGGGCTGCTGGTGTCGGCGGCCAATTTCGTGCTGGACGCGCTGCAGCTGCGGGAGATCGTGACGTCGGGCAACATGCCGGCCTTCAAGGCCACGACGGCCCGGGTGCTGCTGCTGTGCGCCCTGTATCTGGCGGCGTTCACGTGGCTGGCGGTGGCCGGGTTCGCGGGCGGCGGGCGGCGCAACGCACGGCGGGGGCGCCGCCGCGACGAGGAGCTGGGGTTGCTGGTGGCGCAGGACGACTGACCCGCCCGTTCCCACTGACACGAAGCCCCCCGGCGCGCTGCGCCGGGGGGCTTCGTCATGCGACGACTGCGTTCCCCGGCCGAAGCCGGGGCCGGTGGCCGGCGCCAGAGGGGGGCGCCGGCCGCCGGGGGTCAGAGCCCGGGCTCGTCCTCCGAGCTGTGCACCTTGCTCGGGGTGTCGGGCTTGGGGGGCTGCTCCTCGGGCACCGCCGTGACGGTCAGCACGATGCGCCGGTGAATCGGATCAACCTCGAGCACGCGCATCACGAGGTTCATCGTCTCCCACGCGAAGTCGGCCGGGTTGGTGACCGTCCCCTCGGGGTTGAGCTGGCTGACCGGGACGAAGCCCTCGATGTCGTTGCCGAGGTCGACGACCACGCCCTTGTCCATCAGCCGCACCACCTTGCCGGGGAGCTCGGTGCCCACCGGATAGGTCTCGCCGATGCGGAGCCACGGATCCTCCTCCGCCTGCTTGAGGCCGAGGGAGATGCGCTTGTTGTCGCTGTCGATGTTGAGGATCACGACGTCGACGGAGTCCCCCTTCTTGACCACCTCGGACGGGTGCTGGACGCGCTTGGTCCAGGACATGTCGGAGATGTGGATGAGGCCGTCGATGCCGGGCTCGATCTCGACGAAGGCGCCGAAGCTGGTGAGGTTGCGGACCTTGCCGCTGATCCGGGTGCCCACCGGGTACTTGAGGGGGAGCACCACCCACGGGTCCTGCTCGGTCTGCTTCATGCCGAGGGAGATCTTCTCCTCGGTTTCGTCGACCTTGAGCACCACCGCCTCGATGGCCTCGCCGATGGAGACGATCTTGGACGGGTGGCGGACGTTGCGGGTCCAGCTCATCTCGGAGATGTGGACCAGCCCCTCGATGCCGGGCTCGAGCTCGATGAACGCGCCGTAGTTGGTGATGGAGACCACCTTCCCGTTGACGCGCGTGCCGACCGGGTACTTGGCGGCCACGTCCTTCCAGGGGTAGCTCTGCAGCTGCTTGAGCCCCAGGGAGATGCGCTCGCGCTCCCAGTCGATGTCGAGGACCTTGACCTCCAGCTCCATGCCGATGTGGACCATCTCGTTGGGGTGCGAGATGCGCCCCCACGACATGTCGGTGATGTGGAGCAGGCCGTCCACGCCGCCCAGGTCGATGAACGCCCCGAAGTCGGTGATGTTCTTGACGACGCCCTTGCGCACCTGGTCCTTGGCGAGCTCCTTCATGAGCTTCTCGCGCTTGCCGGCGCGCTCCTGCTCCAGGATCACGCGGCGCGAGACCACGATGTTGCGGCGGCGCTTGTTGAGCTTGATGATGCGGAAGTCGTACGTGTGGCCGAGCAGGTCGTCGATGTTCGGGACGCGCCGCAGGGCGATCTGCGAGCCCGGGAGGAAGGCGTCCACCCCCATGAGGTCCACGACCACGCCGCCCTTGATCTTCTTGACGAGCGTGCCGGTGACTGCCTGGTCGCCCTCGTAGGCCACGCGGATGCGCTCCCACACGCGCATGAAGTCGGCCTTCTTCTTGGACAGGACGACGGAGCCTTCCTGGTCCTCGAGGTGCTCGAGGAGGACCTCGACCTCGTCCCCGACCTTGAGGTCGGGCATGTCCTTGAACTCCTCGAGCGGGATCGTCCCCTCGGACTTGAAGCCGATGTCGAGGACGACGAGGTTCTCGCGGATCTCGAGGACGCGGGACTTGACGATCTCGCCCTCCTCGATGGAGGCGAGCGTCCCGTTGTACAGCTCCATCATGCGCTCGTACTCGTCGGACGAGAACTCGTCCTCCTCGTAGAGCTCGGGGCGGCGGTTGGCCAGCGGGCGCAGCTGGCTCTTCTGCAGGTCGCGCTTCTCGCGCGCCGTCAGGCGCGGGGCGGCGGTGAACTCGTCGATGTCCGTTGCGAGTTCGGTGCCGAGGTCGGTGCTCATGGTCGGCTCTCCTGGTGCGCGGGTGTCGCTCTCGCCGCGCCGAGACAAGGGTTGGGGGACGGGCCTGCGGGAACCCAGAAGAATAGGCGGTCCTGCCCCGGTGGGCAATGACCCGTCAGGCGTCGGCGTCGTCCCGACGGCGCTGCCGCGCCGCCCGGGCCAGCGCCACGATCCGCTCCACCTGCTCCGCCTGCGTCACCGTCGTGGTGTCGATCGTCACCGCGTCCCGGGCCGGGACGCTCTGGGCCGCGTCCTGCGCATCCCGCGCCACCAGCGCCTCCGTCTCCTCCGCAATCTCGGCGTCACTGGGGCGCCGCCCCAGCCGCTGCAGCAGCCGCCGCCGGGCCCGCTCCCAGGGGTCCGCCACCAGGAACACCTTGAGCCCGGCGTGCGGGAACACCGCCGTCCCGATGTCCCGGCCGTCCACGACCACATCGGTCTCCGCCCCGGCCGCCCGCACCTGGTCGTTGACCCAGGCACGCACGGCGGGCATCTGCGCCACCCGCGACACGGCGGCCGTCACCGCGCCCCCCCGAAGCGCCTCGTCCCGGTCCAGCCCATCGATCACCGGGAGCACCGACCGCTCGGTCAGGCGGCGCCCGACCCGGTGCGCCTCCGCCAGCAGCTGCGCGGCCGTCCACTCGGCCGGGGCGATCCCCGACTCCCCCCCCAACCAGGCGACCGCCCGGTAGAACGCGCCGGAATCCACGTGGTGCACCCCCAACTCGCGGGCCACCCACTGCGCCGTGGAGCTCTTCCCCGAGGCCGCGGGGCCGTCGATGGCGATCACCAGCGGCGCAGGAGGCGCGGTGGGGGCCACCGACTTCCGTACCGCCGTGCGGACGCTCGCCCCGGTCAGGCGCGTCAGCTCCTCCCAGAACCCGGGGTACGACACGGCCACGCACCCGGGATCATCAAGCGCGAGGGCATTGCCCGGGAGCGCGGCCAGCACCCCGAAGGCCATGGCGAGCCGATGGTCGCCGTGCGTCACGACCGTGCCGGCCAGCGGGTGGGTGCCACCCGTGACCGCGAAGCCGTCGGGGAGCTCGTCGGCCTGCACCCCGATGGCCCGCAGGTTGGCCACCACCGCGCGGATGCGGTCGCTCTCCTTGACCCGGAGCTCCTGGGCATCGCGCACCACGGTGGTGCCCTGCGCGCGCGCCGCGAGGCAGGCCAGCATGGGCAGTTCATCGATGGCCCGCGGGATGTCGCCTCCGCGCACGTCGATGGCGCGCAGCGCGCCGGGGGCCACGACCACCGTGCCCACCGGCTCGCCCCCGGCGTCCCGCTGGTCCAGCAGGGACACGGCGGCGCCCATCCGGCGCAGGAGGTCAAATCCGCCGGTGCGCGTGGGGTTGAGCGCCACCCCCTCCACCCGGAGCTCCCCCGTGGAGGCCAGCGCCGCCAGCGCGGCCCAGAACATGGCAGACGAGGGGTCCCCGGGCACCTCCGTGTCCAGCGGGCGCAGGCGCTGCCCCGCCGGCAACCGGACCGTTGCCCCGTCGACCTCCACGCGCACCCCGCGGGCGGCCAGCATCCGCTCCGTGTGGTCGCGCGACCGCTCGGGCTCAGTGACGGTCACCTCGACGCCCGCCAACAGCCCGGCCAGCAGCACGGCGCTCTTGACCTGCGCGCTGGCGTGCGGACTGTCAAACACCAGGGGGCGCAGCGTGCCCCCCACCACCCGGAGCGGGAGCCCGTCGTGCCCCGGAGCACCTTCGAACACCAGCTGCGCCCCCATGGCGCCAAGCGGCGCCGCCACGCGCCGCATCGGGCGCCGACAGAGGCTCTCGTCCCCCTCCAGGCGGGCCTCCACGCCGGGAAGGGCGGCCAGCACGCCGGCCAGCAGCCGTGCGGTGGTGCCGCTGTTCCCGCAGTCGAGCGGGTGCGCGGGGGAGCGGAGCGCCGCGGGGCCTCGCCCCTCCACCACGAAGTCGGCGGAGAGCGGGGGAATGGAGGCGCCGAGGGCGCGCAGCGCCGCCGCCGTGGCCTGGACGTCCGCCGAGGGGAGGATGCCGCGGATGCGCGACGGGCCGTCGGCCAGCGCCGCCAGCAGGAGCGCGCGGTGGCTGATCGACTTGTCCCCGGGTGGCGTGACCGAGCCGGTCACGCGAAAGCCGTCGGTCATCAGGGGGTGGCGGGAGGGCGCAGCCCCGGCAGAATGACCGCAAGGAGGGCGGCATCGTCCAGCGCCTCGTCCCACCCCGGGGCCACCAGGGCGATCACGCGGTGGGCGCCGGAGTTGCACTCGATGGCTACCACCGGCGCGGTGGCCGTTGCCTCGGCGGGCCGCTGCTCGACCGGCACCTCGGGGAGTTCGAGGCAGATCCAGGTGGCCCCGCTGGGGT
>JBILKP010000209.1:0-4927 GCA_044376625.1 Gemmatimonas sp. | reverse complement strand
TGTCGGGGGCCATCATGCAGGGACTCGACGGCGCCGCCGGGTGGAGCGGATGGCGGTGGCTGTTCGTGCTGGAGGCCGCCCCGTCGGTGCTCATGGGGTTCGTCATCCTGCGGCTCCTGCCGGATGGTCCCGCGCACGCGGCGTGGCTCTCCCCCGCGCAGCGCGCCGCGATCACCGCGGCGCTGGCCGCCGACCACCCCCCCGCGGGGGAGGCCGCGGCGCATCGCGCGGTGGATGCGCTGCGCAGCGGGCGCGTGTGGGCGCTGGCGCTGGTGTACCTCTCCTCCACGCTGTCGCTGTACGGCATCAACTTCTGGATGCCCACCCTCATCCAGGAGCTGGGGATCGCCCCCACCGACTACCTCACCGTGGGGCTCCTGTCGATGATCCCGTGGGGGACCGCGGGGGTGGTCATGGTGTGGGTGGGGAGCCATTCCGACCGCACCGGTGAGCGCCGGTGGCACGTGGCGGGGTCGCTGTTCGCCATCACCGCGGGGCTGCTGCTGCTGATCGCCGCGGGGCGCACGGTGGTGCCGTCGCTGCTGGCGCTGTCGCTGGTGGCCAGCGGCGTGCTGGCGTTCGTGGCCACCTTCTGGTCCATCCCCACCGCCTTCCTGCGCGCCTCGGCGGCCGCCGCCGGCATCGCCTGGATCAACTCCGTGGGGAACCTGGGGGGGCACTTCGGCCCCGACCTCATCGGCCGCATCCGCACCGCCACCGGCAGCGCCACCGGGGCGTTCCTCTTCCTCGCGGCCATGGCGCTGCTGGGGGCGGCGCTCACGCTGTGGGTCACGCGGGATTCCATGCCAGCGAGGGGCGCCAGCCGGGGGTGACTGGCGCCCCTCGGTTATCGCAGGGGACTGGGGCCGGGGGGCGTGGCGCCCCGGGGCGCGCCTACGCGTGCCCCGCCCAGCTGGTCTCCCCCGCCGCATACGGCACGCACGGGTCGTAGCGCCCCGGCGTCTCCACGTACCGCTGCGCCTTGGTGCACCCGATCTCCGAGGTGAAGAACCCCAGGCACGCCAGCTCCTTCATCATGCGGAAGGCGTGCGTGGGCTCGCCGCCCTTCCGCGCCTTCATGTAGGCGTGCTGCTCGGCGTCCAGCCGCTGCACCACCGCCAGCTTCTGGTCGGGGTTGGCCTCCAGGAACCCGGTGCCGTGCGCGGCGCGGCAGGCCTGCTCCACCTGCTCCATCCCCGTGCGGAAGATCGCCTGGTCCTCCGGCGTGTAGCAGTCGGTGACCATCACCGCCATGAAGGGGCCGCAGCCGGCGGCCTTGGCCCCCGGGGACTTCTCCGTCTCGGGGAGGATGGCCTCCGCCACCTCCGCCAGGAACGCCTGGTCGGCCGCCGAGAAGCTGCCGATGCTGCCGTCGGCGCCCACGGGGACCGGGGCACGGTCCCCCGCGCACGCCGAGAGGAGCGTGCTCCCCCCCACGAACGCCGTCCCCCCCAGCAGCGTCCCCACCACCCGGATCGCCGCGCGCCGGTCCATCACCGTCACGCCAGTGCCGCCAACGCGGCCGTCACCCTGTCCGTCGTGCGCCATAGGGCCTCCTACAGGTTGCGGCGGTTCAGCTCGGCCACGGCGAAGTCCGCCGCCCGCGCCGTGAGCGCCATGTACGTGAGCGACGGGTTCACCGCCGCCGAGGACGTCATGCACGAGCCGTCGGTGACGAAGACGTTGGGGGCGTCCCACAGCTGGTTGTGGCCGTTGAGCACCGAGGTCTTGGGGTCGCGCCCCATGCGCGCGGTCCCCATCTCGTGGATCCCCATCCCCACCGTGTAGCCGGCGTCCCACGCCGAGACGTCCTTCGCCCCGGCCGCCTCCAGCATCTCGGCCATGTCGTTCATCATGTCCTTGCGCATGAGCCGCTCGTTCTCGCCGATGTCGCAGTCGATCTTGGGCACGGGGAGCCCCCACTTGTCGGTCTTCGTGGGGTCCAGGCTCATCCGGTTGCCGTGGTCGGGGAGCATCTCGCCGAACGCCGTGCCGCCAATCCCCCACCCGCCAGGCTGCGCCATGGCATCCTTGAACGCCCCGCCCACCCCGAGCTCCGCCACCGCGCGCCCCCAGCCGTCGCGGCTGGCGCTCCCCTGGTAGCCGAAGCCGCGCAGGTAGTCGCGCTTGTCGCCAAACAGGTTGCGATAACGCGGGATGTAGAACCCCGTGGGACGGCGGCCGTAGTAGTACTGGTCGTCCAGCCCCTCCAGGCGCCCCGAGGCCCCCAGCCGGAAGTGGTGGTCCATGAGGTTGTGCCCCAGCTCCCCCGAGCTGCTCCCCAGCCCGCCGGGCCACACGTCGGTGGCCGAACGCATCAGCAGCCACGTGCTGTTGATGGTGGAGGCGCAGAGGAACACCACCTTCGCCGTGTAGTCGGTGCTGGCGTTGGTGTTCGCGTCGATGGCGCGCACCCCCGTGGCCCGCTTCGCGTCCTTGTCGTACAGCACCTCGCTGACGATCTGGAACGGCTTGAGCGTGAGGCGCCCGGTGGCCTGGGCAAAGGGGAGCGTGGACGACTGCGTGCTGAAGTAGCCGCCGAAGGGGCACCCCAGCCAGCAGGCGTCGCGCGACTGGCAGGCGTTGCGCCCCGGCAGCGCGCGCGTGGCGTTGGCCGCGCGCCCGATGATGAGCCGCCGCTTCCCGCCGTAGGCCTTGAGCAGCTTGCCGGCCACCAGCTCCTCGCCGCAGTTGAGCGGCCACCCCGGCAGGAACTTGCCGTCGGGGAGCTGGGCGAGCCCCTCGGCCGTGCCGGAGATGCCGGCGTGCGTCTCCACGTAGTCGTACCAGGGGGCGATGTCCCGGTAGCGGATGGGCCAGTCCACCGCGATGCCGTCCTTGGCGTTGGCCTCGAAGTCGAGGTCGCTGAAGCGGTAGCTCTGGCGCCCCCACATGAGCGAGCGCCCCCCCACGTGGTAGCCGCGGTACCAGTCGAAGCGCCGCGCCTCGGTGTAGGGCGACTCCTTCTCGTTGACCCAGAAGTCGAGGTTCTTCTCGTTGAGCGGGTAGTCGCGCTTGAGCACCGGGTAGTCGGCGACCATCTGCTGCGTGCGCCCGCCGCGATGCGGATACTCCCACGGCCCCTTGGTGGCGTTGGGGTAGTCCTTGATGTGCTCGATGTTGCGCCCGCGCTCGAGCAGCAACACCGTGAGCCCCTTCTCGGTGAGCTCCTTGGCGGCCCAGCCGCCCGAGATGCCGGAACCCACGACGATGGCGTCGTACTGCGTGGTCTGTGGAGCCTGCACAGCGTCCTCCAGGGGGACTGGCGGGGGAGGCGGGGGGGGCATTGCGAGGATGGACGGGAGTATGTGCAACGGACCGCCCGTGCGCGACCGCCCCCAGCCGGCCCCCTTGACGCCCGCGTCGCCGGGGGAAGGTTCGGGGGATGATTCCCTGCCAACCGTTCCGCTCCGCCGCCCTGGTGCTGGCGGCCGCCCTGCTGGGCGCCTGCGCCTCGCGCGCCCCCGTCGTGTACGTCCACCCCGACGGCCCCCCGCAGAACCCCTTCTCCCCCGCCGTGCAGGTGGGGAACCTGGTGTTCGTCTCCGGCACCCTGGGGACGGCCAAGGACGGCACCCTGGTGCCGGGGGGGATCACCGCCGAGACGCGGCAGGTGCTGGAGAACATCAAGGGGGTGCTGGCGGCCGCGGGGCTGGGGATGGACCGCGTGGTGCAGTGCACGGCCTTCCTGGCCGACCTGGCCGAGTGGCCCGCCATGAACGCCGTGTACCGCAGCTACTTCCCCAACGGGAAATTCCCGGCACGCGCGGCGGTGCAGGCCTCGCTGCTGTACGGCGCCCGCGTGGAGCTGCAGTGCACGGCGGCCAAGTGAGGCGCGCCCGGCGCACGCCCCGCCCGGGCCCCCTGGCCCTGCTGGCGCTGGCCTGGGCCGGCGCCGCCTGCCGCCCCGCCCCGGCGCAGGTGGCCGCCCCCGCGCTCCCCTCCGCCTACGTCATCGCCGACGGGCAGGCGCAGGTCACCCCCGCCTTTGCCGACACCACGCGCTGGATCCGCGAGCGCCTGTGGGTGGAGACGGCCTTCGACTCGGACTTCGACGGGAAGAAGGACCGCGTCCACGTGGACGTGACCCGCCCGGGCCCCACCGCCACCGGGCTCAAGGTCCCCGTGGTGTACGAGACCAGCCCCTACTTTGCCGGCACGCTGGGGGACGACCCGGTGTTCTGGCCCGTGGAGCAGGAGCTGGGCGCCGAGCCGCCGCGCCGCCGCCTGGGCACGGGGGTGGCCTTCCGGCCGGGGCGCACCATGATTGCCGCCTCGCAGGTGCGGGCGTGGGTGCCGCGCGGCTTTGCCGTGGTGCACTCCGAGTCGCCGGGCACCGGGCTGTCGCAGGGGTGCGTGACCATTGGCGGGGAGAACGAGTCGCTGGCCCCCAAGGCGGTCATCGACTGGCTCAACGGCCGCGCCCGCGGCTTCACCACGGTGGACGGCGACACCGAGGTGCGCGCCAGCTGGGCCACGGGCACCGTGGGGATGATCGGCACCTCGTTCAACGGCACGCTCCCCGTGGCGGTGGCCACCACCGGCGTGCGGGGGCTGGCCGCCATCATCCCCGTGGCCCCCAACAACTCCTACTACCGCTACTACCGGAGCAACGGGCTGGTGCGCTCCCCCGGGGGGTACCTGGGGGAGGATGTGGACGTGCTGTACGACTTCGTGCAGAGCGGCAACCCGGCCACCCGCGCCACCTGCGACGCGCGCGTGCGCGACGCGGTCATCACCGCCGGCATCGACCGCCGCACGGGGGACCTGAGCGACTTCTGGACCGGGCGCGACTACCTGCTGCAGGCCGGCGGGATCCGCGCCGCCATGCTCACGGCGCACGGCTTCAACGACTGGAACGTGATGCCGTCGCACACCACGCTCATGGCGGAGGCGGTGCGGAGGAACGGCGTGCCGGTGCAGATGT
>JBILKP010000208.1:0-4935 GCA_044376625.1 Gemmatimonas sp. | reverse complement strand
GCGAGAACTTGAGGATGTGCGAGTCGCGCGGGCCATTGCCGCCGATCCACACGTTGTCCTTGTCGTCGAGGGTGATCCCGTGGTTGGAGGCGGGCCACTGGTAGCCGGCGCCCGGTCCCCCCCACGCCTTGACGAGGTTGCCCGCGGGGTCGAACTCCAGGATCGGGGGCGCCGAGCGGCAGCACTCGCCGATGGGGGGCGTGGCGTCGGCGCCGGCCTCGGTGCGCTGGTTGAGCGTGGAGTCGCCGCGATGGATGATGAACACGTGATCGCGGCTGTCCACGCCCACGCCGATAACCGACCCGAGGATCCAGTGGTTGGGGAGCGGCTTGGGCCAGAGGGGATCCACGGCGAAGCGCGGGGCCGTGACCTGCTGGCGGTCGGCGGCCTGCAGCCCCTGCTGCGCCGCGACCACGACGGCCAGTGCCGCGCCCAGCGCCGCCCACCGCCTCGTTGCTTGCGTCCACGCCATCACAACGCTCCCGTTGGTTGAGGCCGGCACCGCCACGGGTGCGGGATGCCGGACCGGGTGATATGTTCGCTCGGCACCGGGGGCGCGCCGCACGACCTGCGTCCCACCGTCGCGCCCGGTGCCGATTCGCTCGAAGCTACGTTCCGTGACGATCCTGTCCAGACTCTTCCGTCGAGGGGCCCCCCTCGCTCCCGCCGTCCTGCTCCTGGGACTTGGCGTGCTGCTGGCCGCGGTGTGGCCGGCGCGCGCGCACGCCCACGAGCTGCCGCGCCGCCTGCTGGTGCGCGCCTTCCTGCAGCAGGAGGCCACCCGGCTGCGGCTGCTGGTGCGCGTGCCGCTGGAGGCCATGCGCGACGTGGACTTCCCCCTGCGAGGGGAGGGGGCGCTGGACCTGCCGCGGGCCACCCCCGCCCTCCGCGAGGCGGCGCAGCTGTGGGTGACCGGTGGCATCACCGTGCGTGACGGCGCCCGTGACCTGGGTGCGCCACAGGTGGCCGTGGTCCGAGCGTCGCTTCCCAGCGACGGCGCGTTCGCCGCGTGGGAGACGGCGGTGGCCCATTTGGGCGCGCCTCGCCTGGCCGACACGGTGGAGATCCCCGCGCCGCAGGTGATGCTGGATGTCCTGCTGGAGTGGCCGTTGGCCGCCCCGGTGACGGACCTGGTGGTGGAGCCCCGCTGGAGCCATCTGGGGGTGGAGACGGTCACGGTGCTGCTGTACCGTCCCCCCACCGGGGGGGAGCGCCCGTTCACCTTCACGGGCGACCCCGGGGCGGTGCGGCTGGACCCCAGCTGGTGGCAGGCGGCGTGGCGCTTCGTACCGTGGGGGATGGAGCACCTGGCCGGGGGCATGGACCACCTGCTGTTCCTGCTGTGCCTGGTGGCGCCGCTGCGGCGCCTGCGCCCGCTGGTGGGGATCGTCACCGCCTTCACCCTTGCGCACTCGGTCACGCTGGCAGCCGCGGCCCTGGGGCATGCCCCGGATGCGCTCTGGTTCCCGCCGCTGGTGGAGGTGCTCATCGCCGCCTCCATCGTGTACACGGCGCTGGAGAACATCGTGGGCCCGCGCCTTCACGCGCGGTGGCAGCTGGCCTTCGGCTTCGGGTTGGTGCACGGCTTTGGCTTTGCCTCGGCGCTGGGCGACGGGTTGCAGTTTGCCGGGGGGCACCTGGTGACGGCGTTGGCGGCGTTCAACGTGGGGCTCGAGCTGGCGCAGGTGGCGGCGGTGGCGGTGGCGGTGCCGCTCCTCAATCGGCTGCTGGGGCGGCTGGTCCCCGAGCGCGCCGGCATCGTGGTGCTCTCCGCGCTGGTGGCGCACACGGCGTGGCACTGGATGACGGCGCGATGGGCGGCGGTACGCGCGTACCCCATGGCGTGGCCCGTGCTGGACGCGGCCTTCCTGCAGGACGCGCTGCGGGGCGCCATGGGCGCCTTGCTGCTGCTGGCGCTGTACTGGGCGGTCGCGGGGCTCATGCGGCGGCTGGCCGTGGCGCCGGCGCTCGGCGCCGACGGGGAGATGGCCCCCCGGCCCCATGCGGGCGCCATGGCGGCCTCCGGACCGCCGTTGCTCTGGTGGCTCGCGGTGGGTGGTGCCGCCCTGGTGGCGGGTGCGCCATCCACGGCGCTGGCGCAGAGCCCCACCAGCACGCGGCAGGGGGTGTACACCGCCGACCAGGCCGCCAAGGGGCGCCAGGTGTTCAATGGCAACTGTCTGGGGTGCCACACCACCGCCACCCACATGGGGGCGGCCTTCGAGAACAAGTGGTTCGGGCGCCCGCTGTTCGACCTGTACGATTACGTCAGCCAGATGATGCCCAAGGCGGCCCCCGGCAGCCTCACGGAGGACGAATATGTCTGGCTGGTGGCGTACATCCTCCGCCTCAACGGCATGCCGGCGGGACGCGCGCCGCTGGAGGCCGATCCCGCCCGACTCAAGGCGGTCCGCATCGAGGCCGTCCCCACCGACAGCCGGTCCCCCGCGGGATCGATGGCGATGGGCCCCGTCCGTCCCCGCCCCCGCGCGCCCCGCGCGATGGGGGCTCACCCCCTTCACACTGCTGCAGTGGAGAGCCGATGACCCGACAGGAGCTCGCAAGGCGCCGATGGTTCCGCCCCCTCACCGTCCTCTCCGCCACCGCCGCCCTTGGGGCGGTCGTGGTGGTCGGGGCCCGCACGGTGGCGCAGCCCGGATCGCCGCTGGTGCGCGGCAACGCGTACGGCGAGTGGCGCCACTGGGGCGCCGACCAGTGGAGCACGCGCTACTCGCCGCTGGCGCAGGTGACCGCCGCCAACTTCGACTCGCTGGCCGTGCAGTGGGAGTGGAAGGGGGGCGCCTTCGGGAAGGACGAGTACTACCGCACCACGCCGCTCTACGCCAACGGCCGGCTGTTCACCGTGGCGTCCACCCGCCGCGTGGCCGCGGCGCTGGACCCGGAGACGGGGGAGACGCTGTGGATGTACCGCCTGAACGAGGGGATCCGCTGGCAGAAGGCGCCGCGGCAGTTTGCCGGGCGCGGGCTCTCCTACTGGACCGACGGGCGTGCGGAGCGCGTGCTGCTGGTGACGCCCGGCTATCACCTGGTGTCGCTGGACGCGAAGACGGGGCGCCCCGACCCGCTATTCGGGAAGAACGGCGTCGTGGACCTGATGGAGGGGCTCGGGTATCCGCTGGTCCCGCTGGCGGTGGATGACTCGGGGCCACTGATCATCTCCGACGCGGCGCCGTACCGGCAGGCGCGCCCGGGCGAGACGTGGGACCCGGTGAAGAAGACTGGGGCCGACGGCACGGTGGGGATCCTGGGGCAGATTGCCGCCAGCTCCCCGGCGATGGTGGTGGGGAATGTGCTGGTGGTGGGCAACTCGTCGATCCACGGCTACTACCCCATCCGCGCCTCCAATCCGCCGGGCACCATCCGCGGCTTCGACATCCGCACGGGCCGGCTGCTGTGGAAGTTCAACCTGGTCCCGCAGCCGGGGGAGTTCGGGGCGGAGACCTGGAAGAACGGCTCGAAGCAGGGGACCAAGGGGGTCGGGAAGACCGATGCCTGGGCGCCGTACGCGGCGGATGAGGCGCTGGGGCTGGTGTACATCCCGGTGGGGATGCCGCTGATGGATGAGTACGGCGGGCACCGGCCGGGGGACAACCTCTACGGCAACAGCCTGGTGGCGCTGGATGTGAAGACCGGCAAGCGCCGGTGGCACTTCCAGATGGTGCACCACGACATCTGGGACTACGACACGCCGATGGCGCCCAACATCATGGACGTCACCATTGACGGGAAGCCGCGCAAGATCATCGCGCAGCCGACGAAGCAGGGGTGGCTGTACGTCTTCGACCGGGTGACGGGGCAGCCCATCTGGCCGATGCCGGAGACCAAGGTGCTGGCCAGCGGTGTGCCGGGGGAGCAGGCCTCGCCCACGCAGCCGATTCCCACCAAGCCGGCGCCGTACACGCAGCAGGGGCTTCTGGAGTCGGACCTGATCGACTACACGCCGGCCATCCGCGATTCGGCGCTGGTGCTGGCGCGCCGCTGCCGCATGGGGCCGTACTACATCCCGCCGGCCGCGGCCGACGGGCGCGACAGCTCGGGGTACAAGTGCGCCTGGTATGCCCCCGGGGCCAGCGGCGGCGTGAACATCGACGGCGGCGCCACGATCGACCCGGAGACGGGGCGCATCTTCGTGGCGTCCATTTCCGGGATGAGCACGGCGACGCTGCTCAAGGACCCGTGCTCGGAGTTCGACTACAGCTCCCCCGCCAGCAACTGCGGGCTGCTGGGTGCGCTCCCCACCCCGGCGGGGTACCAGAAGCCCGAGAACGTGGGCTTTGCCGGGCGCGCCTCGGGATCGATGATCGGCGGCATCTCGATCGTGAAGCCCAAGCAGTTCGGCGGCATCACGGCCTATGACATGAACACGGGCGACAAGGCCTGGTGGACGCCCAACGCGGGCTTCATTCGCCAGACCAGCCGCGATCCGCTGTTCGCCGGGGTCACGCTGCCGCCGCTCCCCGGCCGCGGGCAGGCGCAGGCGATGACGACGAAGACGCTGGTGATCTACGGCACCGGGCGCAGCGGCGGGCTCCCCGGCGAGGCCCCGGCGCTCTACGCGCTGGACAAGGCCACGGGGAAGCCGGTGGGCAAGGTGGAGATCCCGGCCAAGACGACGGCGGCGCCGATGACGTTCCAGCACAAGGGGCGGCAGTACATCGTGTTCGCCACGGGCGCCGAGGAGAACACGAGCCTGGTGGCGTTGGCGCTGCCAAGGCGGTAGGCGGGAGGGGTGAGGAGGCGACGCCCCGGGGAGGCCATGGCCTCCCCGGGGCGTCGCGCGTTGGGGAGGGGCGGCAGACGGCTTCATCTGCAGCTCCAACTGCAGCTGGTCCCTGCGCGGTGGCTGCCACCTGTTTTTTGAGGGGCCAGCCACCGCGTAGGGGTCAGTTGGAGTTGCGGTTGCGGTTGCGGTTG
>JBILKP010000053.1:0-14761 GCA_044376625.1 Gemmatimonas sp. | reverse complement strand
TTTTCCGGGGGACGCGACGCGAAGCGGTTGCGGAAGAGCGTCGATGAGCTGAGTGCCAAGGTGGATCGCCTTGAACGGAAGATTGACGGCCTGGCGAAGGCGGCGGCACCGCAGGCGCCTGCCGTGCCGGCGGAGGGGCCGCAGCGGTAGCGTCGGCCGGCAGTCGATGCCGGTGCGCACGCATGCCTGCTCGCGTTCTCCTGCACGTCCCGCTGCTCCTGCCCCAGCGGTCATGGACGCTGGGGCACATCCCCGAACAGGGCCGCGTCACCACGCGGTGCTCCGGGGGGTATGCCAACCGTCCCCGTGGCATGCGGGCAGAGGCGGCGCGAGGGAAGCCGCTACACCGCGCTCCACACCAGCGCGTCCCCCGCCGGCATGCTGGTCTCCAGCTCCAGCGCCCCCGCCGCAATCAGCCACGGGATGGCGTCGGCGGGCATCGGCTGGTCGGTGGGGAGGGTGGCGTGCGGTGCCATCCGCACCCCCACCCACGCGTTGCGCCCGCCGCGCTTGGCGGCGTACAGGCACTTGTCCGCCATGTCCATCGCCCGCTCCCACGGCAGCGAGGCCCCCGCCTCCCCCAGCGACACCGGCACGAAGCCCAGCGAGCAGGTCACGCGGATCGTGGTCCCGCAGGGGAGCGCAATCGGGTGCGCCGCCACCGCCGCACGGATCCGCTCCACCGCCGCCCCCACCGCCGCCCGGTCGGTCTCGCGCAGCACCAGCACGAATTCCTCGCCCCCCCACCGGGCCACGGTGTCGGTGGTGCGCATCAGCGTGCGCAGCAGGTCGGCCACCTGCCGCAGCACGGCGTCGCCGGCATGGTGCCCGTGCTGGTCGTTCACCCCCTTGAACCCGTCCAGGTCCAGCGCCACCACCACCGCCTGCGGGTCGCTCTCCGCCACCGGGCCCTGGTCCCCCCGCCGCCGCTGGAACAGCGACGGCACCGCCGCCTCGAGGTAGCGCCGGTTCCACAGCCCCGTCAGCGCGTCGGTGTGGCTGTGCGCCTGCAGCTGCCGGTTGGCCGCCTCCAGCTCCTGCGACCGCGCCTCCAGCTCCGCCGCCAGCTGCTTGAGCTCGCGCGTGCGCTCCTCGATGCGGTGCTCCAGCCCGCGGTTGATGCGCACCAGCTCCTCCATCTCCCGCTCGGGGTTGGGGATCCGGTCGACGGGACGCGGCGTGGCCACCTCCTCGTGGGACATCCCGGGGATGGTGATCACCCCGGCGCGGCTCAGCGGCAGCATGCCGTCCAGCACCTGTCCGTGGAACTGCGCACCGTTCACCGCGTACCACGCCAGCGCCGCGGCGGTGTGCTGCACCGGGATGAGCCCCTCGTACCCCTGGTTGTTGGACAAGCCCGCCAGCACCTCGGCCTTGGTGATGTTGAAGTACGCCGCCATGCTCTCCGCCAGCTCGTGCACCAGCGGCGTCTCCACCGAGCCGGGGACCATCGAGAACACCGACACCCCCTGGTCCCCCGCGATCTCGCGCCCCATCGACACCATCGCCGAGCGGAGCCCCATCTTGGCCGCGCAGTAGCCGCCCAGCATGGGAATCCCCTCGATGGAGATGAGCGAGATCACCGTGCCGCGCCGGCGCGCCAGCATCCCGGGCAGGAGGCACTGCGCCACCATCACCGGGGCCAGCAGGTTGGTGCGGAAGGCGTCCTCCCAGAACTCCACCGGCTGCACCGAGGCCGGCCCCACGCGCAGCCGCGCCGCGCTGTTGATGAGCACGTCCACCGGGCCGTGCGCCGCCAGCACCTGCTCCACCACCCCGGGAATCGCCGCCGTCTGGCTCAGGTCCGCGTGCACGAACGCGGCGCGCCCCCCCGCCGCCACGATCGCCTCGGCCACGTCGGCACCGGTGGCCCGGATGTCCACCACCACCACGCTGGCCCCCAGCGTGGCCATGGTGCGGGCCGTCTCGGCGCCAATGCCGCGAGCGGCGCCGGTGATCATCACCGTCTGCCCGGCAAGGGCATCGGGGGCAAGGCCAAGGCGGGACAGCAGCTCCATGGAAGTCCTCAGGATGGGATTGGGGTGGCACCCGGCAGCGGGTGGTCCGAACCCGTGCGCCACCGTGGACGCCCACCGTCACGTGGGGTCACCAATCGTTTCACCACGGGCCCGGGGTATTCCACTGATACGAAAGCATTCCCTTGGGGTGATGCCGCCCGGACTGGGTGGAACCCCGGAAACGTTCCCGTCCCACCGGGGTACGGCCGCTCATGACCCTTGGCGGACCACCGCCTCCCCCCCTGCCACGCCGGAGTGGCTCCATGACTGCCCCACGTCGCCCCCACCCCCTGTTCCGCCCCGCCCTGCTGGCCCTCGTGGTCCCGCTGGCGGCGGGCGTCACCCTCCTGCCGCTGCCGGCGGCCGGGCAGCCGGTGCCCACCGGCGCGTATGGCACCCCGGGGGACCTCCCCCCCCGGTACGGCGACGCCCAGCTGGACAACCTGCTGGGACCGGTGGCGCTCTACCCCGATGCGCTCCTGGCGCAGCTGCTGGTGGCCGCCACCTTCCCCGACCAGCTGCAGGAAGCCGCCGCCCACGTGCGCGCCCGCGGCACCGCCAATCTGGACGACCAGTGGTGGGACGTGAGCGTGAAGGCGGTGGCGCACTACCCATCGGCGCTCAACCTGCTGGCCGACCGCATCGACTGGACCACCACGCTGGGGGTGGCCTACGCCAACCAGTCCTCCGACGTGATGGCGGCGGTGCAGCGGCTGCGCCGCATGGCCGACCAGCAGGGGAACCTGGTCTCCACGCCGCAGCAGCAGGTGGTGGTGGAACGGGGCAGCTACGTCATCACGCCGGCGCAGCCGCGCGTGATCTACGTGCCGGTGTACGACCCCGTGGTGGTGTACACGCAGCCGGTGTTCCGGGCCGCGGTGGGGAACCGCTTCTGGTCCTTCGGCGTGGGGTTCCCCATTGGCGCGTGGCTCTCGTACGACCTGGACTGGGGGGTGCGGCGCGTCTACTACCACGGTTGGAACAGCGCGTGGCTGGGGTGGGGCGGCGGGTGGCGCGTGCACGCCCGCCCCTTCATCCAGGTCACCAACGTCTACGTGTCGCCGCGCTACCGCGACGTGTTCGTGAACGTCAACGTCAACCACCGCGTCATCAACTACCGCAACGTCGACCGGTGGCGCGGGCCGCACCGCGACAGCTGGTTTGCCCCGCAATACGGCGGACGCGGGGACGACTGGGACCGGGGCCGGGGCTGGGACCGCGGCCGTGACGGTGGACGTGAGGGATGGCGTGATGACGGGCGTGATGACGTGCGTGATGACAGGCGCGGGGCACCGCCGTCGCGCCGCGGCGAGCCGGTGGTGGCGGCATCGCCCCGCAACGAGCCGGGGTACGCCACACCGGACGGATACCGTCGCGCCGCGCCGCGCATGGAACCGGTGGAGCCGCGCCCGGAGGAGCGCGGGGCTGGTCGCCCCGAGCCGCGCGGGGACGACCGGGGTGACCGCCGCCGCATGGAGTGGCCCGTGCCACCCCGCATGGAGCCGCCACCACCGGCGCTCCCCAGGGGCGGCGACCCGCGCGGTGACCGCGGAACCCCGCCCCGCGAAGCCATGCCGCGGGACGCCATGCCCCGGGGGACGGGTCCGATGACGCGGCCGGAGCCCCGTCAGGAGCCGCGTCAGGAGCCGCGTCAGGAGCCGCGAGCACAGGGACGCCCCGACAGTCGGCAGGGCGGGCCCGGCTCGTCCCCGTCGCCACAGGGGGGTGAGCGGCGCACCGCGCGCCCCCGCTACGCCGGCGACCGCCCGCCGGGGTAGTCACGCGGCCCAGCCCCAGGCGGCGGCAACCACACCGGTGGTTGCCGACCGCCCGTCGCGGAGGGAAGTTGGCAACCACGTTGGCTCGGACGCCTCGTCCGCTTCCCTCCGCCCCACGGGCCCCGCCATGCGCCTGCTCCCGCTTGCGTTCCTGCTGCTGCTCCCCGCCGCAGCCACTGCCCAGGGGGCGCCGCCCCCGGTGTTTCTGGACGAGCTCACCTGGACCGAGGTCCGCGACCGGCAGCAGGCCGGTACCCGGACCATCCTCATTGCCACCGCCGGCCAGGAGCAGAAGGGGCCGCACATGGTGGACGGCGAGCACAAGTTCGCCCTCGAGTACACCGCGCCGCGCATTGCGCGCGCCCTGGGCGACGCCCTCGTGGCCCCCATCATCACCTACGTCCCCGAGGGGAGCTGGGAGCCGGCGCGCGGCCACATGGCCAAGCCCGGCACCATCACCCTCCCCGAGGACCGCTTCGTGGAGCTGCTGGTGCACGCCGCGCGCAGCCTCCGCGCCGGCGGCTTCACCACCATCGTGTACATCGGCGACTCCGGCGGCAACCAGTCGGGGATGCGCAAGGCCGCCGACCTGCTCAACGCCGAATGGCAGGGGAGCGGGGCCCGGGCGCTGTTCATCGGCGACTACTACACCAAGTCGGCCGCCGACGCGCGCGCCCTCCTGCTGGGGCGCGGCTACACCGAGGCCGACATCGGCAGCCACGCGGGGATGCTCGACACCTCCGAGCTGATGCACATCAACCCGCGGCTGGTGCGCCCCGAGCGCTTCGCCCCCAACGGCGGCAGCCGCGACAGCGGCGTGAGCGGCGACCCCACCAAGGCCTCCGCCGCCCTGGGGAAGGAGCTCCTGGAGCTCAAGATCACCAACGCCCTCGCGCAGATCCGCGCAGGGCTTGCCGGAGGGTCCCGCTGATGCCGTGCCGTCACCGCCCCCGCCCCGCGGCGCCGCTGGGCGCCGCACTCCTCGTGGCCGCCCTGGCGTGGCTCCCCGCGTCGGCCCCGCTGCGGGCGCAGGGCGCCGCACCCGCCGGCGCCGGCCGCCCCGATCCGCTGGCCGCCCCCTACCTGGAGGCGATGACCTGGACGGAGATCCGCGACGCCATCGCCGCCGGAAGCCGCACCGTGATCATCCCCACCGGCGGCACCGAGCAGAACGGCCCGCACATGGTGCTGGGGAAGCACAACTACATCGTGACCTTCGCCGCCGGGCTGCTGGCGCAGCGCCTGGGGAACACCCTCGTCGCCCCCACCATCCAGTACGTCCCCGAGGGGGACTACACACGCCCCGGCTTTGGCGACAAGCCCGGCGTGATCTCCCTCCCCGATTCGTCGTACCGCAAGCTGCTGGACGCCGCCGTGCGCTCGCTCCGCGTGCACGGCTTCACCGACATCCTCCTCATCGGCGACAGTGGCGGCAACCAGGCGGGGCTCTCCGCCGTGGCCGCGGCGCTCAACGCCGAGTGGGCGGGGACCGGGGTGCGCGTCCACGCGCTGGTGGACTACTACCAGCAGGGGCGCCTCCTGGTGCGCGACTATCTCAAGCGCACCTTCGGCTGGGACGAGGCCACGGTGGGCTCGCACGCCGGCACCAGCGATACCTCGCAGCTGCTGTACGTGTTTGCCCAGGGGATCCGCACCGACCGCCTCGCCCCCGGGGGCGGCTCCCCCGACAGCGGCGTCAACGGCGACCCCACCAAGGCCTCCGCCGAGATCGGCAAGGCGGCCATCGACTTCAAGGTGAACGCCGCCGTGGCGCAGTACCGCGCGCTCAAGGGGGGCGGGGGGCGGTGAGTTGACGGGTCCGGCCCTCGCGCAACCCACCCGCACCCCGGAGATCCCCGTGCCCTGGCTGTTTCGCCTGGCCTGGCTGCTCCTCGCGGCCGCCTGTCGCAGCGCACCCGATGTCCCCGCGGTCCCGCTGTACGACAACCTTGGCAGCCACCACTACCGCATCACGGCCGCCGACTCCGCCGTCCAGCGCTACTTCGACCAGGGACTCCGGCTCTACTACGCCTTCAACCACGCCGAGGCGATCCGCTCCTTCGAGGAGGCCGGTCGGCGCGATCCCGCCTGCGCCATGTGCCGCTGGGGCGTGGCGCTCGCCCTGGGGCCCAATATCAACGCCCCCATGGACTCGGCCGCCGGCGCGGCCGCGTGGGCCGCCATCCGCGAGGCACAGGCGCGCGCCACCGGCGCCAGCGAGCGCGAACGCGCCCTGATTGCAGCCCTCGCCGCGCGCTATGCCGCGGTGCCCCCTGCCGACCGCAGTGCCCTCGACTCCGCCTGGGCCGCCGCCATCGGCGCCGTGGCCGCGCGCTTCCCTGATGACGTGGAGATCACCACGCTCCACGCCGAAGCGCTGATGGACCTCAGCCCGTGGAACTACTGGAACGCGGATCGCACGCCGCGATCCGCCACCCCCGGCATCCTGGCCATGCTGGAGCGCGTCATGGCGGCCGACACCACCCACCCCGGCGCGCACCACTTCTACATCCACGCCGTGGAGGCCGTGGAGCCCCAGCGGGCGATCGCGGTGGCCGAGCGGCTGGCTGGCCTGATGCCCGGCGCAGGGCACCTGGTCCACATGCCCAGCCATATCTACATCCGCGTGGGACGCTACGCCGACGCCGTGGCCATCAACGAGCACGCCACGCACGCCGACGAAACGTGGATTCGCGACCAGCGCCCCCGCCCCGGCTTCTACCTGGCGGCCTACTACCCCCACAACTACGACTTCCTGGCCTTCGCGGCCAGCATGCTGGGACGGAAGGCGCAGACGCTGGAGGCGGCCGACCGGGACGCGGCCGCCGTCCCGCGCGACCTGCTGGGCGCCCCCGGCTACACCCTGCTGCAGCACCATCTCACCAAGCGGTTGCAGGCGCGCGTGCGCTTCACCGCGTGGGAGGCGCTGTTGGCCGAGCCGAAGCCCGCCGATTCGCTCCGCCATGCGGTGGGGATGTGGCACTACGCGCGCGGGCGGGCGCTGGCGGCCACCGGGAAGGTGGTGGAGGCCACCGCCGAACTGGCGGCGCTGCGCGCGCTCGCCACCGACAGCACCCTGGCGCCGCAGCGCATGGAGTACAACAGCGCCGGTGCCGTGCTGGGCATTGCCGTGGAGGTGCTGGCGGGCTTCGTGGCGCAGGCGTCCGGCGACCTGGCCCTGGCCGCCACCCATCTGGAAACGGCCGTGCGCCACGAGGAGGCGCTCACCTATGGCGAGCCTCCGGAGTGGACCGTGCCCCCCCGCCAGGACCTCGGCGCCCTGCTGTTGGCGGCCAATCGGCCATGCGACGCGGAGCGGGCCTTCCGCGGGGACCTGGCCAAGTTCCCCGAGAACGGCTGGTCGCTGCGTGGGTTGGCAGCAGCCCTGCGGGCGCAGGGGAAGGCGGCGCAGGCCGCCGAGGTCGAGGCGCGCTTCCGGAAGGCGTGGGCCACGGCAGACGACGGCGTGGTGGCTCCGTAACCGGCGCGAAGGTGACCCCGGGGACGTGTGCCCTACCCCTCCACGAAATCCAGGTCGGTCCCGTAGGTCTCCCGCTGCCGCCACACCGCCAGCGCGGCCAGCAGCAGCGCCGTCCCCCCCACCACCCCGGCCGCCCCGGCCATCCCCACCCGGTCGCGCAGCGCCAGGAACACCACCGTCATGGGCACCGCCGTGGCGCGCACGAAGGTGGGGACGCTGGTCCCCACCGTGGCCCGCAGGTCGGTGCCAAACTGCTCCACGGCCATGGTCACCATCACCGCCCAGTAGCCGGTGGCAAAGCCCAGCCACGCATACACCGCGTAGAACGCCGCGGGCGTCTGCGCCGCGCCCCCCGCGTACACCGCCAGCCCCAGCGCCGTGAACGCCAGGTACACGGCCACCGCCCGCCGGCGCGAGCGCAGCGCCTGCGACAGCAGCCCGCTGGTGAGGTCCCCCAGCGTGGTGGCGCCGTAATACACCAGCACGGCAGTGCCGGCCGTCACGGCCCCGCGCACCCCCAGCGCCCGCGCAAACTCGGGGGCAAAGGTCACCAGCACCCCGGTGCTGAACCACACCGGCACCCCGATGGCGATGGCGCGCAGGTAGCGCCACATGCGCGCGGGGGTGGCGAACAGCCGCAGCAGGTTCCCCCGCCCCGCCACCGCGGAGGCGGTGCGCGTGAACATGGCGCTGTCGCGCACGCGGATGCGCAACAGCAGCAGCGCGCAGCCCATCACCCCGCCAATGACGTAGGCCGTACGCCAGGGCACCAGCGTTCCCACCAGCGCGGCCGCCACCGCCCCCAGCACCCCCGTGGTGGCCACCAGGGTCGTGGCCGTCCCGCGGGCGCGGGGCTCCACCAGCTCCCCCACCAGGGTGAGGGCCGCCCCAAGCTCCCCAGCCAGCCCGAACCCCGCCACGAACCGCCACAGCACGTACTGCGGGAGCGACGTGGCCGTGGCATTGGCCAGCGTGGCCAGCGAGTACAGGACAATGGAGCCGTACAGCACCGATCGGCGCCCGCGCCGGTCCCCCAGCATCCCCCACAGCACGCCCCCCAGCATCATCCCCAGCAGCTGCGTGTTCTGCAGCAGCGCCCCCGCCTCCAGCGCCGCAGGGCCGTCGGCAATCCCCAGGTCGCGCACGCTGGCCACCCGAACCACCGCAAACAGCAGCAGGTCGAAGATGTCCACGAAGTACCCCAGCCCCGCCAGCACCACGGGGCCACGGGCCTGGCGGAGGGGGACGAGGTCAGGGGAAGCGGTCACAGGAACCGTGCGCGCTCCTCGGCCGTGGGCAACAGGCACCGGGGCGCCGCCAGCGACAGCCGGCGCCGGGCGATGGCGTTGTACACCGTGTCGCGCACCGGGCGTGGCACCACCCGCCCCAGCGCCGCCAGCACCGCCCACCCCCCGCCCAGGTGGGTCAGCGCCTGCAGCGCCGCGTCGGAGCGCACGCGCACCGGCGCCGCGTGGTGGCGCTGGTCCACCCACACCAGCGAATCCACCCCCGCCAGCTCCGGGTGGCGGGCCCGCACCTGGGCGGCAAAGGCCCCCTGCAGCGGGGCAAAGCGCAGCGCAGCGCGCCGGTGCGGCGGCTCATGGCGCAGCAGGAACTGCACGCTGCCGGCGCAGAGGCCGCAGTCGCCGTCGTACAGCAGGACGGGGGTGTCGGGATCGGGCGAACCGGCTGGGTGGGCCATCACCAGAAGGTCGCGATGTCGCCCCGCACGCCCGCCACCCCGCTCAGCACCCCACGCAGCGGTGGTTGTTCTTCGCCCCCAGCGACTCCAGCAGCGCCACCGTCTCCAGGTGCGGCGAGATCCGTTGCACCGGGCCGTTGGCCATGTCCACCGTGGTCATGCCGTTGCGCGCCACCGCCTGCACGTCGGCCCCCTTCGACACGAGGTAGCGGATCATCTCGTTGTCGCCGCGCGCCGCGGCGTGGTGCAGCGGCGTGAAGCCGCTGTAGTCGCGCGCGTTCACGTCGGCCTTGAGCTCCTCCACCAGGTACCGAAGCGCGGGCATCCATCCGTCCGGCACATGCCGGTGGTCGTTGGCCGCAAACCCCTGCCCGTACCCCACCCCCGTGGCCGCATGGATGGGGAGCACCCCCACCCCACCGTCCGGCACCGGCGGCAGCCCCGACGGATCGGCCGCGGGGGCGGCCGCCCCCGGTCGGCGCGCCCGCGCAGCGGGACGGATGGTGCCAATGGCCGGGTCGGCCCCCGCAGCCAGCAGCAGCGTCATCGCCGGCACATCGGTGGCGTACGCCGCCCGGAAGAAGGGGGTGGCCCCCGCAAAGTCCACCCGCAGGTTGTCGCGGTTGTACGTGGTGTACCACAGCGACCGCGCCAGCCGCGCATTGGGGTTGGCCCCCGCCTTCAGCAGCGCCGCCATCACCGTGAGGTAATCGGCCTGCTGCTGCAGCTGGTACGCCGGCTGCGGCGTGCGCGAGGTGGGCGCCCACTCCTTGTTCAGCACGGCATACAGCGGCGCCGCCCCCGCCTCACTGGCCAGGTTGGGATCGCCCCCGGCCTTGAGCAGCTGCAGCACCAGGTCGTACTGCCCGTTGATCGCCGCCATCAGCATCGGCGACGTGCGGTCCCCGCCACTCACCTGGTTCACGTCGGCGCCCCCGGCCAGCAGCGCGGCCACCACCCCCTGGTGCCCCTCGCGCGCCGCCAGGTGCAGCGGGGTCAACCCGCCCTGCACCCCCAGCAGCTCGGTGTAGCCGGGCGCGTCGTCGTCCAGCCCCGCCCCCCCCTGCGCCGCCAGCCGCGCCGCCTCGGCGGCATTGGCCGCCGCCACCGCCGCCAGCGCCGCCGCATCGGTCCCCTGCTGCTCCACCGCGCGGGCCGCGCGCACCGCCGCCTGCACGCTGGCCACGTCGGGGCGCCACGCGGCATCGCTCGCCTTCCCCTGCGCCTCGCGTCGCTCGGCCAGCACCGCGTTGCGCCGCTGCCTGGCCTGCCGGTCCTGCGCCGCCAACGCCATGGGGTCGGCCGTGCGCCCCGCCATCCGCGGGTTGGCCCCCGCGGCCAGCAGCCGCCGCACCGCCGCCTCACGCCCGCGCTCGGCGGCCACCATCAGCGCCGTCTGCCCATGCCACGGCTCGGTAGCGTCCACTGCCGCGCCGCGGCGCAGCAGCGCGCCAATCACCCCGGTGTCCCCCGCCAGCGCCGCGAGGTGCAGCGGCGCGGCCCCCTCGGCCGTGCGCCCCGCCACGTCGGCACCGCCGCGCAGCAGCACCCGCACCACCGGCGCGTGCCCCTGCCGCACCGCCACGTGCAGCGGCGTGTGCGCCCCCACGCGCGTGACCGCCGGCAGCGCGGCGCGCGCGCCCAGCAGCGCCACCGCCATTGCCGAGTCGCCGTGCCACGCCGCCCAGTGCAGCGCGGTCATCCCGTCCCCCTGCGCGGCGTTCACGCGCTCCCCCTGCCGCACCAACGCGCGCACCGCGGCCAGGTCGCCGCGCATGGCGGCATCGGCCACCGGCGCCGCCGGCGGGGGCGCCACCACCACCGGCATCGCCGGCATCCACGCCACCACCAGCGCCCCCGCCCACCGCCGGGAGCGCCCCCCGATCCGCACCCCGCGCGCACGCCGCGTCAACATCCCCATGCCCATCCTCCGGAGGTCAGAAGGCCAGCGTCCCGGTGCTGTCGCCAAACTGCGCCACGTCGTCCACCCCCAGCCGGTGCAGCAGCTCCAGCATCGCGTTGGCCATCGGCGTGCCGTCGGGCGCCATCACGTGGCGGTTCCCCGCATGCCGCCCGTTGGCGCCCCCCAGCACCAGCAGCGGGCACCGCCGGTGGTTGTGCGTGTTGCCGTCGGCCATCGGCGAGCCGTACACGATGGCCGTCTTCTGCAGCAGCGGCGTGTCGCCGTCCATCGTGGTGTTGAGCTTCTCCAGGAGGTACGGCAGCAGCCCCACGTGGTACCGGTTGATCTCGGCGAACTCCCGCACGCGCGCCGGGTTGTTGCCGTGGTGCGACGCGGGGTGGAACCCGGTCATCACGCCGCTCTCGGGGTACACGCGCGACGAGGCGTCGCGCCCCAGCTTGAAGGAGAACACCCGCGTCATGTCCGCCTGCAGCGCCAGCACCTGCAGGTCGAACATCAGCCGCACATGGTCGCCGAAGGAGTCGGGGACCCCGGCGGGCGCCCCCGCCAGCTCGCGCTCCTCGCCGCTGCGGTTGCGCGCCTCCACCTGCTGGATGCGCCGCTCGATCTCGCGCACGTTCTCCAGGTACTGGTCCACCCGCTGCCGGTCGGCCACCCCCAGCTCGCGGCGCAGCTCCGCCACGCGCCCCGTGATCCAGTCCAGCACGCTGGCGGTGCTGCGCGTGCGCGCCGCCCGCTCCGCGGGGGTGCTCCCCACCCCGAACAGCTGCTCGAACGCCACCCGCGGGTCGCGCACCATGGGGAGCGGCTCCGTGGGGGAGGCCCAGCTGATGGAGTCGGTGTACAGGCACGAATAGCCGTACGCGCACCCGCCCGCGCGGTCCAGCGGCTCGATGCACAGCTGCATCGACGGGATCGGCGTCCCCTGCCCGAAGCGCCGCGCGTACAGCTGGTCGATGGAGGTCCCCGCGTGCACGTCCGACCCCTCGGTCTGCGTGGGGTGCGCCTGCGTCAGGAACACCGCGCTGGAGCGGAAGTGGTCGCCGCCGATCTCCTCGGGCTTGTACGCCTCGGCGTTGCGCACGTCGGTGTTGCTGATGATGGAGAGCGTGTGCCGCCATGGCTCCAGCGGCGACAGCGACGTGCCCGCCAGGCTGAACGACGAGCCCGTCTCGCGCGGCGACCACAGGTGCTCGGCCTGCCCGAAGGGGCTGCACCCCGCGGCGCCGTGCACCATCTCCAGGAACAGCACCCGCGTGGGGTCGCCGGCCTGCGCCAGGGCGCGCGCGGCGCGCCCCACCGGGCGCATCGCCTCCAGCTGCGGAAGGGCGATCATCGCCCCCATCCCCTGCAGGAAGGTGCGGCGGTCCAGCGGCGTCCGGGGAATCAGCGGCATCAGGGCACCCTCAACGGTCGGAAGAGGCGGCCACCGGCTCGGGCGGCCGCTGCATGCGGAAGGCGGGGGTGCGCACCACCCCCAGGATGTACGCCGACATCCGGTGCTGCTGCGCGCCGGCATCGCGCACGATGGCGCGCACCGCAGGCATGTCCGCCGCCTCCACGCGGCGCCCCAGCGCATACGCCATCAGGTTCTGCGTGAAGGTGCGCAGCAGCGACTCCTGCCGCCGCAGCAGCGCGGCGCGCAGCGCCGGGAGGCCGGCGGCGGGGGTCCCGTCCCACAGCTCGGTGCGCGCATCAATGGGCATCCCGTTGTCACGCACGCGCACCCGCCCGGTCACGTCAAACCCCTCCAGCGCCAGCCCGATGGGATCGATCATCCGGTGGCACGAGGCGCAGGTGGGGTTGGCCCGGTGCGCGGCCATCCGCTCGCGCACCGTGAGCAGGCGCCCGTCGGCCGCCCCCGGCGTGGCCTCCAGGTCGGGCACCCCCGGCGGCGGCGGCGGCGGCGGCGAGTGCAGCAGCACCTCCATCACCCACTTCCCCCGCTCCACCGCCGACGTGCGCGTGGCGTGCGAGGTGAGCGTGAGCACGCTGGCGTGCCCCAGGATCCCGCCGCGCGTGCTGTCGGGGTAGCGCACGCGGCGGAACTGCGGGCCGGCCACCCCGGGGATTCCGTAGTGCCGCGCCAGCTGCTCGTTCACGAAGGTGTAGTCGGCGCGGAACAGCTCCAGCGCGCTCTGGTCGCGGCGCACGAGGTCGTCGAAGAACAGCTCCGTCTCGCGCTGCATCGCCCCGCGCAGCTGCTCGTCGAAGGCGGTGTACTGCCGGATGTCCGGCTGTACCTGCGCCAGGTCGGGGAGGCGCAGCCACTGCGCGGCAAAGCGCGTGGCCAGCGACGACGCGCGCGGGTCGGCCAGCAGGCGCCGCACCTCGCGCTCCAGGCCGGCCGGCGTGGCCAGCCGCCCGCGCGCCGCCGCCTCGCGCAGCGCGGCATCGGGGGGCGCACTCCACAGGAAGAACGCCAGCCGCACCGCCAGCTCCTCGTCGCGCAGCCGGTACGCCACCCCGGGGCGCGCGTCGGCGGGCGCCCGCTCGAAGCGGAAGACGAAGTCGGGGCTGGCCAGGATCCCCTCCAGCGCGGCGCGCACGCCCCCCTCGAACCCGCCCGTCCCCGCGCGTCCCCCCTCGTACAGCGCCAGCAGCCCCTCCACGTCCCCCGGCGTGAGCGCCCGGCGGTACGCCTCGGTCCCCAGCCGCGTGATGATCGCGCGGGCGCACGTCCGCGCCTCGGCGCTGGCCCCCGACGCGTCGGCGGGGCGGCAGCGGAAGATCCGCCGGCGCGTGGCCGTCTCCGACACCCCCGTCACCGCCAGCGGCCCGCGCACCGTGAACTCGCGCAGGTGCGGCAGCTGCTGGAAGCCGTACGCCGTGGCGTTGGAGGTGCTCGACAGCGAGTACCTGAGCGGCGAGACCAGCTCCTGCGACACCGCCTGGAACCCCGGGGGGACGAACGCCGCGGCCAGCCGGTGCGTCCCCGCCGAGATGCGCACCGGCTCCGACGACATCGCCACGCCGTTGGGGTCGGCGGCGGTCATGAAGCGGTCCACCTCCAGCAGCGCCACCCGCTCACCGTCCACCGACAGCTCCAGCCGCTCGCCGCGCGCCAGCCCGCCGGCAAAGGCGCCGGTGGTCTCGTGGAAGAAGTTCGCGTCCAGGCGGTAGTCGCCGTCGGCCGGGAAGGTGTGCGTCACCGCGATCCCGCCGCGCGTGCCGTACGGCGTCCCGGGCACGTGCTCCATCTGCGAGGTGAGCTTGGGGACGGTCCAGGTGACGGAGGCCGCCGCCGCCGCGCGGTTCCCCACCGCCAGCCAGCTGAGGTCGCTGGCGGCGCGCAGGTACGCGTCCAGCAGCATGGGGGAGAGCGCCTGCGCGTCGGCGATGTTGTCGAAGCCGTCGCTCTTGGTGTCGGGGGGGAGGTAGTTGGCCGCGTCCACCTCCAGCCCCAACAGCGCCAGCACCGACGCGCGGTACTCCGCCCGGTTGAGGCGCTGGAAGGTGCGATACCCGGGGTCGGGGCGCACCGCCGCCGCCGAGTCCAGCTGCTGCTCCAGCAGCGCGGCGATGGCGTCCAGCGTGTCCCCCTTGGGGCGCGCCGAGCCGGCGGGGGGCATCATCCCCAGCCGCAGCTTGGTGACGATCTTCTCCGAGACCTCGGCCGCCTCGGGGGCCCGCAGGGCGTCGTACCCCGCCAGCGACAGGTTTCCGCGCCGCGACGTGTTGTTGTGGCACTTGCCGCAGTACTGCGTGAGCACCGGCCCCATCGCGGCGGCCGCGAGCGGCGCGCGGGCGGCGGACGGGCGCCGCGCGGGGCGGGCCCCGGACCGCACCACCGGGTGCACCACCGGGTGCACCACCGGGGACACCACCGGGTGCACCACCGGGGACACCACCGGGCGC
>JBILKP010000207.1:0-4952 GCA_044376625.1 Gemmatimonas sp. | reverse complement strand
TCCTGGAACATCACCAGCGACAGCACGTCCGGGCTCTCGGTCTTCTTGGTCCCCAGCCCGCGCGTGAGGAAGCGGAACAGCCGCGGCAGCCGCGGCTCGTATTCCCCCGCCAGCCGCCCCAGGTCGCGCGACGGCCGCAGCACCAGCATGTCCACCACGCGCAACCCGTGCCGCTGCTCCACCGGCAGCCGCTCCACCAGGCGGTTGGTGCGCTGCAGCCGCAGCACGTCCTGGTCGATCAGGTCCAGGAAGACGGCGTTGTACAGCACCCCCAGCACCTGCGCCGGCGGCGGGTAGTCGGGCACCTGCGGGCGCGCCGCCTCCTGCCCATTGCGGTCGTAGCGCGTGGCGATGGTGATGATGCGCGACGCCCCCAGGTGCAGCGCGGGCGAGAGCGGCGCGGTGAGCCGGATGCCGCCGTCACCAAACCACTCGTTCCCCACGCGCGCCGCCGGAAACAGCAGCGGCAGCGCCGTGGAGGCCAGCACATGGTCCACCGTGAGCCGCGTGTGCTCGCCGCGCCGCTGCGGGCGCTCCCACCCGGTGAAGTCGCGCCCCTCCACCCACGTCACGCTCTGCGACGTGGTGTAGCTGGTGCCGCACAGGGCCACCGCGCGCAGCCGCCCCTCGGCCAGGTTCTGCGCCACCCCCGGCAGCGTGCCGTCGGGGTTGCGCGCCAGCACCCCCTCCAGGAAGCCGCGCAGCGGCGCCGTGTCCACCATCCCGCGGAACTGCTCGGGGTGCCCCTGCCCCCCGGCCACCAGGCGGACGCCGCTGCGCATCACGTTCCCCGCCAGCGACGATGCGTCCACCCGGAACACCTGGTCCGGCGTGAGCGACAGCCAGAGCCGCACCAGCGCCTCCATCGCCTCGGCAAAGCTCCCGCGGTACGCCGCCAGGTGCGTGGCGTTCACCGCCCCCGCCGACACCCCCACCAGGATGGGGACGCGCAGGTGGGGGTAGCGCGAGGCAATGGCCCGCAGGACGCCCACCTGGTAGGCGCCGCGCGCGCCGCCGCCCCCCAGGACCATGGCCAGGTCGTCGGTGCCGGCGGTGACGGGGACAGGGGGCATGGAGGGAGAGGGTGAAGGGGTGCCCCAATCATGACGCGGCGTGCAGCCGGGAGCCAGCCACCCCCTGCGCCCCCGGGTGACGATTTCGGCACGGCGGCCGTCCATCCCGCATGGGGCGCGCCGTGGTACATGGCGCCCCGCGCCCCGTCCCCTGGTCTCCCGCCACGCCCATGTCCGCCCGTCGCCCCCTCCCCGCCCTGTGCCTGCCCCGGCGCACCCCCTGAGCGCCGCCCCGGAGGCGGTGGCCGCGGACCCCGTCGCGCAGCCCACCGCCGGGCACGCGCGCCGTCCGCGCGTGCTGTTCCTGGCCAAACACTTCCCCTGGCCCCCCGCCAGCGGCGGGGTGCAGCGCTCCTTTCACCAGGTGCGCGGGCTGGCGCGCACGCACGACGTGTCGGTGCTGGCGCTGGGCGAGTGCCCGCACCCGGGAGGGCTGGAGGCCTTCGTGGCCGCCTCCGGCTGCACGGACGCCCACGCCATCCCCACCAGCAGCTGCCGCTTTGCGCACGACACCCGGGAGCCGCTCCCGGTGCGCGCCTGGGGCGCCCTGCAGCGCCTGGTGGGGCCACCCCGCCCGGAGATCCACTACTACTGGTGGTCGGAGGCGCTGGTGGCCGAGCTGGCGGCACGGCGCGCGCGGGATCCGGTGGACTTCGTCTTCGCCTCCCAGTCGTGGATGGCGGAGCACGCCCACCGCGCGGGCTTCCGCACCATCGTGGTGGATGTCGACGACCTGGTGAGCGAGGTGGAGCGGCAGAAGCTGGCGGCGCGGGGATGGTCGGCGCGCCTGCCGCTGGACCGCCTCCGCAACGCGCGCGCGCGCAGCTACGAGCGCCTCCTCCCGCGGCGCTTTGCCGGGGTGCTGGTGGCCAAGGCCGACGACCTCCCGTTCTTTCCCGCCCCCCTGCGTCACCGGGTGGCGGTGCTCCCCAACGGCGTGGCCATCCCCGCCCAGCCGGCGCCGGGTCCCGGGCGGCACGACACGCTGCTGTTCGTGGGGATGCTGGTGCACGAACCCAACCTGGACGCCATCCGCTGGTTTGCCCGCGACGTGTTGCCGCGCATCTGGGCCGTGCGCCCCGACGTGCGCTTCCAGGTGGCCGGCTTCGGCAGCGCGGCCCCCCTCGCGGAGGCGCTGGCCGACCCGCGCTGCCAGGTGGCCGAGTCCCCCGTGGAGCTGGCCCCGTTCTACGAGGAGGCCGGCGTGGTGGTCACCCCCATCCGCATCGGCAGCGGCACGCGCATCAAGGTGCTGGAGGCGCTCGCGCACGGTCGCGCGCTGGTGAGCACCTCCTTTGCCCCCGAGGGGCTGGGGCTGCAGGACGGCGTGCATCTGGCGCTGGCCGACACCCCCGAGGCGCTGGCCGAACGGTGCCTCGCGCTGCTGGCCGACCCGGCGCACCGCGCGGCGCTGGGCGCCGCCGGCCGCGCGCGCGTGGCGGAGCGCTTTGACTGGCGGCGCATCGAGGCGCAGCTGGACGGCGTGGGCGCGCTGGTGGGGGCCCGCGCGTAGGCGGGAGGGGGCACGGGCGCGGCAGTGGCCCGTGCCGGGCGGCACCGCGGGGGATACAATTGGCGAGGACACGCTGGTGCCCGCCCGTCCACATCCCCGCCACCCCCCGGCCCATGCGACACCTCCTCCTCGCCCTCGCCCTCACCCCCGGCGCGGCCCTCGCCCAGAACGAAGCCGCCCTCCGGCAGGCCTTCGAAGGCAAGAGTGTCTCGGTCCGCATCGCCATGCCCGGCACCAGCCGCGGCGTCGATGTGTCCCCGATGCAGCAGCCGGCGGTGAACTTCCGCCAGGTGGCGGACCGCATCAAGGACTTCGGCACCGCCCTCGAGGTGGGGCAGCAGGTGATGGTCACCAAGGTGGTGGTCAAGAAGGACTCGCACATCGAGTTCCAGCTGGGCGGCGGCGGCTACGGCACCTTCGGGGACGACGCCGGCACGCAACGCGTGTTCACGGGATTCGAGGGGGAGTCGGCGCGCGAACGGGCGCTGCGCGACTCCATCAAGACGGCCCCCACCCCCGCGCAGCGCACCCGGCTTGAACGCGAGTTGCAGACGGCGCGCGCCACCCGCCAGCGCGAGAACGCCAAGGCGGAGGCGGAGGCCGCACAGGCCAATGCGGCACGCGAAGCCAACCTCCGCTCGCGCCGCAAGGAAGGGGGGAGCCGTTTCAACATCCGCTACCAGGGGGGGATCCCCCCCGAGGCGCTCACCCCCGCCGGCGTGATGGCGGCGCTGGCCGACTACGTCGACTTTGCCGCCACCGGCGCCAAGGGCGCGGCCGCCGCAGTGGGCGAGACGCTCATGGGTGTGGAGCCCAAGCCGGCCGCCTCCCCCGGCGGGATGGCGGGGCTGCGCAAGGGGCTCTCCATCCGCGAGGTGGAGGCGCTCCTGGGTCCCGCCGACACCGCCGCGGAGGAGCGGCAGGGCACCCTCACCGTCCTCAAGCGCAGCTACTCGGCGGGCGGCATGAAGGTCACCACCAGCTTCGTCAACGACGTGCTCATCGACTTCGCCATCAGCCCCCGGTAGCGGGGCGGCGTATGCCCCCCGGCAGGGCCCCAGGGCCCTGCCGGGCGCTACAGCTTGTGCGTGGACAGCAGCAGGCTGGTCTCGGTGTGGGCCACGCCGCGCACCTTCCCGATCTGCCGCAGCAGCTCGTCGAACTGCTCCAGCGTGTCGGTGGCCAGCTCCGCCACGATGTCCCACCGCCCGTTGGTGGTGTGCAGCGCCCGCACCGCCGGATAGCCGCGCACCGCCCGCAACACCACCTCGGCGTCCCCTTCGGTGCGGATCATGGTCACCGCCCGGATGCGGTGCCCCACCCCCTCCGCGCTGGTGCGCACCGTGAACCCCAGCAGCACGCCGTCGGCCACGAGGCGGTCGATGCGGTTCTGGACGGTGCCGCGTGACACCCGCAGCTGCGTGGCCAGCGTGGCCACCGGGGTGCGCGCGTTCTCGCGCAAGAGCCCCAGCAGCTGGTGATCCAGGGAGTCCATGAAAGATAGCCGAAAGGAATTGACGAATCGCCAGCACTGACCTGGCAAAACGTCAGGAATACGCACGAAGTTGTCAATCTCTTGCGCTTGTTGCTGGCACCGGATTCGCCGCATCCTGTGGGCATGACGCGCCCCCGATCCGCCGCCAGCCACCGCCCGGTCCGCATCATCGGCGTCCCCATGGACCTGGGTGCCAGCCGCCGCGGCGTGGACATGGGCCCCTCCGCCCTGCGCCTGGCCGGGCTGGCCGCGCAGCTGGAGGCGCTGGGGCTCGTGGTGCGCGACGAGGGCAACCTGCCGGTCCCCGACCGCACCCGGCTGCCGGACCACCCCGATGCCCGCATGGCCGCCATCGCCGCCAGCTGCGCCGAGCTGGCGCACGCCACCGCGGCGGCGGTGCGCGAGGGGGCGGTGCCGCTGGTGCTGGGGGGGGACCACTCCCTGGCCGCCGGCTCCGTGGCGGGGACGGCCACCGCGCTGGCCGAACGGGGGCAGCGCCTGGGGCTGCTGTGGCTGGACGCGCACGCCGACCTGCACACCCCGGCCACCAGCACCTCGGGCAACGTGCACGGCATGCCGGTGGCGCACCTGCTGGGGCTGGGGGACCCGCGGCTGGCCGGGCTGGCGGTGCCGGGCCCCGCCGTGCGCCCGGAGGACATGGCCTACGTGGGGCTGCGCGACGTGGACCCGGCCGAGCGCGCCGCCATTGCCGCGCTGGGGATCCGGGCCTTCACCATGCGCGATATCGACGAGCGCGGGCTGCGCCGGGTGATGGACGAGGCGGTGGCCCACGTCTCGCGGCACACCGGCGGGGTGCACGTGTCCTGCGACGTGGACTGGATCGACCCCGCCGAGGCCCCGGGCGTGGGGA
>JBILKP010000052.1:0-14773 GCA_044376625.1 Gemmatimonas sp. | reverse complement strand
TGAGCTCACGGGGGCGCAGCGACGCGCCATTCGCGAGATCGTGGCCGACATGGCCAGCCCGCGGCGGATGCACCGCCTGCTGCAGGGGGACGTCGGGGCCGGCAAGACAGTGGTGGGGCTCTTCGCCGCCCTGCTGGCGCTGGAGAACGACGCGCAGGTGGCGTTCATGGCCCCCACCGAACTGCTGGCGGAGCAGCATGCGCAGGGACTGGGACGGCTACTCGCGCCCCTGGGGATCAGCCCCCTCCTGGTCACCGGCCGGCTGCCGGCCGCCGAGCGCCGGGTGGCCCGCACGCGCCTGGCTTCGCACGAGCCGGTGCTGGCCGTGGGGACGCACGCCCTGCTGCAGGAGGGCGTGGAGTTTGCGGCACTGGGGCTCGTGATCATCGACGAACAGCACCGGTTCGGGGTGGAGCAGCGCGCGACGCTGGGGGCCAAGGGGGCGCACCCCGACGTGCTGCTCATGAGCGCCACCCCCATCCCGCGGTCGCTGGCGTTGACGCTGTACGGCGACCTGGACGTGACGGTGCTGGACGAGCGGCCCCCGGGGCGCCAGCCCGTGACCACGGTGCACCGTCCCGAGGCGGCGCGGGCGCGGGTGTTCGAGTTCGTCCAGGGGCAGGTGGCGGCGGGCCGTCAGGGCTACGTGGTGTACCCGCTCATCGAGGCGTCCGACAAGCTGGCGCTGCGGGCGGCCACCGACATGATGGAGGCGCTGGCCGCGGGACCGCTGGCCGGCATCCGCCTGGCCCTGCTGCACGGCCGCCTGCCCGCCGAGGAGCGCGACGCCATCATGGCGCGCTTCCGCGACGGTGCGCTGGACGTCCTGGTCGCCACCACGGTCATCGAGGTGGGGATCGACGTGCCCAACGCGTCGGTGATGGTGATCGAACACCCGGAGCGCTTCGGGCTGTCGCAGCTGCACCAGCTGCGCGGTCGCGTGGGGCGCGGGGCCGCACAGTCGTACTGCGTCCTGCTGGGGGACACCTCCCCGGAGGCGGCCGAGCGGCTCGCGCTGTTCTGCGGCACCGAGGACGGCTTTGCCATCGCGCAGGCCGACCTGCAGCTGCGCGGGATGGGGGACCTGTTCGGGGCTCGGCAGCACGGGGTGCCGGCCTTTCGTGTGGCCGACCCGGTGCGCGATGAGGCGCTGCACGCCCGTGCCCAGGCGATCGCCGAGCGGATGCTGCAGGAAGACCCCACCTTGGAGGCGCCTGCCCACCGGGCGCTGCGCCAGCAGCTGACCGTGTCCCATGCGCGCGCGCTGGAGCTGTTCCGGGTGGGCTGAACCGCCCTGCCGATGGGGCGGGGGCCTCGTGGACCGGTCCGCGGGGACGGTGTAGCTTGGGGGAACGCGTGCGGACCGATGCCGACGCCCCTCTTGCCCCCCCGTCCATGAACCGCTCCACCACCCGCATCGCCGACCTCCGCCATCATGTGGGCGCCACCGTCACCGTGCGCGCCTGGGTCACGCACCTGCGCTCCAAGGGCAAGCTGGGCTTCGCCGTGGTGCGCGACGGCACGGGGATCATGCAGGGGGTGGTGGTGAAGGCCGAGGTCTCCGACGACGACTGGGCGGCCTTCGGGACCTTCACGCAGGAGTGCAGCGTGGCGCTCACGGGGGAGGTGCGCGCCGACGCGCGCGCCCCCGGCGGCTTCGAGATGGGGGTGAAGGCGCTCGCGCTCATCGGGGCCAGCCCGCTGGACTATCCTATCCAGCCCAAGGAGCACGGCGTCGACTTCCTGCTCGACCACCGGCACTTCTGGCTCCGCAGCCAGCGGCAGGGGGCCATCCTGCGCATCCGCTCGGAGCTGGAGCTGGCTGTGCACGACTTCTTTGCGGCGCGCAACTTCGTGCGCTGCGACACCCCCATCCTCACGGCCGCCATCGGCGAGCGGGCCGGCCTGTTCGGCACCGAGTACTTCGAGGAGGGGACCGCCTACCTGGCGCAGACCGGCCAGCTGTACGGCGAGGCGCTGGCCGCCGCGCTGGGGCGCATCTACACCTTTGGCCCCACCTTCCGCGCCGAGAAGTCCAAGACGCGCCGCCACCTCACCGAGTTCTGGATGATCGAACCGGAGATGGCGTGGTACGACCAGGACGACAACATGGACCTGCAGGAGGACTTCGTCCGGTACCTGGTGGAGCGCGTGCTGGAGCGGCGCGGGGAGGAGCTCAAGGTCCTCGAGCGCGACACGGCGCCGCTGGCGTGCGTGTCGCGCCCCTTCGCCCGCGTGGACTACACCGACGCGGTGCGGCTGGTCCAGGAGAAGGGGGGGGCGCTGCAGTGGGGCGAGGACCTGGGGGCGCCCGACGAGGCGATGATCGTGGACCACTACCAGTGCCCGGTCTTCGTGGTCAACTACCCCAAGGAGGCGAAGGCCTTCTACATGAAGGAGAACCCCGCCGACCCGCGCACCGTGCGCTGCGCCGACCTGCTGGCCCCCGAAGGGCGCGGCGAGATCATCGGCGGGTCGCAGCGCGAGGACGATTACGAGAAGATCCTCCGCCGCCTCACCGAGGAGGGGCTCCCGGTGGAGGCCTACGGGTGGTACCTGGATCTTCGCAAGTACGGCACCTTCACCCACTCGGGCTTCGGCTTGGGGCTCGAGCGCACCATCGCGTGGATCTGCGGCATCGAGCACATCCGCGAGGTGATTCCGTTCCCGCGGATGATGGGGCGCCTCACGCCCTGACGGGCGTCGGGTCGGCGTCCCCGCCGCGCTCGCCGGCCTTCACGGCGTCCCAGTACCGGTCCTGCGCCTCCAAGGGCAGCGCCGCCAGCGTCACGCCGTCGGCCGCCGCCAGCCGCTCCATCGCCGCGTAGCGCCTGGCGAACTTGGCGTTCGACCGGTCCAGCGCCAGCGCGGCGTGCACCCCGGTCTTGCGGCACAGATTCACCACGGCAAACAGCAGGTCCCCCAGCTCCCCCTCCAGGGCGTCGCGGTCGGGGACCCCGCCATCGGGTCCCACCAGCGCGGCCACCTCCTCCACCTCCTCGCGCACCTTGGCCAGCGGCCCCAGGGCATCGGGCCAGTCAAACGCCACCCCCGCCGCCCGGTCCTGCAGGCGGTGCGCGCGATGCAGCGCCGGCAGCCCCGCGGGGAGCCCTTCCTCCAGCGTGCGACGCGGCGTCGCCTGGGCCTTCATCGCTTCCCACGAGCGCTTGATCCCGTCGCCGTACAGGTGCGGATGCCGCGCGTGCATCTTGGCCACCAGCGCGCCGGCCACGTCCCCCATGCCGAAGGCGCCGCGTTCCTCGGCCACTACCGAGTGGAACAGCACCTGGAGCAACAGGTCCCCCAACTCGTCGCGCAGCAGGGGGTCGCTCCCGGCGGCAATGGCCTCGTCCACCTCATGGGCCTCCTCCACGAGGTACGGGCGCAGCGACTGGTGCGTCTGCGCGCGGTCCCAGTCGCAGCGGGCGCGAAGGTCGCGCATGAGCGCCAGCGCGTCCTCCAGCGTGCGAGGGGCGGGGGCGGACGGCGTGGCGGGGGGGACGGTGTCCATCGGGGTGGCCGGGGGCGCGGGGGGGCAGGGCATCGCTTAGCTTTGCCCCATGCTTGGCGGAATATACCCCGGCGCCGATCGCGCCTGGCTCGAGGTGGACCTCAACGCGGTGCGCCACAACGCCGCCCTCCTGCGCCGTCGCGCGGGGGCGCCGTTGGTGCCCATGGTCAAGGCCGACGGCTATGGCACGGGAGCGGTGGCGGTGGCGCGCGCGTTGGGGGTGCCCTTCGCGTCGGGGACCCTGGCCCCGCCCGAGGGTGAGGCCCCATGGGCCCTGGGGGTGGCCACCCTCGACGAGGCCGAGGCGCTGCGGCAGGCCGGGTGCACGGGCCGGATCCTCTGCACCTCGCCGCTGCTGGGCGAGGCGCTGCCGCGGGCTGCGGCCCTCGGCGTGCGCCCGTCGCTGCACCGCGTGGAGGATGTGGTGGCGTGGACCACGCTGGGGGATGCCCCGTGGCACCTGGCCATCGACACGGGGATGTCGCGCGCCGGGGTGCGCTGGGACGCCGTGGCATGGCTGCGGGACCTGCTGGGGGAGCGCCTCCGGGGCCATCCCCCCGAGGGGGTCTTCACCCACTTCCATTCGGCGGACGAGCTGCCGGACACCCGGGTGGAGCAGGAGCGCCGCTTCCGGGGGGCGCTCGCCGAGTTGGCGGGGGTGCTCCCCGCCGGCATCCTCCGGCATGCGGCCAACAGTGCCGGCATTGCGCTGGGAGACGCCCGTCCGGGGTGGGAGCTGGCGCGCCCAGGCATCGGGGTGTACGGGGCAGGTCCAGAGGCCGAGCTGGGGCTGGCGCCGGTGGTGCACCTGCGGGCGCGGCTGGTGGATCTGCGCTGGGTGGAGCCCGGAGAGACCGTGAGCTACGGCGCCACCTGGACCGCCCCCGAGCGCCGTCGCATCGCCACCCTGGGCATCGGGTACGGCGACGGGTATCGGCGGCACCTCTCCGGCCGCGGTACCGTGCTGGTGCGGGGGATCCCTTGTCCGGTGGTGGGACGGGTCACCATGGATATGACCATGGTGGACGTCACCGACGCCCCCGCCGAGCTGGGCGACGTGGCCACGGTGCTGGGGCGCGACGGGGCCCGGTGCCTGACGGTGAATGCGGTGGCCGAGGCGGGGGGGCTGTCCCCCTACGAGCTGCTGGTGGGGCTGCGCTTGCGGGTGCCGGTACGCCACCTGCCGGCAACCGGCGACTGATGCCCTCGCGTCGGGCGATCCTGCTGGTGCTGGACGGCGTGGGGTGCGGCGAGGCGCCGGACACGGCGGCGTACGGCGACGCCGGCAGCGATACGCTGGGCAACGTGGCCCGCGCCGTGGGTGGGCTGCACCTCCCCGCGCTCCAGCGGCTGGGGCTTGGCAACCTGACCGCGGTGGCCGGCGTGCCCCCGGTGCCGTCGCCGGCCGGGGCGTGGGGCGTCATGCTGCCGCACTCCGCCGGCAAGGACTCCACCACGGGGCACTGGGAGATTGCCGGGGTGCAGTTGGCCCGGCCGTTTCCCACGTATCCGCAGGGGTTCCCGGCCGAGCTGATCGCGGCCTTCGCGCAGGCCACCGGCCGGCCGGTGCTGGGCAATGTGGTGGCCAGCGGCACGGCGGTGATCGCCGAGTACGCCGAGCAGCAACGGGAGACCGGCGGGTGGATCGTGTACACCTCGGCCGATTCGGTGTGGCAGGTGGCGGCCCATGAGGGGTGGATTCCCCTGGAGGAGCTGTACCGGGGCTGCGAGGTGGCGCGGGCCCTGCTGGTGGGGGCCCACGAGGTCTCCCGGGTGATCGCCCGGCCCTTCGTCGGGGAGGCGGGGCGTTGGCAGCGCACCGCCAACCGTCGGGACCTGGCGGTGGCGCCGCCGGGTGACACGCTGCTGGATCGGCTGGAGGCCGCCGGGGTTCCGCGGGCGGGGGTGGGCAAGGTGGACGACCTGTTTGCCGGGCGGGGGATTGCCGCCCGGCACACCAGCGGCAATGCCGAGGGGATGGCGGCGCTGGTGGCGTGGGTGCGGGAGGCCCCGCATGGGCTCTGCTTCGCCAACTTGGTAGATTTCGACCAGTTGTACGGGCATCGGAACGACGTGGCCGGGTTCGCCCAGGCGCTGCGCGACTTCGATCGGTTCCTTCCCACCCTGCTGGGCGCGCTGCGCGAGGACGATCTGCTGTTCATCACCGCCGACCACGGCAACGATCCCACCACCCCGTCCACGGACCACGCGCGCGAGCGCGTGCCGCTCCTGGCGGCCGGTGCGCGCGTGCACCCGGTGGCCCTCGGGGTGCGTGACACCTTTGCCGACCTGGGGGCGACGGTGGCCGAGTGGCTGGGCGCGTCATGGGCGCCGCCCGGGCGGTCGTTCCTTCCTGCGCTGCTCGGCACGGCGGTGGGCGCGTGACGCCCGACGCCGTGGATGCCGTGACCACGTTGCGCGCCGCCGCCGATGCCGCCCGCGCCAACGCCTGGTGCCCGTACTCGCGGTACCCGGTGGGGGCCGCGCTGGAAGCCGAGGATGGGCGGGTGTTCGCCGGCTGCAACGTGGAGAACGCCGCGTATCCCGCGGGCACCTGTGCCGAGCGGGTGGCGCTGGGCACCGCCGTCGCCGCGGGTGCCCGTCGCTTCACCCGCCTGGTGATCACCTCCGCGGCCCTGCAGCCCACCCCGCCCTGTGGCGTCTGCCGTCAGGCGCTGGTCGAGTTCGCCCCGGCCCTGGACATCGTGGCCGTCACTCCCGATGGACGCACGGCGCATTGGTCGCTCGCGCAGCTGCTTCCCAGCCCCTTCACGCCGTCCTCGCTCGCGCATGACTGAGCGCCTTCCCCTCCGGGAGCGCCGCCGTCGGCGCTTCACGCTCGCCGGGTGGACTGCCGTCGCCGCAGCCACCCTTGCCGCATCGGCCTGCACCGAGTCGTTCGAGGGCGGGGCCGCGTGCCCCGCGCTGTGCCCCCGCACGCTCGTGGCCTTTGTCGACACCACCATCGACGCGGTCGCGCTGGACAGCGCCGTGGGCGGGTTCCCCACGCTGGGGCTCTCCAGCACGCTGCTGCTGGCCAACCGGCCGGACACGCTGGTCACCACGATGGTGGTGCGCTTCGACCAGCTCACGTCGACCTACTTCCCCAATCGCGGCACCGTCTCCGAGCAGGTCACCGCGATCGATTCGGTGTTCCTCAAGCTCCCGTTGGACACCACGGGACGCCGCGGCACCGTACCGGTGACGGTGGAGGTGTTCGACGTGGACACCGCCGCCAGCGATTCCGTGACGGCGGTGGTGCAGTCGCTCTTCCGCCCCGATCGACGCCTGGGGCAGGTCACGCTGACCCCCAGCCTCAGCCTCGACTCCCTGCGCATCCCCCTGTCGCGCCAGCGGCTCGCGGCGCAGGTGGCCAGCGGCGGCCGGTTCCGGGTGGGGGTGCGCATCTCGGGCGGCGCGGGCCAGCTGCGCGTGATCGGCTTCCTCGGCGGCTTTGGCGCCCCCACGCTGTCGTATGACCCCAGCACCGACACCACCTACACCCCGGTGGTGGTCAGCCCCAGTACGCCGCTGGCGGGGGCATCGGCCGACCTGGCGCAGGCATACACGGTGTACGGCATCACGGAGGTGGGGTCGGCCCCGCCCGGTGCGGCCACTCTGGTGGTGGGGGGGTATCCCGCCTATCGCAGTTACCTGCGCTTCGCGGTCCCCACGCGGATCGCCGACTCCAGCACCATCGTGCGGGCGCAGCTCGTGCTCGTGCAGCGGCCGTCGCGCTTCGGCAACACGGGCGACTCGGTGCGGCTGGTGCCGCTGGTGCCCTCCACCACAGGCGCGGTGACCGACCTGCGCCGCGTGCTGGAGCTGAGCGCCGAGGGCGTCCTGGCCGGTCTTGATGGTGGCATCCGCCTGGTGCCGCGCGACAGCGGGGAGCGCCTGGTGAACCTGCTGCCGTTGACGCGGACGTGGCGCACCCTGCCGGCCAACGTGCCGCGTGCCGTCGCCTTCCGCATCGACGGGGAAGGCGCGCAGCCGGCCGAGCTGCGCTTTCATTCCATCGAGGCCGCCGCCGCCCTGCGGCCGCGCCTGCGTCTCACGTACCTGCCGCGAGCGGAGTTCGCCCTGCCATGACCCCGCATCGCCGGATCGTCCGCCGCTCCAGCCGCCTGGCCGTGGTCCTGGCCGCGGCATCCCTGTTGTGTCCCGTCGCCGCCGTCGCCCAGGGCACCCTCAGCACGCTGGGCTTCGGCTACCCCGTTGGGGGGGGCAGCATCCGCACCAACGGCACCGCCGGGGCCTTCGGGGAGTTCGACGCGCTGTCCACCGTGAACCCGGCCGCGATTGGCGGGACGTCGCGGGTGGTGCTCTCCGCACAAGCCGAGCCCGAGCGGCGCACCGTCACCACCGGATCGGTGCGTGAGCGCTCCTCGGTGCAGCGGGTGCCCCTGTTGGGCGTCCTCTTTCCGGCCGGGAAGGGGCTGGGGGTGGGGATCACCGCCACCACCTTCCTCGATCGCTCGTTCGTGACCACGACGGCCGGGTCGGTCGCCATCGACGGGCGTCCGGTCCCCACCAGCGACTTCGAGAACGCCAAGGGCGCCATCAGCGACTTGCGCGGGGCGGTGGGGTGGCAGCGGGGGCGCCTGCGCCTGGGGGTGGCCGGGCACGTGTTCACCGGCAGCCACCTGGTCGCGCGCACCCGCACTTTCTCCGATTCCTCCCAGTACGGCGGGGTGGTCGACTCCTCGCGCGCCACCTTCTACGGGCAGGCGCTCTCCATGGGGGGCGAGCTGCGGTTGCCGGCCGGCGTGGCCGTGATGGGGTCGTGGCGCGCGGGGGGCTCCATGGACGCCCGCATCCGCGACACCGTCCGTGTGTCCGGCGCGGTCCCGCGCCGGCTCGGGATGGCGGTGCGGTATGAGGGGATCCCCGGCTCCGTCTTTGCCGTGGGCGTGGAGCAGCTGCGGTGGTCCGACATGGCCTCCATGGGCTCCGCCGTCCTGCGCACGCAGGACGCCACCAACTGGCATGCCGGGGCGGAGGTGGCGGGCCCTCGGCTGCGCGGCGTCCCGGTGCTGGTGCGCGCCGGCATGGCCCGGTCGGCGCTCCCCTTCGGCACGGCCGCCCTCGCGGTGCGGGAGACGCGCGCCTCGGCGGGGCTGGGGGTGCCCATCGCCCGCGAGTCGGCCACGCTGGACCTGTCGCTGCAGCGCGCCGTGCGCACGCCGTCCACCGGTACCGCGCGCGAGCAGGCGTGGCTGCTGGGGATCGGCTTGCAGGTGCGTCCCTGAGCATCGGTGGCCCCATGAGCACCCCGCCTCCCGACGCGCCCACGGTCTACATCGAGACCTACGGCTGCCAGATGAACGTGGCCGACTCGGAGCGCATGGTCGGCACCCTGGTGGCCCACGGCTACGCGCCCGTGGACGGGCCCGAGGGGGCCGACGTCATCCTGGTCAACACCTGCGCCATTCGTGAGAACGCGGAGACCCGCGTCATCGGGCGGCTCGGGGAGTTGCGCCGCCACATGAAGCCCGGCACGGTGGTGGGGGTCACGGGGTGCATGGCGCAGCGCCTCGGGTCGCGGCTCCTCGACCAGGCGCGCCACGTGTCGCTGGTGGTGGGCCCCGACGGCTACCGCGCGCTCCCCGCCCTCCTCGAGGGTGCGCGACGCGGCGAGCGGTTCACCGCCACCGACTTCGACCTCGAGGAGCACTACGAGGATGTCGTGGCCCGGCGCTTCGAGGGGGTGAAGGCCTGGATCCCGGTGCAGCGCGGCTGCAACTACCGGTGCACGTACTGCATCGTGCCCACCACCCGCGGCCCCGAGCGCAGCCGGCAGCTGGCCGACGTGGTGCGCGAGGTGGAGCAGGTGGTGCGCGAGGGGCTCACCGAGGTCGTCCTGCTGGGGCAGACGGTCAACTCGTACCACGACGGCACGCACGACTTCGCGGACCTGCTCCGTGCCGTGGGCGCCGTGCCCGGCATCCGCCGGGTGCGCTACACCAGCCCGCACCCCAATGACTTCAGTGACCGGGTCATTGCCGCCATGGCGGAGGTGCCCACGGTGTGCCCCCATGTCCATCTCCCCATGCAGAGTGGCAGCACCGGCATGCTCAAGCGCATGCTGCGGCGGTACTCGCGGGAGGACTACCTCGACTGCGTGGCCCGGCTGCGCGCGGCCATCCCCGGGCTCGCCCTGACCACCGACATCATCGTGGGGTTTCCCGGGGAGACGGACGAGGAGTTCGAGGACACGTTGTCGCTCTGCCGCGCGGTGCGCTTCGACGACGCCTTCATGTTCAAGTTCTCCCCGCGCGAGGGGACGCCGGCCACGCGCATGCCCGTCGAATGGACCGTCCCGGACGCGGTCGTGGCAGAGCGCTTCGACCGGCTCGTGGCCACGGTCCGGGGGATTGCCCGCGAAGGAAACCTCGCGCGGCTGGGGGAGGTGACCGAGGTGCTCGTGGAGAAGGTGGCACGCGATGGCACCCTGCTGCAGGCGCGCTCGGGGGACTTCAAGACGATCATGGTGCCGGCCGATGCGGCCCAGGTGGGGGACTACCTCACGGTGCGGTTGACCGGCACCACGGGCGCCACCTTCACCGGGACCCCGGTGGCGGTGCCCACGCCGGGCCCCGCCCCGCGCGCGCCCCTTCCCATGGCGGTCGGGTAGCCAGCGGCTCACGGGCAACACACCGGACCGTGGCACGGGCCAGGCCCCCGGTGCCCCGTTCCGGCTGGCCGTGCGGTCACGGTGCCGGCTCCCGGCCCCCCACGCGCGGAGCGAGGATCACGGACGCGTAGCCCGGGGTTGGTGCCCCGGCGCCACCGCCGGCACCGTGCGGTGTGCCGCTCCTCATCCCCCTCGCCTTCCTCTGGATCTCCGGCCTGGCGGCCGGGCGCTGGGTGCCCGTGGACGGCGCTCCCGGCGCGGTGCGCGCGTGGGCCCTGGTGGTCGCCCTGTCGGGGGGCGTGGCGTGCCTGGTCGCTTCCTGTCGCCACGCGCGTGCGGGACGGCCGCACCCGGGCGTGCCGGTGGCCCCGTGGCTGGCAGCCTCCGTCCTCGCCGCCGGCGTGGCGGCGGCGTGGGGGCACCGTCGTCAGGTGGAGGGGTGCACCCGCCTGCTGGAGGCCGCGTTGGCACGGGCGGGGCGGGTGGAGGCGGTGCTGGAGGCCGACGAGCCCCCGTCGCGCACGGTGCCCGTCTCGCTCCGGCTATCTTTCGGCCACGCCAAGGGGGGGGCCACCCCCGCGTCGTGCCGCCTCCCCTCGCAGCTGGTCCTCCCCGCTCCACGCCCGCGACGCGCGCTGGCCGGGGAGCGCCTGCTGGTGGCCGGACAGCTGCGTCGCCAGGGCGATCGCCTGCGGCTGGAGGCGCACGGCGCGGTGGCGCGGGTGCCCGGCCCGCCGGATCGCCTGCGCTTCTGGCGCGGCAGCGTGGGGCGCCTGATTGATGCGCACTTCGGCGAGGCCGCGCCGTTGGCGCGGGCGCTGCTGGTGGCCGACCAGCGTGACATCCCCCCGGCGGTGCGGGACCGCTATGCCGACGCCGGGCTGGTGCACCTCCTCTCCGTGTCGGGGATGCACGTGGCCATCATCGCCGTCGCTCTGGGCACGCTGGGCGCGGCGGTGCGGCTGCCACGCGGCGGCGTGACGGCCTGCACCCTGCTGCTGGTGTCCGGCTACGTGCTGCTGCTGGGGGCGCCCGCGCCCGCGGTGCGCAGTGCGGTGATGCTCACGGTGGACGTGCTGGCCCTGCGGCTCCAGCATCCGGTGCACCCGTGGACGGCGCTGGCGTTGGGGGCGGTGGTCCCCACGGTGGATGCCGGCGTCGTGGTGAACCTGGGGTGGCAGCTGAGCGTGGCGGGGATGGCCGCGTTGGTCGCGGCACGCCCCCTGCTGCGCCCGCGTCCCGTGGTGGGGCGGCGCGTCGCCCGGTCGCTCGTGGCCCGGCTGCAGCGGCGCCTGGCCCGCCTGCGTGGCCTGCGGCGCATCGTGGCCCTGGAGCTGTGCACCGGGGTGCTGGCGGGCGTGGTCACGGCGCCGCTCCTGGCGTGGCATTTCGGCCGCATCAGCCTGGTGGCACCGCTGGCCAACCTGGTGGCCGCCCCGGTCATCGCCTTGCTGCAGCCGGCGCTCTTTCTGGCCATTGCCCTGGCCCCGGCCCCGCCGCTGTTGGCGTGGGTGGCGGATGCGTGCCGGGCCCTGATGGCGCTCCTGGATGTCACGGCCACCTCGGCGGCGGCCCTTCCCGGAGGGGCCGTGTCGGTGGCCCCCACCGGTGTCGAGGCGGGGGCGAGCGCGGTGGCCGTGGGATGCCTGCTGGTGGCGACGGCCGCGCGGCGGCCGATGCCCTGGTGGCGAGCGGGCGTGGCGGCCGGTGGCCTGGCCCTGGCCGCTCCCCTGCTCCCGGTGGGGTCCGGTGAACTGGAGGTCCATGTGCTCGACGTGGGGCAGGGGGATGCGATCGCCCTGCGGACCCCCCGCGGGCGGTGGGTCCTCATCGATGCCGGCCGCCGCTGGGAGGGGGGCGATGCGGGGCGGCGGGTGGTCATTCCCCATGTGCGCCGCCTCGGAGGGCCGGTGGCGCTGTTCGTCCTCTCGCACGCCCACGAGGATCACGCCGGAGGGGCCCCCACGGTGCTGGAGGCGCTCCGTCCCGATGGCTGGTGGGAACCGGCCTTCGTGACGCCCAGCCCCGCCTATGCGCAGGCGCTGGCCACGGCGGTGCGCCGTGGCATCGCCTGGGAACGGGTTGGGCCAGGGCGCCGCCTCCTCCTCGATGGGGTCGCCCTCACGGTGCTCGCCCCCGACTCCTCGTGGACGGCGCAGCAGCACGACGCCAACGAAACCTCGGTGGTCCTGCGCGTCGACTATGGCAGGCGGCGGCTGCTCTTCACCGGCGACGCCGAGGCCAGCGAGGAGGCGTGGTTGGTGGACCGGGCGGGATGTGCCGCCCTGCGGGCCGATGTCCTCAAGCTGGGCCACCATGGCAGTCGCACCAGCACGACCTCCGCCTTCCTCTCGGCGGTGTCCCCGCAGCTTGCCATCGCCTCGGTGGGCGCGGGCAATCGGTACGGCCACCCCGCGCCCGCGGTCGTGGCCCGCCTGGCCCAGGCCGCCATTCCGCTGTGGCGCACCGATGAGGATGGCACCGTGGTGGTGCGCACCAATGGCCGGACCCTGTCCGTGGAGGGGAGCGGCGGTCGCTGGGTGGCGCCGGGCGACGGCGGGGAGGGGGCGCGGGAACGCCTCCCGTGTCCGGCATGACGGCTGGTCCCCCCGCCCGACCGGGGCCACGCCATCGGCCTTTCGGGATGCCCCGGGATTGGCCAGCTTTCCGCAGGGGCCGCGATGCCGCGGACCCCGTCGACCTTCCCGCAGGAGCGCCGCCCCGTGGTCAAGCACACCGCCACTTCCGTCGTCACCATCGAGCGCTTCATCATCGAGCAGGAGCGCATGTTCCCCGAGGCCACCGGCGAGCTGTCGGGGATCCTCTACGACATGGCGCTGGCCGGCAAGCTGATCGCCAACAAGGTGCGCAGCGCGGGGCTGGTGGACATCCTGGGCGCGGCGGGCGCCACCAACGTCCAGGGCGAGGCCCAGCAGAAGCTGGACATCATCGCCAACGAGATCATCGTCAAGGCGTTTGACCATGGTGGGCGCCTGTGCGCGATGGCGTCGGAGGAGGAGCCGGACATCATCCACATCCCCGAGGGGTTCCGGTCGGGGAAGTACGTCCTCCTCTTCGACCCGCTCGACGGCTCGTCCAACATCGACGTCAACGTCCCGGTGGGCACCATCTTCTCCGTGTACCGCAAGATCACCCGCGGCACGCGCGGCGAGATGGAGGACATGCTCCAGCCGGGGCGTCGCCAGGTCGCGGCGGGGTACGTCATCTACGGCTCCAGCACCATGCTGGTGTACACCACGGGGCAGGGGGCGCACGGCTTCACCCTCGACCCGTCCATCGGCGAGTTCCTGCTGTCGCACCCCAACATCCGCATCCCCGAGAAGGCGCGGTACCTGTCGGTGAACGACGCGTACGAGCAGGACTGGCCCGAGCCCACGCGGGCGCTCATGCGCCGGTACCGCGGGCTGGACGGCGTGCGGTCCCCGCTCAACGTGCGGTACGTGGGGTCGCTGGTGGCGGACTTCCACCGCAACCTCCTGGGCGGGGGGGTCTTCTGCTACCCGGCCAACGCGCGGTCGCCGCGCGGCAAGCTGCGGCTGCTGTACGAGGCCAATCCGCTGGCCTTCATCGCCGAGCAGGCCGGTGGCCTGGCCAGCGACGGTGGCGGCCGGGTGATGGACATCCAGCCCACGGAGCTGCACCAGCGCACGCCGCTGTACCTGGGCAGCCGCGCCGAGGTGGAGACGGTGCAGGAGTTTCCGCTCCCCCCCGAGTTCGTCGAGCGGCGCACCGGTACCGTTGGCGGCGCCTGAGCGTAAGTTCGGGGGATGAGCGAACGCCTCTCCCCCTCCGGCATCCCCGTGGCGGCGGTGCTCCGCCCCGAGCCCCAGACGGATGCCTATGCGCGCGACCTCGGTGACCCGGGACGCTTTCCGTTCACCCGGGGCGTCCAGCCCACGATGTACCGCGGCCGGCTCTGGACCATGCGCCAGTACGCCGGCTTCGGCACGGCGGCCGCCACCAACGCGCGCTTCCGGCTCCTGCTGGAGGCCGGGCAGACGGGGCTGTCGGTGGCGTTCGACCTCCCCACGCAGATGGGGATCGATTCCGATTCGCCGCGCGCGCTGGGGGAGGTGGGGCGCGTGGGGGTGGCCATCGACACGGTGGACGACCTGCACGTGCTGCTGGACGGGATCCCGCTGGACCGGGTCTCCACCAGCATGACGATCAACGCCACCGCCTCCACGCTGCTGGCGATGTACATCGTGGTGGCGGAGGAGCGCGGGATCCCGCGGGCCGCGCTGTCGGGCACCGTGCAGAACGACATCCTCAAGGAATACATCGCCCGCGGGACCTACATCTACCCGCCCGCGCCGTCGCTGGCGCTGACGGCGGAGATGTTCCGCTTCTGCGCCGCGGAGGTGCCGCAGTGGAACCCCATCTCCATATCGGGCTATCACATTCGCGAGGCGGGGAGCACGGCGGTGCAGGAGGTGGCCTTCACCTTCGCCGACGCGCTGGAGTACGTGCGGCAGGCGGTGGCGGCGGGGCTGGCGGTGGACGCCTTTGCGCCGCGGCTCTCGTTCTTCTTCGCGGCCCACAGCGACCTGTTCGAGGAGGTGGCCAAGTTCCGCGCCGCGCGCCGACTCTGGGCGCGCCTGATG
>JBILKP010000206.1:0-4980 GCA_044376625.1 Gemmatimonas sp. | reverse complement strand
GCGAAGAGGCACGCCAGCCCGGCCAGCACGAAGGAGAGCGACACCCCCGGGCCGGCGAAGTTGGCGGCCGCCGTGCCGGTGAGCACGAAGATCCCGGCGCCGATGATGGCGCCGATCCCCAGCAGGGTGAGGTTGAGGGCGCCGAGGGTGCGCTTGAGCCCCCCCTCGGAGGCGGACGCTTCGGCCCGGAGCGCCGCGATGGATTTCTTGGACCAGATGCCCATCGGTGTGTGGCTGAGGTCGGAAAGGGGCGCGCCGCAGGACGGGGGCGGCGCGCGAGCCCCGGTGCGCCGCGGGAAGGAGGCGGACGCCGGGAACATCGGACGGAACTATACGCTGCGGACCGCGAATGTGCCGCCGGCCCGGGAGATTCCCCCCCGGGCCGGCTGTGCCCCTCCCGCGGACCGGCGGACCGGACCCGCCGCTCCCCCGGCGTCAGACGCTGTAGTTGGGGGCCTCGCGGGTGATCGTCACGTCGTGCGGGTGCGACTCGCGCAGCCCGGCGGTGGTGATGCGGACGAACTCCGCCTCGGTGCGCAGCTGCTCGATGGTGCCGCACCCCACGTACCCCATCCCGCTGCGCAGCCCGCCGATCATCTGGAACAGCACGTCCCCCACGGGGCCCTTGTACGGCACCCGCCCCTCGATCCCCTCGGGGACCAGCTTCTTGGCGGACATCTCGCCGTCCTGGAAGTACCGGTCGGCCGAGCCGTCCTGCATGGCCGACAGCGACCCCATCCCGCGGATCATCTTGAAGCGGCGCCCCTCCAGCAGGAACGACTCCCCGGGGCTCTCCTCGGTGCCGGCCAGCATGGAGCCCATCATCACGCACGAGGCCCCGGCCGCCAGCGCCTTCACGATGTCCCCGGAGTACTTGATCCCCCCGTCGGCGATCACCGGCACGTCGCCGGCGCCATCCACGGCGTCCATCACCGCGGTGAGCTGCGGCACCCCCACCCCGGTGACCACGCGGGTGGTGCAGATGGAGCCGGGCCCCACCCCCACCTTGATCGCGTCCACCCCGCGCGCCACCAGCGCCGCCGCCCCCTCACGCGTGGCCACGTTGCCGGCCACCAGCTGGATCTCGGGAAACGCCTCGCGCACCGTGGCGGCGGCGTGCAGCACCCCGTCGCTGTGGCCGTGCGCCGTGTCAATGACCAGCACGTCGGCGCCGGCCTGCACCAGCGCCCGCGCCCGGTCCAGGTAATCGCCGCCGGCCCCGATGGCCGCCGCCACCCGCAGCCGGCCGTGCCGGTCCTTGTTGGCGTGGGGGTACTGCCGCCGCTTGTGGATGTCCTTGACGGTGATCAGCCCCTTGAGGCACCCCGTCTCATCCACCACGGGGAGCTTCTCGATGCGGTGCTTCCCCAGGATCCGCTCCGCCTCCTCCAGCGTGGTCCCCAGCGGCGCCGTGACCAGGTCCGTCGAGGTCATCACGTCGGCCAGTGGCCGGTCCAGGTCCCGCTCGAACTGGAGGTCGCGGTTGGTGAGGATCCCCACCAGCCGCCCGTCCTCCCCCACGATGGGCACGCCGGAGATCTTGAAGCGCATCATCAGCGCCACCGCCTCCCGCAGCGACGCCGTGGGGGAGAGGGTGATGGGATTGAGGATCATCCCGCTCTCGCTGCGCTTGACCCGGTCCGCCTCCGCCGCCTGCCGGTCGATGGACATGTTCTTGTGCAGCACCCCGATGCCGCCGGCGCGGGCCATCGCGATGGCCATCTCGCTGCCCGTGACCGTGTCCATGGCCGCCGACACCAGCGGCACGTTGAGCGCAATGGACCGGGTGAAGCGCGAGGCGACGGAGACCTCGCGGGGGTGAACCACCGAATGGCGCGGGACGAGCAGGACGTCGTCGAAGGTCAGCGCCTGAGGGTCGCGCACACGAGCCAGCCCGGAGGGACGGGGGGCGACCGAGGGGGAGTCAGAGACGGGTGCCATCTTGAAACGTAGGCGCACCCGGGCGGACTGTCCAGCGGTGCCCGCGGGTCAGGGCGCCTGCGGAGCCCCGGCCGGAGGAGCCCCAGCGGCCGGCGCCGGAGCCGGTGCCGGTGCCGTAGCCGGCGGTGAGGCCGGAGCCGCAGCCGACTCGCCGGGCGCGGGCGCCCCCACCTGCTCCACCGCCGCCCGCGCCGCCGACGCCACCCCGGTGGCCACCGTCACCGTGGTCTGCGCCACCCCGCCCAGCACCCCCACCGCCTTGCTCAGGAGCCCCATGGTCTCGGCCACCGTCCCCGCCGCCACCCCGCCGGCGCGCAGCGAGTCTTCCACCCCGTCCACAAAGCGCTGCAGCGCCGACGCGGGGGGGGCCGCCTTCTCGGCGTACCTGGTCTCCAGGAACTCGATGTAGTCGAGCACCTGGTACAGCCGCTCATCCGACAGGGCGTCGAGGCGGCGATTGATGCGGTCGCGGACGTAGGGGGTCATGGGAAGCCGTACGGCATCACCCGCGCCAGCGTTTCCGCTCGCCGCGGGCATCGATGTGGCAGTAGGGCGTGGCAAAGCGGGGGCTGCTGTACACCCCCAGCCCCCCCGCCAGCTCCGGATGCACCCGCTCGATCCACTCCACCGCCTGCTCCACCCGGTAGGCGTCAAACAGCGTCAGCCGCCCGTCGCCATCGGCGTCAATGGCCACGTCGGCCGCGTCGCCGTACAGGTGGCGCGAGTCGCGCGCCGAGCCTTCCACGCCGGCGTTATGGACCGGCGTGCGGAAGCCGCTGTGCACGCGCACGTCGTACTCGGCCACCTCCGCCCCCTGCCGGCGCGCCAGCTCGCGCAGCACCAGCTCCACCTTGTCCAGCAGCCGCGGATCCACCGCGATGTAGCGGGGCCACTGCCGCTGCTGGTCGTGCGTGATGAAGTCGCGGACCTTGAGGTGCCGGGTGAGCGGGAGCTCCAGCTGCGCCTCCTGCACCTCGGCAAAGCCCGCCGGGCGCTCGGCCTGCTCGTCGCGTGACCATTCGGCGGGGTAGCGCCCGATCTCGTAGCCGTTGAGCGACCGCCCCAGCTTGAGCTCGAAGGGGACCAGCACCGCCAGGCGCACCGACTCCACCCGCTGCACCACCGGGCCGCGCCGCAGCGCCAGCTCGTAGAAGCCGGGCTCCAGCGGCGCCAGCAGGGTGTCCCCCTCCAGCGGGCGGGTCACGTCGGCCGCCCGGTCGGTCCCCACCTCCAGCCACTGGTACGTGAAGGTGGCGGGGCCTCCCGGCGCGTTGCGGAACTGCAGCGGGAACGCCACCCGCTCCCCCGAGCGCACGAAGCGCATGCGCACGGCGCCGCTGGCGCCCAGCAGCGCGCTGTCGGCCTCCACGCGCGGAACGGCGGCGCGATAGCTGTCGGCGGACGACCCGGCCTGCAGCACCTCGGGGGGCTGGTAGGCCACCAGCGCCGCCACGGCGGCGGCGCCGCTGAGCAGCAGCGCCGTGCGGCGGCGGATCACCACGCCCCCCAACGCGCCCGGGTACCGCGCACGTCGATGTGGACGAAGGGGCCGTGCGCGCTGGTGGCCGGGTAGATGCCGATGCCGCCCACCAGCTCGGGGTGCGCCGACTCCACCCGCTCCGCCGCCGAGGCGAGGAGGCGGGCGTCGCGCAGGTCCACGCGGCCGTCGCGGTTGAGGTCGGTCATCCAGTCGCGCCCGCCGTCGGTGACGTAGACGTCGGCCGCGTCGCCGTACTGGTGGCGGCTGTCGGACACCCGCCCCCCGGCCCCCACCCCCTGCGCGTTGTACTGCGGCGTGCGAAACCCCGACATCACGCGCACGCGCCCCACCGCCACCCCCATGCCGCGCAGCTCGTCCACCACGAGCTCCAGCTTGTCCAGCAGCGGCTCGCGCAGCGCGAGGTACTTGGGCCACACCCGCGCCTGGTCGTGCGTGAGGAAGTCGCGCAGGCGGAAGTGCTGCGACACGGGGAGGTCGGCGTTGGCGGGGGTGACCTCCACCAGCCCGGCCGGGGTATGGGTGCCCCGCGCGCCGCGCCGCTCCCACGGGAAGTCGCCAATGGCGTAGCCGCCAATGCGTCCGCGCACCTTGTCGGAGAAGGGGCGGACGGTGATGAAGTGGAACGGGCCGCCGCGGTCGGCCGCGGCCAGCACCCCGGGGCGCCGCCCCGCCGAATCGCCAAACAGCTCCCGGAGGAGGGGGATGGCACCGTCACGCGCGGGGAGCAGGAAGCGGGCGCGGAGCTTCCCGCTACGCCCGCGGAGGGTGTCGGGGAGGGTGTCGGAGAGGGTGGGACGCTCAGCCGCCACCACCGGAGCCGCCGGGGTCCGCCCCTCCTCCGGGGCGGTGACCAGCGGGGCCGAAGCCAGGACCCCCGCCAGGACCGCCAGCGCCGCCACCGTGACCCACGGCACGCCGCCGCGCCGGGAGGGCGCGTGGGGCGGGGTGTGGGGGGGCGGGGGTGGGGTCACGGGGCGGGGACGGGGGCTGACAGCCTAGGGGAGCGTTGGAGTTGCAGTTGCAGATGCAGATGGGGGGGCTGCCACGGCGCCCTGCGGCCCCGGGTCAAGACGACCAAGCCCCGCGTCCGGAAATATAGGGCGGACGGGGGCTAGTAGATGAACACCGGGGTGCCCACGGTCACCATGTGATACAGCTGGGTGACGTCTTCGTTCCGCAGGCGGATGCACCCGTGGCTGACGGCCTGCCCGATGGACGCCGGGTTGTTGGTGCCGTGGATGCCGTACCCGTCCCCCAGGTAGAGCCGGAAGGGGCCCAGCACGTCGGGGTACTTCCGCTGGGTGGTGCCGAAGGGGGGGATGACGATGCGCCCGTCGGCCACGATCTCGCGGCCGTCGCTGGCCGTCAGCGACCGCACGCTCCCGTCCGCCCGGCGGCGGACCACCTCGTTCCCTTCCACCGTGATCACCGAGCCATCGCGCAGCGGCAGCGGACGCCCGCGCACCAGCTGCACCAGGCCGAGCGAGCGCTTGCGGGCCTGCTCCTCGTAGTGCCAGTCGGGGGGGATCCAGAGGGGG
>JBILKP010000051.1:0-14887 GCA_044376625.1 Gemmatimonas sp. | reverse complement strand
AGCCGAGGAAGCCGAGGCCGAGGAGGCACGTGGTCCAGAGCCACAGCTTGGAGGAGCCGAGGATCTCCTCGCCGCGGGTGCGCTTGGGGACGTGCTTGTTCTGCACCGCGGCCAGCGCCAGCACCATGGCCAGCGAGGACATGAGCAGGACGAAGGTGGAGGCGGAGGTGACGGGGATGTTCAGGATGGGCTTGAACACCTCGCCGGTGGCCGGGTTGGTCCACGCCTCATGGGGATAGGGCCCCTCGGGGCTGCGCCCCTTGTAGATGAGGTAGGTGGAGATCAGCGAGGCGAACAGCATGCACTCGGACCCGATGAAGGTCCAGATCGCGATCTTCCGGTTGTCGAGGCCGAGCGAGGTGTGGTGGCCGCCGCCGTGGGCGTGCGCGTCGGCGGCGTGGGGGGCCGTGGTGGCGGTCATCTCAGTGGTGGTCCTCGAGGGGGGTCAGCAGCCACTTGTACAGCGCGCCGATCCACCAGACGGCGCCGCCCAGCATGATGGCGACGGCGGTGGGGACGCTGGAATCCATGAACAGGAGCCCGCAGAACATCGCGATGATGCCGGCGGCGCAGATCAGGGGCCAGATGGAGGGGTTGGGCATCACGATCCCCAGCTCGGCGCTGGAGGGGATGCGGCGCCCCGCCTCCTCGGCGGCGGTGGTCTCGTGCACCAGCGTGTCGCCCCCGGCGGTGTTCCAGAGGGGGTAGCGCGAGGTGACCTGCGGGAGCTGGGCGAAGTTGTAGTCGGGCGGCGGCGAGGGGATGGACCACTCGAGGGTGGCGCCCCCCCAGGGGTTGCTGGAGGCCCGCTCGCCGTGGTGCCAGCTGCGCCAGACGTTCCAGAGGCCGAGGGCGGTGCCGATCATGAGCACCACCGTGCCGGCCGAGGAGGCCAGGTTGAACAGGTCGAAGCCCTGCCCGGCGTCGTAGCTGTAGATGCGGCGCGGCATGCCGTACAGGCCGCTGAAGTGCATCGGGAAGAAGGTGAGGTTCATCCCGACGAAGGTGATCCAGAAGTGCCAGTTCCCCAGCCGCTCGGAGAGGAAGCGGCCGACCACCTTGGGGAAGTAGAAGTACATCCCGGCGAACAGCCCGAAGATGGAGCCGCCGAAGAGCACGTAGTGGAAGTGCGCGACGACGAAGTAGGTGTCGGTCTGCTGCAGGTCGGCCGGGGGCGAGGAGTGCATCACGCCGGAGATGCCGCCGATGGTGAACATCGCCACCAGCGCCACGGCGAACTTCATCGCCACGGTGAAGCGGAGCTGGCCGCCCCACATGGTGGCCATCCAGTTGAAGATCTTCACCCCGGTGGGGATGGCGATCAGCATGGTGGCCAGCGAGAAGACGGCGTCGGCGATGGGGCCCATGCCGACCGAGAACATGTGGTGCGCCCACACCCCGAAGCCGAGGAAGCCGATGAGGATCCCCGAGTACACCATCACCGGGTAGCCGAAGAGCGGCTTCTTCGAGAAGGTGGGGAGCACCTCGGAGACCAGCCCGAAGGCGGGGAGGATGAGGATGTACACCTCGGGGTGGCCGAACACCCAGAAGAGGTGCTGCCAGAGGAGCGGGTCGGCGCCCTTGGCGATGGTGTAGAAGTTGGTGCCGAAGAAGCGGTCGAACTGGAGGAACACCAGCGCGATGGTGATGACCGGGAAGGCCAGCGCCACCAGGAACTGCACCACGAACGACATCCAGGTGAAGATCGGCATGCGCATGAGCGTCATGCCGGGGGCCCGCATGTTGATGATGGTGGTGATGAAGTTGAACGCCGCGGCCAGCGAGGAGATGCCGAGGATCTGCAGGCCGAGGACCCAGAAGTCCATGTTGTGCTGCGGCGAGAACGCCTTGGTGCTGAGCGGGGCGTAGCCGAACCAGCCGCCGTCGGGCGCCATCCCGAAGAAGATCGGGACGGTGATGAAGATGCCGCCGAGGAGGTAGACCCAGTAGCTGAAGGCGTTGAGGCGCGGGAAGGCCACGTCGCGCGCGCCGATCTGCAGCGGGATCAGGAAGTTGAAGAAGGCGGCCGACAGCGGCATGACGGCGAGGAAGATCATCGTCGTGCCGTGCATCGTGAACAGCTGGTTGTACAGGTCGGCCGAGAGGACCTGGCCGTTGGGCTGCGCCAGCTGCCAGCGGAGGAGCGCGGCCTCGAGGCCGCCCACCACGAAGAAGATGAGGCCGGTGACCAGGTACAGCGCCCCGATGCGCTTGTGGTCGACGGTGGTGAGCCACGACCAGAGGCCGGTGGCCTCGGGGGCGGCGACGGGGGTGCGCGCGTACGGCGGCGCGGCGGCGACGGTTGCCATCGGTGTCGGGGTCAGGCGGTGGCGGGGTGGGTTACCGGAGGGCCTGCAGGTAGGCGACGATGTCGGCGATCTCCGCGTCGGTCAGCCCGCCCACGGTGATCACGTTCTTGCGCACCGGGTCCGTCAGCCCCTTCCCCATCGTCGGCATCAGCGAGCCGGGCTTGAGGTGCGGGGCGCTCTTGATCCAGTACGCCAGGTGCTTCGCGTCGTTGGGGTACAGCCCGCCGGCGATCGTGTGCCGCGAGCCGACGTGCGTGAGGTTGGGCCCCACCTGCCCCATGCTCATCCGGTTGCCCGTGATCACGTGGCAGCCGATGCAGGAGGACCGGCTGTAGAGCTGCTCGCCGCGCGCGGCGTCCCCGCCCGCCAGCAGCCCCTCGTCATAGGTCAGCCCCGCGGGCAGCGGCGTGCTCGGGATGACGTGCGGGAACTCCGCCGCGAGCCGCGCCGCCGGGAACGCGTACACCGGCACCGGCGCCGGCGCGGCCGAGTCGGCGGGCGCCGCCCCGGGGACCGGCACCACCGCCGCGGCGGCCAGCGCGGGCGCCGCCGGCACGGGCGCGGGCGCCGGGAACAGCGCCGCCTGCTTCTGGTGCGCCGTCCACTGCCCGAACTCCGCCGGCGTCACCGTGAACGCCCGGAAACGCATGTTGCCGTGCGACGGCCCGCAGAACTCCGCGCAGAAGCCGTTCCACGCCGCCGAGGGCAGCGTGCTGTCCGGCGTGAACCAGAGGTAGTTCGTCCGGTTCGAGATCAGGTCCCGCTTCCCCCCCAGCGACGGGATCCAGAACGAGTGGAGCACGTCCACCGTCTTGAGCTGGAAGTTCACCGTCCGCCCGGTGGGCAGGTACAGCTCGTTCGCCGTCGTGATCCCGTACTGCGGATAGCGGAACTCCCACCACCACTGGTGCCCGATCACTTCCACCTGCAGGGCGTCCGGCGCCGCCTTCGCCTGCGTCTGGAAGATCGTCTTCACCGTCGGGATCGCGATGAACAGCAGGATCACCGCCGGAATCGCCGTCCAGGTGATCTCCAGCGCCGTGTTGCCGTGCACCTGCGCCGGCGTCCCGCCCCCCGGCTTGCGCCGGTACCGGATGATGGTGTAGACGAGCGCCGCTTCCACCGCCACGAACACCAGCGTCCCCCAGAAGAGGAGCGTGTCCCAGAGACGGTCGATGGCCGTGTTGAAGTCGGTGGTGTGCGCGAACGTGGTGTTCGGATAGTCGCCGCCGCAGGCCGCGACCCCGAAGGCCACGGCGCCCAGCAGCGCAACGGCGGCGAGCCGCCGCGGGCGGAACGTACCAGCCATGCCGGTTCCTGGTGGAGGAGGGAAAACCCTGCCCCGCCGGCCACGTGCCGACGGCAGGGGAACGGGCTGTGGGATGCCAACTGAAGCCAACCTAAACCGGCGTTTCCACGCCCCGCAAGGAACATCGGACCCGAAGTCCGCCACCTCACACCCCAAAGTCCAGAAGTAACTGTCCTTCGCCGTTTTCACCGGTTTTTCCCTCGAAAAACCACCGCGCCTATTCGGACCACCCGGTCCACAAGCCGCCCCGTCACCCCCCCCCGCGTTTCCGCGCCCCCCGCTCAATCGTCCCACGCGTGATGGAACGGCTCTGCTCCCCCCACTGCCAGCCTGAGCGCCGGCCGCGTGCCCCCCGTCCCCGCCCCGGCGGAGCACGGGGACCGGGCGCCGCGCGCACCATGGCGCTGGTGGCGGCCCTGGCCACCGCGGGAGCCGCAGGGGCGGCCACCGCCTGCGCCCGCAACCCCGAGGCCACCAGCGCCCCCGCCGCCGACCTCCCCGCCGCCATCGCGGTCGGAGTGCTCCCCGCCGACCCCCGCTTTCAGGAGGTCACCGACGGCGTCCAGCTCGCGGTCGAACGGCTCAATGAGGGGAAGGGACGGCGCTTCACCCTCCGTGCCCCCCGCCCGGGCACCCTCAGCAACGCGCGCCTCGCCCGGCAATTCGTCGACGACGCCGAGGTGCTCGGCGTTGTCGGCGGCGCCGACAACGAGGCCGTGCAGGAAACGCTCGGCATCTATGCCGACTCCGGTGGCGGGGGGGGGCGTGCCCTCCCCTTGGTCTCCCCGGCCGCGGCCGCCTCGCGGCTCAGCGGCGTGAACCCCTGGTTCTTCCGCGTCACCCCCAACGACAAGGACGTCGCGCGCTTCGCCGCCCGCTGGATGCGCGACTCCCTCCCCGTCCGCCGCACGGTGGTGGTCTACCGCAACGATCCGGTCGGCCGAGACTGGAGCGCCACCTTTGCCGACGCCTTCGCGCGCAGCGGCGGGGTGGTGCTGGCCCGCCGCCCGTACCTCGCCGGGATCACCGAGTGGGAGGCCTACGCCCGCCTGCTGGCCAAGATGGCCCCCGAGGCGGTCCTCTTCGCGGGCGCCGGTGACGACCTGCTCGCCCTCAAGGGGGCGCTGACGGCGATCGGCATGGACGTGCCCCTGGTGGGCAGCCCCGACGTCGCCCTCGCCGACGGGCAGCCCGGTGCCGACGGGATCCGCTACCTGACGGTGCCGGGCGGCACGGGGGCCGAGGCCCGCACCTTCACCCAGCGCTATCGCGCCCGGCACGGCCGCGCGCCCACCATGGCGGCCGCGCTGGCCTATGATGCCGCGCTGGTCATCGGCCGCGCGGTGCAGCGCGGCGGGAGCACGCGCGCCCTGCTCCGCGAAGGGCTGGAAGGCACCGGCAACGGCTCCCCCTCCGTGCAGGGTGCCCTGGGGCTCATCGCCTTCCGCTACAACCACGACATCCGCGGCCGCACCGTCTCGGTGACGCTGGCCCGCGGCGGGACGGCCGCCGAGTGACCACCGGCGCGCCCCCCGGCGGGCGTCCCGCCGGACGCCCCAGCGGTCGCCAGCGCCGCTGGCAGCCGCTCCGCACCATCCGCAGCCGCCTCATCATCGGCTTCGGGATCTCCAACCTGCTGCTCCTGGGCGCCGGACTCCTTGGCTGGCTGGGGCTCAGCCGCAGCAACGTCGAGACCGACCGCACGGTGCGGGCCATGGCCGAACGGGCCGAGCGCACCGAGCGCGCCGGCACGGCGGTGCTCCGGCAGCTGGTCGCCGGGCTGCGCTATCTCAACAGCCGCTCGGAGGTCGACGAGCGGCAGTACCTCGCACTGGGCTCGCAGTCGGAGCAGCTGCGCCAGGACGCCATCGCGCAGGACATGCTCACCCCGGCCGAGCGGGAGCGCTACGAGGCGATCGGGGAGCTGCAGGCCGGCCTGGAGGTGCGCATCGCCACCATGCACGCGTGGCAGAGCGTGGGGCGCGACGCCGACGCCCAGCGGGTGATGCAGCTCACCGGCCGGGACATCGGCGCCATCGAGGCGGAGCTGCAGGCGGTGCGCACCGCGGCGCGCCTGGACGCGGCGGAGTCGCTGGACCGCATGCAGGTGACGCTCGGGCGCGCCGAGGCGCTGCTGGCCGCCGTGGTGGCGGTCGCATTCGGGGTGGCCGCCGTGTTCGGGCTCTCCACCTTCCGCGCCGTCACCGAGCCGTTGGCCCGCCTGCGGCAGGAGATGACCGCCATCGGCGCCGGCGACCTGCGCGTCCCCGCGGGGGAGGGCGCGGCGCGGGAGGTGGCGGCGGAGTACGCCTCGCTCATCGAGTCCACCGAGCAGGCGCGCGAGCGGCTGCGCGCCCTCCTGGCGCAGGTGCAGGCGGAGGCGGACCGGGTGGCCTACGCCGCCACCGAGCTCACCGCCTCCTCCGCCTCCGCGGCCGCGTCGTCGCAGCACGTGACCGACGCCGTGGCCGGCATCTCGCAGGGCGCCGGCGGGCAGCTCAGCGCGCTGCACGCGGCCAGCGGGACGGTGCTGGAGCTGGCCGAGGCGGGCGCCACGATCTCCAGCGCGGCCGAGGCGGCCGACCGCGTGGGGCGCGAGATCCGCGCCACCACCAACCACACGCGCGAGCAGGTGCAGGTGGCGGTCGATTCGCTGCTGGGGGCCCGGGAGGTGGTGGCCGCGTCGCGTCAGGAGATGATGCGGCTGCGCGAGGCCACGGCGGCGATCGACGACTTCGTGGGGGTCATCTCGGAGATCGCCAACCAGACCAACCTGCTGGCGCTCAACGCGTCCATCGAGGCGGCGCGCGCCGGGAGCGCGGGGCGCGGCTTCGCGGTGGTGGCGCAGGAGGTCCGGGCGCTGGCCGAGCAGAGCGCGTCGGCGGCGCAGCAGGTGACGCAGACGGTGGCGCGCTTCCGCGGCCAGATCGCCGGCGCGGCCGGCGCCGTCGACGGCGGGGCCACGCGGCTGCGCGACGTGGAGACGGTGGCCGAGGGGGTGGGGGCGGCGCTCGCCCGCATCGAGCACGCGGTGGCGCAGGTGGAGGACGCGGCCGCGCAGGTGGCGCACGCCGTGGTGGCCAACCGGCAGTCGCTGGGGAACGTGCAGCAGGTGCTGGAGGCGGCGCGCCTGGCGGCCGAGAGCCACGCGGCCGCGGCCGAGGAGGTGGCGGCGAGCACCTCGCAGACCACCGCCTCCGCGCAGGAGGTGTCCGGGACCGCCGAGTCGCTCCAGCGCGCCTCGCTGCGCGTGCTGGGGCTCATCGGCGAGTTCCGCACCTGACGCCGGGGCGCCCCCGGGCAGGGGGCCCCTCGGCGCCGGCCGTCAGCCGGGGAGCGTCACCGCCGGCTGCTCCGCCACCGTGATCCCGCGCGCGGCCAGCGCATCGAAGTAGCGCTGCGGCGGGATCCCCTCGTCGGGGGTGTGCACCCCCGGCGGGATCACCCCGGTCCGCTGCAGCAGCCCCGTGATGGCCAGCGTGTAGCCGGTGGTCCGCATCATCGCCGTCACGCCGCGCGCCTCGTCGGCGCGGTCGACCACCTCCCAGGTGCGGCACTGCCGCGCGCCGTCGGCGGTGCGCCCGGTCACCTCCACGCGCAGCGCCACCAGGTCGGGCTTCCCCTTGCGCAGCCGCTCGCCCGCCACGCGCACGAACAGCGCGCGCGGCGACACCGTCCCCTCGGGGAACGCCACCGGGTCGGTGTCCAGGAGCCCGAGGTCGCGGATGGCCGCCATGATGGTGGCGTGCCCCGGATAGCGGAGCGTCTTGTACTCCATGACGGGGATCCGCCCGGCGTAGCGATACACCATGGTGGAGAGCCCGCCGGCGGTGTGGAACGCCTCGAGCTCGCCCAGGGGGGCGGCGAAGGGGACGGCGACCCGCTCGGAGAGCGCCGCCACCTCGGTGGGGACGCCGTCGCGCAGCACGAGCGACGGAGTGGTGTAGTAGTCCACCATCCCCTCGATGGAGTAGGCGACCTGGTAGCCCAGCGGGGGCTCGGGGACCTGCGGCAGCCCCCCCACGTACAGCCGCACGCTCTCCACCGTGGCGAACTGGTCGATGCCGTGCTGGGCGATGACGTTCACCATCCCCGGGGCCAGCCCGGTGTCGGGGACCACGCTCACGCCGCGCGCCCGGGCCTCGGCGTCCAGCGCGCGCTGCTGCTGGACGATGGCGGTGTTGCCGCCGAGGTCGGTGAAGTGGCGCCCCGCGGCGACCGCCAGGCGGGCGAGGGGGAGGTTGAAGTAGTAGGGGATGGCGCTGCACACGGCCTCGACGCCGGCCATGGCGGCACGCACGGCCGCCTCGTCGCGCACGTCCAGCGGGGAGAGGCGCAGGCGCCCCCCCGCCAGGTGGGGGGCGAGAAAGGCGGGGAGCGGGTCCACGCGCAGGTCGGCAAGCGTCACCGAGGTGACGGCCGGGTCCGCCAGCAGGTCGGCGGCGCAGGCGGTGCCCTGCAGCCCGGCACCAAGGACAAGGAAGTTCATGGGAAGGCAGGTCGGGGAAGCGAAGGGGACAGGGCGGCGGCGCCCGGATGCGGCGACAGCAGGGGTGCGCTCAGGTGCAGACGCGGTTGCGCCCGTCGGCCTTGGCGCGATACAGCGCCGCGTCGGCCCGCACGAGGAGGTCCTCGGCGGTGACCACGCGCGGCGCGGGGAAGACGGCCACCCCCAGGCTGGCGGTGAGGCGCAGGACGGCCCCACTGCCCCCCTCGAAGGGGTGGGCCTCGACCGCCACGCGAATCCGCTCGGCGAAGGCCTCGGCCCCGCCGTCATCGGTCTCGGGGAGCAGCACGAGGAACTCCTCGCCGCCGTAGCGCGCGGCGATGTCGGTGGTGCGGATCGTCTCGCGGAGGAGGCGGGCCACGTCGCGCAGCACGTCGTCGCCGACGAGGTGGCCGTGGGTGTCGTTGACCGCCTTGAAGTGGTCGAGGTCGACCATCAGCAGCGCGAGGGTCGCGTCGTAGCGCATGGCGCGCTCCATCTCCTGCTGCAGCCGGTCGGTGAGGGCGCGGCGGTTGAGGAGCTGGGTGAGCGGGTCGGTGTGGGCGAGGCGCTCCAGCCGGGCGTTGTCGGCCATGGCGTGCTCGACCACCTGGGCGCGCTGGATGACGGCGACGGCGGCGGTGATGGCCGCCTCGGCGAACTCGAGGTCGGGCTCGGCGAAGGGGAGCTGGTCGAGGGTGCGGCGGACGAGGAAGACCCCGTGCTGGCCGCGGTCGACGGAGAAGGGGAGGGCGATCGCGGAGCGGATGGGGGCGGGGAGGGCGTCGAGCCCGCAGGGCGCGGCGCCGGCATACAGCGGGTGGGCGGCCACGTCGGCGACGAGGACGGGGAGCCCGCTGTCGAGGGCGGCGCGGGCCTCGGGGAGGCAGGCCAGGTCCACGGGGACGCGGTGCAGCGCGGGGCGCTCGACGGCGGCCAGCACCTCCCCCTCGGTGGCGCCGGGGCGGGCCAGGAGGACGGCGCAGTGCGAGACACCCAGGGCGCGGGCGGCGCGGCGCACGAGCAGGGTGAACAGCTCGGGGACGGAGAGGTCGCCGGTGACCTCGTGGAGGATGTCCACGAGCGTGCGGCGGCTCTCGGCATCGTGGCGGACGCGCGCCAGCTCGGCCTGGGCCCGCGCCAGCGCCTCGCGCGCCCCGGCGAGGTGGGCGCCGGCGCGGAGGCGCGCCTGCACGCGGGCGAGGAGCTCGCGGGGGCGGACCGGCTTGCGGAGGTAGTCGGCGGCGCCCAGCCCCAGGGCGCGGACGGCGCCCTCGTCCTGGGGGAGGGTGGCCACGACGATGACCGGGAGGTCGCGCAGGCGCTCCTGCCCGGTGATCCGCTCCAGGAGCTGGAGCCCCTCCCCGCCGGGGAGGTCGGCCTCCAGGACCAGGAGCGTGGGGACGGCCGTCTCGAGCGCGGCCAGCAGCGCCGCGGCGTCGGCCACGGCGTGCACCTCGGCGCCATGCTCCTCGAGCTGGGCGCCGACGGCGCGGCGCACCGCGGGGTCGGCATCGGCCACCACGATGCGCGGCGCGGTCACGCCTCCGCCGCGCCTCCCTCGGCCCCCTCGCCCCCCTCCTCCCGCCCGTCGTCCTTCCCGTCCTCCTCGGGGATCACGCGGGCCACGGCGGAGACGACGTCCTGGTCGTCCAGCGCCACCAGCTTGACCCCCTGCGCCACGCGCCCCGTGACCCGGATCTCGCTCACCTTGGAGCGGATGGCGATGCCGCCGCGGGTCATGAGCATCAGCTCGTCCTCGGGGACCACCTCCAGGAGCGCCACCACGTGCCCGGTCTTCTGGGTGAGGTCGAGCGTCTTGACCCCCTTGCCGCCGCGCTTCTGCGCCCGGTACTCGCCCACCTCGCTGCACTTGCCCAGCCCGCGCTCGGTGACCACCAGCAGCGTGGCCTCGCGCTTGATCACCACCATCCCCACCACCTGGTCGGCGGGCTGCAGCTCGATCCCCTTCACGCCGGTGGTGTCGCGCCCCATGGCGCGGACGTCCTGCTCGTGGAAGCGCACCGACAGGCCGCTGCGGGTGGCGAGGACGACGTCGTTCGTGCCGCTGGTGACCTGCACGTCGATGAGGGCGTCCCCCGGCTCCACCTTGATGGCCTTGATGCCCGTGGTGCGCGGGTTGGAGTACTCCGAGAGGGCGGTCTTCTTGACGGTGCCGTTGCGGGTGCCGAAGAGGAGGTACTCGCTGTCGGAGAACTCGCGCACCGGCACGATGGCGCGGATGCGGGTGTCGGGGGTGACGTTGACGAGGTTGACGATGGGCTTGCCGCGGCTGGCGCGCCCGAGCTGCGGGAGCTCGTGCACCTTGAGCCAGAAGCAGCGGCCGTCGTCGGTGAAGATGAGCAGGTACGTGTGGGTGCTGGCCACGTACAGCCGCTCGATGAAGTCGTCCTCGCGCAGGTCGGCGCCCACCTTGCCGCGCCCGCCGCGCCCCTGGCGCTGGTAGAGCGAGACGGCGGTGCGCTTGATGTAGCCCTTGTGGGAGATGGTGACGACCATCTCCTCCTCGGCGATGAGGTCCTCGACGGTGAACTCCCCCTCCTCGCTGACGATCTCGGTGCGCCGCTCGTCGCCGTGGGCCTCGACGACGGCGTCGAGCTCGCCCACCAGCAGCTGCATCCGGCGCGGGCGGGAGCCGAGGATGTCGCGCAGGTCGACGATGAGGGCGCGCACCTCGCGCAGCTCCCCCTCCAGCTTGTCGCGCTCCAGGCCGGTGAGCTTGGCGAGGCGCATGTTGAGGATCGCCTCGGCCTGCCGCTCGGAGAGCCCGAAGCGCGCCTGCAGCTGCGCCGAGGCCGAGGGCGTGTCCTCGGCGGCGCGGATGAGGGCGATGACCTCGTCGATGTGGTCGACGGCGACCTTGAGCCCCTCGAGGATGTGCTCCCGGTCGAGCGCCTTGTCCAGGTCGAACTGCGTGCGCCGGGTGATGACCTCGTGGCGGTGCTCGATGAAGTGCTGCAGGCACTGCCGGAGCGTGAGCACCCGCGGCACCAGCTGCCGCGTGGCGGGGTCGGGGACGAGCGCCAGCATGATCACCCCGAAGGTGCTCTGCATGGCGGTGTGCTTGTAGAGCTGGTTGAGCACCACGCGCGGGATGGCGTCGCGCTTGAGCTCGATGACCACGCGCACGCCGTCCTTGTCGGACTCGTCGCGCAGCGCGCTGATGCCGGTGAGCTTCTGCTCGCGCACCAGGTCGGAGATGTCGGCGACCAGCTTGGCCTTGTTGACCTGGTAGGGGACCTCGGTGACGACGATCTGCGAGCGCCCGGTGCTCTCCTTCTCCTCGATGACGGCGCGCGCGCGCATGACGATGCGCCCGCGCCCGGTGTCCTGGTAGTCGGCGATGCCGGCGCGGCCGTAGATGTAGCCGCCGGTGGGGAAGTCGGGGCCCTTGACCAGCCGCCGCAGCCCCGCGGCGTCCAGGTCGGGGTCGGCCACCAGCGCGCGCACCGCCGCCGCCACCTCGCGCAGGTTGTGCGGCGGGATGTTGGTGGCCATCCCCACGGCGATCCCGGAGGAGCCGTTGACCAGCAGCGCGGGGAGCCCCGCGGGGAGCACGCGCGGCTCCTCGAGGCGGTCGTCGAAGTTGGGGGCGAAGTCCACCGTCCCCTTGTCGATGTCGGCCAGCAGCTCCATGGCGGTGCGGGTGAGCCGCGCCTCGGTGTAGCGGTAGGCGGCGGCGTTGTCGCCGTCCATCGACCCGAAGTTCCCCTGCCCGTCCACCAGCGGGTAGCGGAGCGAGAAGGTCTGCACCATGCGCACCAGCGCGTCGTAGACGCTGCTGTCGCCGTGCGGGTGGTACTTGCCCAGCACGTCGCCCACCACGGTGGCCGACTTCTTGTACGGGCGCCCCGGGGTGAGCCCCAGCTCGTTCATGGCGTACAGCACGCGCCGGTGCACCGGCTTGAGCCCGTCGCGCACGTCGGGGAGCGCGCGCGAGACGATCACGCTCATCGAGTAGTTGAGGAACGACTCCTTCACCTCCTCGTCGATGAGGCGGGGGAGGATGCGCTCGCGGGCGTTGGGCACGGTCATGGCACGACGGGTCGGGGGGCCGGGGCGCGCCCCCGCCTGGGGGGCCGCGCCATCTCCAAACCGTGCAATATAAGCGGGGGGGGGCCTACCCCCAGCTGCGCACCACCGTCACCAGGCGCCATTCCCGCCCCACCAGGCGCCACAGGTAGACGGCGCCCCCCTCGGAGCCGCCGGCCACCGCCACCCCGCCCCGCTCCACGGGGCGGCGCACCCCGGTCAGCGCCCACTCCCGCCACACCACCACGGGCGCCAGCTGCAGGTAGGCCAGCGCCGCCTCCGGGTCCCGGGCCCCCACGGCGGCGTAGAACTCGTCGCGCACATGGCGCGGCGCGTCGGCCCCGAAGTAGGCCTTGATGCGCGGCCGCGGCGCCCCGGGGAGCGGCAGGTCGTCCACCCCGGGCACCACCACGGTGACCGTGTCCCGCGCCACGGGGGACGGCAGGCACCCCGGTCCCCGCGGGTCGGGAACCTCGCCGGTGAGCCCGGCGGCAAAGGCGCGCGGCGGCTCCCCGTCCGCCACGTCCCACCGCGGCCGGAGGATCCCCGCCTCCCACGCCAGCACCACCTGCAGCAGCGCCCGCGCCTCGGGGGTGGCCAGCGACCCGCCCACCCCCGCCGCCAGCACCGCCGCCTCCATCCGCTCCATCTCGCGCTGCAGCGTGTCGCGCTGGGCCGGCGTGGTGTCCACCGGGAAGACGCGCAGCGCCCCGGGGTCGCACCGCTCCCCCAGCGGCGCCCACCCCGCGCGCGCCAGCAGCCACCCCCGCCCTGCCTCCAGCCGGGCGGCGTAGCGCGCGTCATCCGTCGCCTGCAGCCGCGCCCGCGCGCGCGCCACCGAGTCGGCCGCGGCCGGCGGCTTCGCGGCGCCCGATGCGGCGGGCTTCGCGGCGGGCTTCGCGGCGCCCGGTGCGGCGGCCGGCTTGGCCGGCGGCGTCGGGCGAGGCTGCGCGCCCGATGGTCCGGCCGCCAGCAGCGCCAGCGCCGCCAGCCGCGCCCCCATCACCCGCACCGTGCGCCCCTCACGCCCCGGCATCGCCCGGCTCCCCCGCCCGCTCCGCCTGGCGCTCGGCCTGGCGCTCGGCCTCCGTCGCCTCCCCGGCGTCCTCCTCGGCCAGCACCTCGGCCTCCTCCGCCGCCGCCTCCTCGTCAATCGCGCGCTGCTCCGCGCGGTAGCGCTCGTACCACTCGCGCGTCACCTCCGCCGCCAGCTCGCGGTTCCCCAGCCCGAACGCCAGCGCCAGCGCCAGCGCCACCGCGCCAAAGAGGATCGCGAACGCCGTCGTCACGATGTCCGTGGCGATCCCCAGCTCCTGCAGCGCCATGAACACCGCCAGCACGATCACCCCGCCGCGCCCGGTGCGCGCCAGCCACGGCCCGCCGTGCAGCCCCCCGGCCGACGCCTGGATGAGCCCCCCCACGAACCGCCCCAGCACGATCCCCAGCAGGATCACCACGATCGCCGCGATGACGCTGGGGATGTAGCTCACCAACTCGGAGAAGACGTTGGCCAGCGACTCCAGCCCGATGGCGTTGGCCGCCACCAGCAGCACCGCGAACATCACCAGCCAGAAGAGCAGGTTGGCGATCACCCGCGCCGGGTTGAGGTGCGCCCCCGAGCGCTCCACCGCCTGCAGCACCCCCCCGCGCTCCAGCAGGTCGTTGAAGTGCACCCGCCGCAGCAGCTTGATCGTGGCCTTCTCGAGCACCTTGGCCAACAGGTACCCGGCAAAGAGGATGACCATCGCGCCGAACAGCGCCGGCACGAACTCGCCCAGCAGCACGAAGCCCTGCTCGAGGCGCTCCGTGAAGGTGGAGGTGGCGCCCTCCGGCTGGAGGGCGCGCGCGGCAGCGAGGAGAGGGCGCACCAGGACGGACCCGACGGGAAACACGACAGCGCTCACGGCGACAGTGACCACGGAAGGGGGGAACCCGCTCCGCCCGGCGCGGCGCCCCGCCTGCAGGGGCGCGCCGGACGGCCAGCGTCAAAGCTAGTCGCCTCCCGCAGCGCGCCACAGGCAGCGCGCCACAGGCAGCGCGCCACAGGCAGCGCGCGCCGGACCGCGCGCTACAGCCGCGTCCCCCGCCGCACGTCGAAGATGGCGCTGCGGCGGCACGACGGGCACAGCAGCCAGGTCCGCTGGCGACGGTACCCCAACCCGAACGAGCCGCCCCCCAGGGGACGCTGGGTAAGCCGCACCGCGCACCGCGGACAGGACGGCGTCCCCCCCGCCGCCACCGCCCCCCGCAGCGCCCGCTCCTCGGGGGGGGTGAACCGCGCCGCGCCCGCCTCCCCCCCGGCGGCGTCGCCCGCGTCGCCACCCGCGTCCCCACCCGCGTCCCCCCCGGCGGGTGCCGTCACAGCCGCACCACCACCTTCCCGAACTGCTCCCCCGACGCGAGCCGCGCATACGCCGCCGGCGCCTCGGCCAGCGGAAAGACGGAGTCCACCGGCGGGTGCAGCCGCCCCGCCCGAAACGGCGCCAGCATGGCCAGGCACTCGGCGTCGCTCCCCATGGTGGAGCCCATCAGCGTCCACTGGTTCCAGAACATCCGCCGCACGTCCACCTGCACCAGCGGCCCGGCGGTCCCCCCGCACGTCACCAGCCGCCCCCGCTTCCCCAGCGCCACCAGCGACTGCGCCCACGTGGCCTCCCCCACCGAGTCGATCACCACGTCCACCCCGCGCTTGCCGGTGGCCTCGCGGACCGCCTTCCCCACGCCGTCGCC
>JBILKP010000205.1:0-5016 GCA_044376625.1 Gemmatimonas sp. | reverse complement strand
GCGCGCACCCGCGGCGCGCACCCGCCGCCTAGCGCAGCAGCTGCGCGACCTTGGCCCGGATCGTGGGGAACGGGTCGTAGGCGTACTTGGGGAGCACCTGCATCGCCAGCGCGCGATGCCCCTGCGCCAGGGCGTCCATCGCCGCCAGCCGCAGCTCCACCGAGGAGTCGGTCCCCTTCCCCTCCACCAGCGTCTGCAGCTTGTGCGCGGCCGCCTGCGTGTTCACCCGCCCCAGCGCCCGCACCATCTCCAGCCGCAGCGCCTCGTCGCGCTCGATGTCGTTGATCGGGTCGGAGCCGTCCAGCTCGCTCCAGTGCTCCTGGTTGGTGAACAGGATGGACATCACCCGGCGCCGCACGTCCATCGACGGGTCGTACAGCGCCGTCTCCAGCCGCGCGATGGCGTCGGGGCCGCCGATCTGCCCCAGCGCCGCCACCGCCGCCAGCCGCACCCGCTCCTCGTCATGCTTGAGCAGCCGCCCCAGCGCCGGCACCGCCGTCTCGGCGTTGGTCTCCCCCAGCAGCGAGGCGGCGTTGCGCACCACGTACCACAGCTGGTGGTTGAGGTACTCCATGAACACCCGCGTGCCGGCCTTGAGGGTGAGGCACGCGTCGTAGTAGCGCCGCCGCGCCGCGATGTCCCCCGAGGCCATGAGGTGCTGGAACACCGCCCGCACCCCCTCCTCGCCGGCGCGGTCGATGATGCGCAGCACGGCCGAGGGGTCCTCCGCCGCCGGGTCGCCCACCAGCTCGGCCACCAGGTGCAGCGCCGCCGGGGTGGCCGCGGCCCGGAACACCGGGTCGGGGATGATCGCGGAGAGCGCGGCCACCACCTGGTGGGCGTCCCCCCCCTGCACCGCCGCCGCCACCTGCTGCAGCGCCGTCCCCGCCGCCGGGGCGGTGAACAGGCGCGGCGTGGGGGCGCCGTGGCGCGGGCGCTCGGTCACCACCTTCACGTTCCAGAGGGTGTTGCGGAAGACGGGGTCCACCGTGGTGCCGCCAAACGCCGGCGGCGCCAGCAGCGCCCGTGCCAGCTTGAGGCACTCCTCCTGGGTGACGGAGTTGTGCACCTCGATGACGCTGGCATGGTGCATGGTCATGGCGTCCACCAGCAGCGCCGCCCCGACCGCGGTGGGGCTGTCGTGCTGCGCGTCCGCGCGCAGCGCCTCCACCTCGAGGCGGAGCTCCCCCATGCGCGCGATGGCCTGCAGGCGCCCGATGCTGGCCCCCACGGCCGGCCCGGGCGCGCCGCTGCGCAGCTGGTCGATCAGCAGGGCGAGCGACGCCGCAAACAAAGGTTCGAGCTGCAGGAGCCGCCTCCACACGCGATCACGCGCGATGCTGATGGTCCATCTGGCCGGGGGGCCAGCCCCCGTCGGCTGGTCTTCGCCTAGGCCGGGGACGACCCAGCCGCCCCCGGCGTCACACCCCCCCCGCGCGCCGTCCGCCGGCTACAGCGCCGCCTGCAGGTACAGGTCGGTGCGCCACCCCTTGAGGGGGTACAGCCCCCGCGCCACGTCCATCCGCAGCAACCCGTCCAGCACCCCCACCCCCACCCCGGTCCCCCGCAGCGGCTGCACCCGCCCCAGCGCCCGCCGGCTCCCGGCCCACCCCACGTCGAAGAAGGCCACCGGGCGGACCACCCCCTGCCGCGTCCCCAGCTCGGCGCGCGCCAGCCAGAAGGCGTCCCCTTCCGCGGTCCCCGGTGCCTGCCCCCGGACGGTGCGGACGCCGCCCAGGAACCACTGCCGCTGCGACGGGAGCTGCCCGGTGGTGCTCCCCACGGCGGCGGTGAGCGCCGCCACCACCCCCCCCACCGGGCGGCTGACGGTCGCCTCGGCGCTACCGCGCGCATACGTGTAGCTCCCGGTGGCGGCCTCCCCCTGCAGCGCCGTGGTCACCCGCACCCCACCGGGGACGTCGCGCAGCACCCGGTTCCAGTCCAGCGCCACCCCCGTGAGCGCCACCCGGTCGGCGATGACGTTGGTGCGGAAGCGCCGCCCGCCAAGCGCCCGGGCCAGGGAAAAGGTGTGCACCACCCCGGTGTCCCCGGCCCCCCACTGCCGCTCCACGAACAGCCGCCACCGGGTGGCGGCCCCGCGCGTGGTGCGCTGTTCCGTCAGCTCGACGCCGTACGCGCGGAAGTAGAACCCCTCGTCGCGTCCGTACAGCAGCGCCGGCAGCGAGGGCCCCAGCGTGAGCGCGCCCCCCCAGTCGGGGTTGCTGGCGGCCAGGCGGTGGTAGACCGCGGCGGTGACCGCCCGCCCGCCGGCGCTGCGCTCCAGCGCCAGCTCGCCGTTGGCATGCCGGTCGGCGTGGCCGATGCGCCCGGTGGCGGCCACCGTGTACCCGGCCCCCAGCCCCTGGCGCAGCTGCGCCCCCGCCGACAGCCCCTCCACCCGATTGTACCGCACGAACTCCGCCCCCCAGCGCAGCTGCGGGCGCCCGGGCGCCAGCCCGGGCTGCAGGTCCAGCCCCAGCACCCCCAGCAGCGCGTCGCGCCCGGGCGCGTCAAACCCCTCGCGGTCCCTGGCGTCCAGCGGCGGGAGCGCCGGCGACGCGGCCAGCGTGCCCCGGTTGCAGGGCATGTCGAAGGCCACGCGCAGCCGCCCCTCGAAGCGGGTGTCCACCCGGGTGTACACGCTGTCCTGCGCGCACAGGCGCGCGCGCTGGCGCTCCGCGGGGGACAGCCGGGTGGTGTCGCGCGCGCCGCGGGGCGCCGTGCTGTCCACCGCCGTCCCCCCCTGCACGGCGCCGCTGCCGATGGACACCGACACCGTCCCCGGCGCCTCCACCACGGTGGCGCTGTCGCCGGCGGCGGCCGTGTCCCCCCGCGCCCGCGCCAGCCGCGTGGCGGGGATGGCGCGCAGCGGGAAGGCGGCGTTCACGTCGCGATAGCGGAATCCTTCGTCCAGGCGGAAGGGGACCTGCATGAACCCGAACTGCATCCGGAAGCGGGCGCTGTGGGCGCGCGGCAGCCAGAAGCGCCCCTCGTGCAGCCCGTATTCCACGGTGATTCCCTCCAGCTCCGCCTTGGCGGGGCGGAAGGTGGCCTTCACCCACGCCGGCGGCTCGTCGTCGTCCCCACCCCCCGCCCGGGCGACGCGGGCGGCCCGCTCGGCGCGCGCCGCGGAATCCTTCACGAACAGCGGGCGGGCCAGGCGGGCGCGCGCGATGGAGTCGCGCACCGGGGCCGCCACCCGCGCGTCGGCACGGTCGCGGGCGACCTCCTCGGCGGCCACGTCCCAGATCTCGATGGCCGCCGACAGCCGGTAGGCGGCGCGCACCAGCTCCCCGCCGCGCCGGTCGAACCAGAACGACCCCACGAACAGCCGCCGGTCGGGGCGGCGCGCGGTGATGCGCAGCTCGCGCAGCGGAATCACGGTGGCATCGGGGAGGGCGATGGTGGCCGAGTCCCCCAGGGCGTAGCGGTAGTAGGCCTCGGCCCCGGCGGCCAGCGGGTGGATCAGCTCCCGCTCGTCGATGTCGGCGCGCACCACGCCGAGCTCGCTGCTGGGAAACCAGAGCGTCTCGCGCCCCGGGTAGTAGGGGATGGTGACGGCCTCGGCGATGTCCCCGTCGGCGTTGCCCCCCAGCGGCGACGCCACGCGCGACCCCACGGGGGTGACGCGCACCCCCACGTCGCGGCGCCAGGCGATCTCGGCCACGTTGTCGCCGCGGAAGAGCCGCTTCTCGAGCCCCAGGCGTCGCGCCCCGAGCCCCAGGTCGAAGCGCTGGGTGGCGGTGGCGCGGTAGGCGAGGAGCGCGCTGTCCTGCCGCAGCCGCGCGGCGCGGGCCAGGCGCAGCAGCGCCGCGGCACCCGTGTCGGCAAAGGCGGTGGGTGCGGCCGCCTGGGCGCGCTGCCGCCGCACCGCGGTGTCCACCCCCACGCGGGCGCGCACTTCGCGCCGCACCTCGCGGGCCACCTCGCGCAGCTGGTCGCGTTCGGGGTCGGTGAACCCCGTGTCCGCCGCGGGGGTAGCCGCGGGGCGGCGGGCGCTGTCCCCCGCGGCCGGCGCCGGCGCGGTGGCCGGGGGGGCGCCCCCCCGGGCGCAGGCGCCGGCGCCGGCCAGCAGCAGGAGGACGGCCGGCCGCCGCCAGCAGGACCACAGGGAAACGCGGAGGCGGGAGCGACGCATGGCCACGGGCTGCGGGGGAAGGCCGGCGCAACGGCACCGGTGGGATGCCCGTGATACGCCGCCCCCCCCGCCCGGGTTTCCTCGGCGGTATGTTGGGGGCGCACGTCCCCCCGGCAGGCGCCCTGCGGGCGCCGCCCCTCCCGCCTTCCTCACCTGGAGCAGGTCATGCGCGTCACCCCGCAGCCGTCGCGGCCCTCGTTGCCGCGGCTCTCCCTGACCCCTGCCGTCGCCCTCGGGGTGGCGGCGCTGACCGCGCTGTCGGCCACCCCCGCGCAGGCGCAGGGCACCCCTCCCGCCGCCCCCGCGGCGCTCGTGGCCTCGGGCCCGGACAGCGCGCGCATCGTGCGCCTCAAGGCCGAGGCGCTCACGCTGGTGCAAGGGCGCGCCAAGCAGGTGCAGGAGATCGTGGACATGCTCTTCTCCTTCCAGGAGCTGGGCTTCCAGGAGGTCGAGTCGCAGAAGTACCTGACCGGGCTGCTGGAGAAGGAGGGGTTCAGCGTGGTGCGCGGCGTGGCCGGGATCCCCACCGCGTGGACCGCCACCTGGCGCTACGGCACCGGGAAGCCGGAGATCTCGCTGGGTTCCGACGTGGACGGCATCCCGCAGGCCAGCAGCAAGCCCGGGGTGGGGTACCGCGACCAGATGGTGCAGGGGGGGCCCGGGCACGGCGAGGGGCACAATGCCGGGCAGGCGCTCAACATCGTGGCCGCCATCGTGGTCAAGCAGCTGATGCAGCGCGACAGGATCAACGGCACGCTGCTGCTGTGGCCCGGCATCGCCGAGGAGCAGATGGCCGGCAAGGCGTTCCTGGTGCGCGACGGGGTGTTCAAGAACACCGACGTGACGCTGTTCACGCACGTGGGGAACGACCTCGGCGT
>JBILKP010000204.1:0-5027 GCA_044376625.1 Gemmatimonas sp. | reverse complement strand
TGCGGTACGGGGTAGCGTTGCGGCGGGGATTCGAGGAGGTACAGCGCACCGGGCTGCTGACCTGCCGGCACATCCTGGCCATTCAGGGGGCGCTGGAGCAGAACAATGCCGGATTTCGCCGCGTGCCCGGCACCGTGCTCAAGGACCAGGCGGGGCGGGTCATCTACACGCCGCCACAGGATGCCACCGAGGTGGTGCGCCTCATGGACGGGTTGGAGCGGTTCATCAATGCCCACCCGCCCTTCCCGGTGGATCCGCTGGTGCGCATGGCGCTCATCCACCACCAGTTCGAGAGCATCCACCCCTTCTACGATGGCAACGGCCGCACCGGGCGCATCGTGAATGTGCTGTACCTGGTGAAGGAGGGGCTGCTGGACCTCCCCATCCTCTACCTCAGCCGCCATATCGTGCACACCAAGGCGCGCTACTACGCCTTGCTGCAGGCGGTACGGGAAGAGGATCGGTGGGAGGAGTGGGTGGCCTACATGCTGGAAGCGGTGGAGCGCACCGCGCGGGACGCGCTGGCCACGGTGCAGGCCATTCGCGCGCTGTTGCAGGACACCAAGCACCGCATCCGCTCGCGCCACCGGTTCTACAGCCAGGACCTGCTCAACAGCCTGTTTCGCCACCCCTATACCCGCATCCGCTTGGTGGAGCAGGAGCTGGGTGTCAGCCGCATCACGGCCACCCGGTACCTGGACCTGCTGGCCGCAGACGGCATCCTGTCCAAGCAGCGGGCCGGTCGTACGGTCCTGTACATCAACACCCGCTTGGTGGACATCCTTTCCGGCATCTCCTCGGCTGGGCCACCTGCCGTCACGTCCTGATGGCCCTGCCCATGGCCAACCTCCCCGCTCCCATCGATGCCGACGGGGCCTGGTGCCCCATCGCTCTCGCCCTGGGCGGGCTTGGGCCATCCGGGTGTGCTGATCAGGTCAGCGCCCCGCGGTGCTCCCCCGCGCCAGCCACCGCTCCACCTTCCACTCCAGCACTGACAGCGGGAGCGAGCCGCTCCCCAGCACCACGTCGTGGAAGTCGCGCAGGTCGAAGCGCGCCCCCAGCACCGTGCGCGCCCGCTCGCGCAGCCGCAGCAGCTCCACGGCGCCCATCTTGTAGGCCAGCGCCTGCGCGGGGATGTCAGTGGAATAGCGCAGCGTCTCGGTGGCCAATTGCGTGGGCGACTCGATCACGCGCGCCAGCAGGTACGCCGTGGCCGAGTCGCGCGACCACCCCAGGGCGTTCATGCCGGTGTCCACCACCAGGCGGCAGGCCAGGAACATCTCCATCTGCAGCCGGCCGTACTGCTCCCACGGGTCGCGGTACATCCCCAGCTCCCCCGCCAGCTCCGAGGCGTAGTCCCCCCACCCCTCGATGTACGCGGTCCCCGACGGCACCCGCCGCAGCGGCGGCAGCGCGCGGTTCTCCAGCTGCAGCGCCACCTGCAGGTGATGCCCCGGAAGCAGCTCGTGGTACGACAGCGCCCCGGCCGACAGCAGCGGCCGGTCGGCCAGCTGCGACCCGTTGAAGTAGTAGTGCCCCAGGGAGTCCGCGGCGTTGGGCGGATCGTAGTAGCCAAAGGTCTGGGATCCCTCCAGCCGCGGATCCAGCCGGCGCGCATCGCTCCCGGCGCGCGGCAGCGTGCGGAAGGCGCGCCCGATCTCTGGGGCCAGCCGCTGCTGGTAGGCCATGAGGCGGGCCCCCACCTCGTCCGGCGTGGTGGCCAGGAAGCGCGGGTCGCGGCGCAGCTGCTCCAGGAACGCGGGCGCCGATGCGGTGACCCCCAGCCCGCGGCGGATCTCGGCCATGGCCCCCTCAATCCGCGCCACCTCGCGCACCCCGATGGCGTGGATCGCCTCGGGTGACAGCGCGGTGGTGGTGTGCTGCTTCACCAGGAAGCGGTAGGCCTCGGCCCCCCCGGGGTAGTGCCCCAGCCCCACCGCCTTGGGCGCGCGTGCCACATAGGCCGAGTCGAACACGCCAAGGAGCGCGTCCAGCGCGGGGACGATGCGCTGTTCATACGCCTGCCGCATGTCCCGCGCAAACCGTTGCCCCTCGGCATCCGCCACGCCGGCCAGCCGCGCGGGCGCCGGCACAAAGGGGCTGCGCTCGGCGGGAACGCGCACGCTGCGCAGCACGCCCAGCACCGCGGGGATCTCGGGGGCGGCCAGCCGCACCCCGGCCGCCGCGCGGCGCCGCAGCTCGTCCGCCACCGCCTGCAGGTAGCGGGGCACTTCCCCCTGCACGCGGCGGAAGCGTGCCCGCTCGGTCGCGGTGCCCAGCGGCAGCCGCTCGAACGCCTCGCCAATGCGGCGCAGCGGCGAGGCGTACGGCGTGACATCGGCAAAGGAAACCGCGTGATGCCGCGGCCGCTCCACCTCAAGCGCCAGCTCCCACAGCAGCACGCGCCGCGTGAGTTGCTCCTCCTCGGACAGCCCGGCATCCCCCAGGCGCTCCAGCCGCGCCAGTCGCTGCGCCGCCCACCGTCCCTCCGCCTCGGCGCCCGCACGCGTGGGGTCGGGGAGCTGCTCGATGGGGAGCCCGGCCACCAGCCGCTCCTGCAGGTTGGTGGCGCGCCGGTGCTCCAGCACCTCGTCGGCAATGGCCGCCAGGCGCTGCGACGGCGTGCGCGCAGCACGCCCCGGTGACGCGCTCCCCTGGGCCATGAGTGCACGCGGGGCGCCACCCAGCAGGGAGGCAAGGAACGTCAGGAGCAGCGCGTGACGCATGGCCGGGAGGGTGAAGGACAGAGGCCGCGGGACGTACAAGGGGCGCACCGCCATGGTCCGTGCGGCGTGGGGGAGACGTTACGGCGCCGGGGGGAGACCGTCAAACCGGCTCCCCACGTGCGTCACCCCCCGAACACCTCCCGGAACGGCCCCAGGAACCGCCGCTCGCTCGACCAGTCGGTCACGGCAAACACCACGTGGGCAAACGCCCCGCTGAACGGTCCCTCCAGCGCCGCGCGGAAGTCGCGCGCGGTGCGGTGCGGGTCGTTGCCAAAGGCACCGCACCCCCACGCCCCCAGCACCAGCGTGTCGTAACCGTACGCCTGCGCCATGGCCAGCACGCGCGTGATGCGGCGCGCCAGCATGTCCCCCGCCAGCGGTTGCCCCACGCGAAATGCCACCGGCGCCGCGCAGGTAAGCACGTCCAGCAGCCAGGGCGCGTCCAGCGTGGTGCCATCATCCAGCCGGAAGAAGGGGACCCGCGGCGACAGGATGGCCCAGTCGGTGGAATCGGGGGTGGGGCGCTTCCGGTGTGTGTCGTACATGGGGTCGCCCCACAACGTGTACGCCAGTGCGCTGGAGCGGCACAGCACCTCCTCCTGCGCGCGTGACCCGCTCAGGAAGCCGCCGCCGGGGTGGATGCCATTGGCAAAGTTGAGTGCCAGCGGGCGGTGCCCCGCGTCCACCAACCGGCGCGCGGCCGCCATGGTGGTGTCGTTCACCACCTGCACGCGCGTGACCGCATGGCGTGTTGGCGCCGGGGCCGGAAGCGCCGCGTCGGGGGGGACGCTCACCTTGGCGGCCACGGCCGCCTCCACCATCTGCCGCCAGTCCACCGTGGTGCCTTGGTCGGTGTCGTAGTGTCCCTGATCGGCGGCGTACACCGCCGAGCGTCCCAGGTGCGCGGCGCGCGGGCGTGGGATGTCCAGGGCCGCGCGGTGCTGTTCGGCCAAGGCGTCGGAGTCTTCGCAGGGGAGGCAGTGCAGGGGGGACATGGGGACGTCCGTGGCGAGGCGACAAGCAGAACAATGGATTGGGCGGGGCCACCGCATGCTGCCGTGGCGGCGTGTGGGCGGCAAGGGGGCCCTGACAGGCGGGTGATCGGGGCGGCCAGCACCTTGTCGGCAGCCTTGTTATGCGCTCATATTGAGCGCATGATGGCTCGTTCAATTTCGTCCTTTAACAGCAAGGATTCCGTTCGGCCCGGCCGGGCGGTACGGGCGCCAAGTGGGCGCCCACTGTCGGCCCAATCGCCCTCTCCAGCGAGGGGGCGCCGGCCGAGCCGGCGGTCGCTCGTGGGCGATCCACTGGCCCTGTTGGGGATCAGCGGCAGCCGTGCCTCGTTGTTGCGATACCTGGCGCTGCATCCCGAGGAACGCATCTATCTGCGCCAATTGGAGCGCTTGTTCGGCGAGCGCAGCGCGTCATTACAGCGCGATCTCAAGGCACTGGTGGCGATCGGAGCTATCCGCCCCGCACCCCGCTTGGGTGGTCGCCGGGTGGAGTATGAGGTGTCGCCCGATTGGCCAGCGTGGGGGGCGCTCCGGCGCCTGTTGGTCTCCCTGTCCGATCCACCCACGTTGGCGCGGGAGGCGCTGCGTGGGGTGGCCGGCGTGGACGCCGCGTTCGTCTACGGATCATTCGCCGCCGGACGGGCCACGGCGGAGAGCGACGTGGACGTATTCGTGATGGGCGAGGCAATCGACCGGCCGCGCCTGTACCGTGCGCTGACGGAGTTGGCCGTGCTCACGGGGCGCGAGGTGAATCCCAGCTGCTACACGCCCACGGTCCTCAGGGATCGACTGACCGCGCCGGGGTCCCCCAGTCGGCGGTACCTGCGCGAGGTACTTGGCGGCCCGAAGCACTGGCTGGCGGGACCCGGCGACGCACTGGAGGCGGTGGCGGAGGCGGCAGGCGTGCCGCTTGCCCGATGATGCGCCTGCCAGTGGGGCGGGCCGGGGGGAGCACCGCATGATGGTGTCGAGACGGCAGGGGCGCCGAAGTGCGGGCGAGCCCGAGGCTCTCGCCGGTGGTGCCGTCGACCATCACGTCGAGGACCCGGCACTTCCCGGTTGGCCCGAGCCGCTACCCTCGGCACTCCTGCGTATGCAGGCCGTGTTGAGCGCATGCCGTTCACCCGGGCGGAAGTGCTGGCGCTCTGGAGCAAGGCGGTGCGCCGGTTCCACGATGCAGGCCTCAACGGACTGAGCGCTGACGCCGCCTTGGAGAGCGCCTACGCTGCCGGGCGGCTCGGAGCGCTGTCGCTTCTCGCGAGTCGGCACATTCGCATCCGGTCGTCGC
>JBILKP010000203.1:0-5060 GCA_044376625.1 Gemmatimonas sp. | reverse complement strand
CGCAGTACTGCGTGAGCACCGGCCCCATCGCGGCGGCAGCGAGCGGCGCGCGGGCGGCGGACGGGCGCCGCGCGGGGCGGGCCCCGGACCGCACCACCGGGTGCACCACCGGGTGCACCACCGGGGACACCACCGGGTGCACCACCGGGGACACCACCGGGCGCACCACCGGCAGGGGGGTGGCGCGGCGGGGAGGGACCGGGTCGCCCGGACGGGTCAGGGCGGCCCCGGCCAGCAGGGGAACCAGGAGAAGCGTCCGCATGCGCGACCGGGAGGGGGACGGCGGGACGGATGAAAGGCGCCGGCAGGACCGGCGAGGGCGGGACCCCTAACTTGCCCCCGCCGTCGGGCGGGGGCAAGCAGGGCGCCGCCGGGCGGCTAGGCGCGCAGCTCGGTGGTGCGCACCGACAGCGCCGCAATCCGCTCCATGTCCGGCGCCACCCCGATCCCGGGCGCGCTCCGCGGCACGATCACCTCCCCCTCGGGGGTCATCGTCCACTCGGGGTCCACCACATCCTGCGTCCAGTAGCGGCTGGACGGGGACAGGTCCCCGGGCATCGTGAAGTTGGGAAGCGAGGCCAGCGCCACGTTGTACGCGCGCCCCACCCCGCTCTCGAACATCCCGCCGCACCACACCGGGATCCCCTGGGCCTGGCAGAAATCGTGGATGGCGAGCGACGCCGTGAACCCGCCCACCCGCCCGGGCTTGATGTTCACGATGCGCCCCGACCCCAGCGCCACCATGTCCTCGGCCCGCTCCAGCGACGTGATGGACTCGTCCAGGCACACCGGCGTCTGCAGCTCCCGCTGCAGCACCGCGTGCCGCACCAGGTCGTCCCACGCCAGCGGCTGCTCGATCATCATCAGCCCCAGCCCGTCCAGCGCCTTCAGCACGGGGAGGTCGTCCAGCGTGTACGCGTTGTTGGCGTCGGCCATGAGGTGCGCCTCGGGGAGCGCGCGCCGGGCCGCCTCCACGAACGCCACGTCGCGCCCGGGCTCCACCTTGATCTTCACCTTCTGGTACCCCTGCGCCACCGCCGCCTCGGCCTTGGCCACCAGCGCCTCGGGGGTGCGCTGGATCCCCAGCGAGATCCCCACGGGCACCCGCGCGCGCGTGCCCCCCATGAAGTCGGCCAGCGGCATCCCGCGCCGCACCGATTCCAGCCCCCACATCCCCATCTCCACCGCCGCCTTGGCCATGTTGTGCCCGCGGAAGTCCTTCTCCAGCAGCGCGTGCACGTCGCGCGGGTGCGCCAGCTCCACCCCCAGCAGCCGCGGCGCGATCCAGGTGGTGAGCGCCAGCCACGCGGTGTCCAGCGTCTCCGGCGTGTAGTTGGGGGTCTCCCCGGCCACGCACTCGCTCATCACCGTGGCGCCGTCGGCGTCGGTGAGCTCGCACAGGAGGATCTTCCGCTCGTGGATCTCCCCGGAGGAGATGCGGAACGGTTCGCGCAGCGGCAGGTGGATCTCGCGGAGGATGAGGCGGTCAAGGCGCATGGCAGGGGCCGGGAAAGTCTGGGAAAGGAAGGAACGGAGCGCGACGGCGACCGGCGGTCAGCGGGTGTCCAGCAGGTAGGCGGTCCCCTCGGGACCGCGGGTGATCCCCACCACGTGGCGCCCGGCGGCGGCGTGCGCCTGCACGGCGTCGCGGAAGGCAAAGCGGGCCGCGGCGGCCGCGGCGGGATCGTTGCGCACCAGCGCCTCGAAGTCCGCCGGCAGCGCCAGCGTCCACGGCGCCTCGGTGCGCGGCACGGTGGGACCATCCAGCCGCCACCGCGCCACGAACCGGTCGGTGGGGATGGGCCCCATCAGCGGGGAGTCGGTGACGCCGTAGACGTTCTCGACATACTCCGCAATCTCCGCCTTCAGCCGGCGCAGGTTGAACCAGGCGTTGCGCGCCACCAGCGGATCAAAGGTCCAGACCATCTCCCGGATCCCCAGCGCGCGGCACTGGTCCGCCTGCCAGTGCTTGAGGCGCTCGGCCAACCCCGATCCGCGCGCCTCCGGCACCAGCGCCAGCATGTCCGACCAGTGGAACAGCGCCCCGTTGCGCACCCCCACCATGCCGAAGACGAACCCCAGCAGGCGGCCGTCCGGGTCAAAGGCCCCCCCCACCACGCCACCGGTCTTCTGGGCCACCAGCAGGATCGCCCCGGGGACCCGCTCCGTGAACCCCACCCCCCACGTGGCCTCCTGCAGCGCCACCGCCTGCTCGCGCTCCTCCAGCGTGGCCAGCGCCCGGATCGTCACCTGCGACGGATCCACGGGGGCCTGCGCCGCAGCTCCCTCCAGCAGCTGGCTCACCGGATCGTCTCCCACGCGATCGAGGCGATCTCCCCCAGCGCCTGTCCGGCCAGCACCGCCGGGTCGGGGACCTTGGCCGCCACGTTGTTGACGTAGATCGCAAAGGCGATCTCCCGCCCGCTGCGCGTGGTGAAGTACCCCGCCAGCCCCTTGCCGTGGATGATCTGCCGCCGGTTGAGCGGGTCGTAGCTGCCGTAGGTCCCGGTCTTGGCGAACACCTTCCCCGCCCCCGGGCTCCCCTTCTGGATCGTGGCCAGCGTGCCGTCCACCCCCAGCGTGGGCATGGCCGCCTTGAACCCCGCCGCGTACGGGCGCTGCCACATCATCGCCAGGAAGCGCGTCATGAACGCCGGGGAGAAATACGCGTCCCCCCCCGCCCCGTCCCCCTGCACCGCCCCCTCCAGGTCCAGCCCGTTCTTCACCATCAGCTCGCGCGCGATGTCAAACCCCGTGCGCGACGGGTCACGCGACGGGTCGCGCGCCGCCTCCAGCCCGGCGAGCAGCAGCGGGAAGTTGCTGGCGTGCAGGTTCTGGCTGGTCTTGAGCAGCACCCGCGCCTCCGCCAGCAGCGGCAGCGACACGTGCTCGGCCACCAGCAGCGAATCCACGTAGGCGCCGCGCAGCGCGGCCGGCTCCGCCCGCCGCGTGGCCAGCCGCGGGATGGCCGACACCCCCGCCGCCCGCAGCGCCTCGGCCAGCACGATCTCCCCGAAGCGGCTGGGCGACGGGATCACCCAGCGCGGGTTGGACGGCGCGCCCCGCGGCACCCGCCCCGTGATGACCAGCACCCGGTGGTCGCGGTTGGTGCTGTCCTCCACCATCCGCACCGCCGGCGCCGACCCGCTGTCGGCCGTGGTGAGGGTGGCCTGCACCGTGAGGTACGACGTCTGCGGCGACACCGTCACCGTGGCCGGCGCCCCCGCCGACGCCCCCGGCGTCACCACCAGGTCGATGACGTTGTCGTTGATCACCAGCGGCGACAGCGTCACCCGCGTGCCCAGCTCGCGCGCGCCTTCCGCAAACAGCGACGCGTCCACCACCACCTGTCCCGTCACCCCGCGGATGCCGCGCGCCGCCACCTGCGCGGCCATCGCCTTGATCACCGTGAGCGGGTCGTCCGCCAGCGGCTGCCCGCTGTAGGAATGGTCCTGGTCGATGAACGCATACGAGCCGTCGGGGCGCGCCCGCCCCGACAGGTTGGGATCGCCGCTGGCCACCAGCACCAGGTCCCCCTGCACCACCCCGGCCACCACCGGGCCGGTGCGGTACAGCCGCGTGCGGAACCGATGGTCGGGGCCCAGCACCTCCAGCGCCGTCGCCATCGTCACCACCTTGGTGGTGGAGCCGGGGACGAACAGCTGCTGCCGGTTGTGCGCGAACACCGTGCGCCCCGACTGCAGGTCGTAGAACTCCATCCCCCACGACGCATGGGCGAAGTCCGGGCGCGCCATCACCTCGGCGATGCGGCGCGGGGGGGCCGGTTGGGTGGCGGCCATTGACGGCCACACGGCCAGGGCCAGGGCGGCGGCCACCGCCGACCGGCGCGCGGCCGGCCGGGACACAAAGGGAAAGGACATCATGGGCACGCGTGGGGGGACACCCCGGGGGCCGGCGCCGTCACCATCGACGACGCCGGCCCCGCGAGACGGATCAACCGGAGATGCTGGGATTGTTCAGCCGCTCGACGTCGGGGAGCGGCAGGCACTTGTTGTTGCCGTAGGTGCCGCCGCCATTGGGGAACAGCGCTCCCGCCGCCGGCACCAGGGGGAGGTTGAAGCGGATCGTGTCGTACAGGCGGTGCCCCTCCAGGAACAGCTCCCGGCGGCGCTCCTCCCGCACCTGCGCCTGGATCTCCGTCTCCACCGTGCTGGCGAACGCCGGCAGGTTGGCCGCCGTGCGCAGCTGGTTGATCAGCTGCACCGCCGTGGCCCCGCCGGCCACCTCCGCGCGGATCAGCGTCGCCTCGCGCCAGGTGGCCATCGGGATGGGATCGCTCAGCGACCGGTACTTGTTCTGCACGAACAGCCGCACCGTGGGGAGCGAGCCCCCGCGCCCGGCGTCGGTCACGTTCACCCGCGCGTCGGCCACCCCGGCCACCGTCTGGGCGCGGAACTGCGTGTCCACCGTGACCGTGCCGTTGGTGTTGTTGAACCGGAAGATCCGGTTCTCCGCCCGCCCCGCCGCCGCCGTGGTCTTGGCGGTGTAGACGAAGCCCGCCGGCACCAGCGCCGCGTCGGCCGCCGCCTCGGTGCGCTTCCCCTGGTTGATCCGCGCGCGCGCGCGCCCCACCAGCGCCAGGTTGCGCAGGTCGGCCGGCGCCCCCGTGGCCGCAATCACGCGGGAGAACCGCTCCTCCGCCAGCGCGAACACCGCCGCCGGCGTCTGCTCCGCCCCCAGGTCGAAGGCGCAGGAGCAGAACATCTCCCCCATCAGCAGGTAGCTGTAGCCGGCGAACGCCGCCGCCTGCGCCTGCAGCGCCGCCCGCCCGGGCACCTCCGCGTCGGTCCACTTGGCCAGCAGCTGCAGCGCCTGGTCCGCCTGGAACCGCGCGATCGAGAGCGGGGTGTACACCCCGAACCCGCCGCAGCCCCCCGTGGCGTACAGCGCCGTCGCCGGGAAGTTCGTCCGGCGGTCGATGTCCCACGTGGCCGCGTTCGCCTGCGCGTCGGCGAACTCGTCGGCCAGCGTCCCGCCCGTGAGGATGAAGTTCCCCAGGGCGCACTCGAAGTCCGCCACCGCCCCCGCCACCAGCACGT